>NZ_CP055481.1:904383-1205844 GCF_013705725.1 Klebsiella sp. RHBSTW-00484 | reverse complement strand
TAAACCAGCGCAGATGCTCTCCATCGGTAAATCGACCAAAAATCCGGAAGCAGCGGCGAAAGTCATTAACTTCCTGCTGAACAGCAAGGAAGGGGTTGATACCCTGGGCCTGGAGCGTGGCGTACCGCTGAGTAAGGTGGCGGTGCAATACCTGACCGAAGACGGCACCATTAAAGCCGATGACCCGGCGGTATCCGGCCTGAAGCTGGCGCAGTCTCTGCCAACCAAACTTTCCGTGTCGCCATACTTCGATGACCCGCAGATCGTTGCCCAGTTCGGCACCTCTTTGCAGTACATCGATTATGGACAGAAAACGGTCGAAGAGACGGCCGCAGATTTCCAGCGTCAGTCTGACCGTATCCTGCGCCGCGCGATGCGCTAACTGCTCGTTATCAGTACCTACCCCGCAGCCCCGGCTGCGGGGTATTTTTTTAGCAAGGAGTCAATCATGAAAGGCAAAATCATCCCGCTGAACTTTCGGACCACGCAGGACAGCGAAACCGGTCACCAGGTGATCCGGATGACGCCATCGCATGTTATCTGTCACCGTAATTACTTCTATCAAAAATGCTTTACCCAGGACGGTAGCAAGCTGATTTTCGGCGGTGCGTTTGAAGGCCACTGGAACTACTATTTACTCGATATCGCCGCCCAGCAGGCCACTCAGATTACCGACGGGCCGGGCGATAATACCTTCGGCGGTTTTCTCTCCGAGGATGACCAGTCGCTGTGGTATGTGAAAAACAACCAACAGCTGCGCCGCGTGAGTCTGGAGACGCTGGAAGAACAGGTTGTTTATCAGGTGGACGACGAGTGGGTCGCTTACGGTACCTGGGTTGCCAATAGCGATTGCAGCCAACTGGTGGGAATCGAAATCAAAAAAAGCGACTGGCAGCCGCTGACCGACTGGAGCAAATTCCGCGACTTTTACTTTACCGAACCGGAATGTCGTCTGATTAATATCGATCTACACAGCGGTGAACAGCGTGTGGTATTGCAGGAAAAACGCTGGCTCGGTCACCCGATTTATCGTCCGTTTGATGACAACACCATCGCCTTCTGCCACGAAGGCCCACGCGATGCGATCGATGCCAGAATGTGGCTTATCGACGCTGACGGTAGCCATATGCGTAAGGTTCGCCAACACCAACCAGGAGAGAGTTTTACCCATGAGTTCTGGGTGCCGGATGGTTCCGCGCTTTACTACGTCGCCCATCAGGAAAACGATCCGCATCGTTATCTGTATCGTGCCGATCCGGTAACGCTGGAAAACCAACAGTTGATGGCGATCCCCCCTTGTTCACATCTGATGAGCAATCATGATGGTTCTCTGGTGACCGGTGACGGCGCGCCGCACAGCACCGGTGATATTCAGCTTAACGATCCGTTTATCTGGGTATTTGATATTCATACCGGTGAGCAAAAAGCGGTTTGCCGCCATGATTCGACCTGGAAAGTCATCGAAGGCGAGCGTCAGGCAACGCATCCGCATCCGTCATTTTCACCAGATAACCGCTGGGTGCTGTTTACCTCTGATAAAGAAGGCATGCCCGCGCTGTATCTGGCTGAGGTGTAGTCATTCGACAACTCTGCGGCCTTCCCCGGGGGCGGCGCAAAGCGTCTGCCCGGGCTACGGGTCCGCCGCAAGTTTGTGATGGGGTAGCCCGGGTAAGGCGCTTTACGCCGCAACCCGGGAAAACTTATCAGAAGAAATACTTAAACCGCACCCGAGCGCCGTAGCGCTCATCGGTATTGCCGCTTTTCGCCGCCGACGAATCCAGCCACGACGCATAGGCTCCGAGGTAAATATTAAAGTTCGGCATATCCATAATATCCGGCAGCAGCCATGAGGTGTGAAGGGTGTGGATGTCGTAGCGCCCCGGCGTCAGGATCGCACAATCGCCGTCACATTCCGCGCTGACACCGGACATATTAAACCGGTCGATTTTATTATGCGCATAGATATAGCCCAGCTCCACGCGGTGCCATAACGCATTGATACCGGCACTGAAATCCTTTTCATCCGCCGCATCCAGATACGCGGTGCTCAAATTTACCACCGCCCCATCCTCGGCATCGGTTTTCAGCGTATTCCAGCTCAGCGTCATGCCGTAGCCGGTGCGGCTGGACTGATCGACCCAGCGACCGTTTTGATTCTGATAACCGTAGGCGTTATTGACGAGGTTACTCTCCAGCGCCGCCGCCACCGACCACGTACCGGACTGCCACGCCGCCACCGGGCGCACGTAAACCACGTTTTTACGGTTATCCAGCGCGTTGCCATGATAGTTCTGCTCGACAAACAGAGAGCTGCCGTCTTCCACTAGCGTATTAACCTCAAAGTACCAATTATCAAGGTTTTTACTCAGCAGGAAGTTACCGCCGCTACTACTACGCCCACGTCCCTCTTTCATCATGTAAATATAGCCATAACCATCGCTATACAGATCGTTCGCCGTATTGCCGGAATATTCAATAAAGGTATCCTGATTCAGCGGGAACATATCGTAAGCCTCGAAGCGACCAATTTTTATTTTCCAGTCACTCTCCTGACCAAAGAAAAACGCCGCGTCATCAAGATTCATTTTTCCATTCATATCCGCCAGCGGCTGGACGCTGAATCCAGCATATTTCCCGTTAGCGCCTTTGCGTAACCCATCAAAGCCCAGAAGAATACGTCCGTTAATATCCCAACGTTCTTTATCTCCCGGCGCCCAGTTTTTATTAGCACTGGTTTTCACCGACGTTAAACTACCGGTGCGACTGGCACCGTCCATATTAAACTCAACGTCGCCATAGAATTTTAATTCGCCATAATCATTAAGTTGCAAAGTGGGCTTAGCGGGTGCGGTACTGGCCACCGCCGTTGGCGTCTCCTGACGTTTTAGCGCTCGGATCTCCGCCTCCGCGCTGGATGCCCGCTGTTCCGTCGCTTTCAGCCGTTGCTCCATTTGCGCCAGCCGTTCTTCGAGTGTTAATGGCTCCTGTGCATTAGCCAGAGGGGTAAATAAAGATGTCAGAAAACACCCGACCCAGATTTTATTCATCGGTAAACCCTTTTATTAAATTAAGTTTTTATTTATAGGTAAAACACGACGATGATGACAATAATACCCCGCCCATCGTCAAAGGCGGAGTATTAAAAACAATGAAATAACGATTATTCCAGTTGCCAGGCTCCCGCTTCAGTTAAAAACGCCGAACCGCTCCAGGCAAATAAAGCCAATTCGCGATTGTCTGCATCCGGATATATACGACTACTGAGACAAGCCTCACCATCATTAACAAACACTTCGACGGAAGAGCTATCGAAGAATATCCTTAACTTCAGCTCTGCCCCGGTGGTTAACGGCACGCTACGTACCCCGCACAGACCATACTGCGGATAATGACGCTCCAGCACCAGGCGCTGCATCTGCGCGTCCACGTAAATACGCAGACCATCGCCGAAGCTCAGACCATACTGCTCAGCGCTGCTGCTGGCGCAATCCCAGTTCAGGATGACCTCCATGGCTTCACAGTTTTCCACCATCATCGTCTGCTGGTTTTTCAGCGTTGTGACCGGCCACGGGAACCAGGCCCCGCGCATGCCCTCGACCTCTTTAGCCGGGCGCATTTGCAGACGGTTATCCGCGCTCAGGCTCAGCTCGCGCGGTAGCGAAAGCATACCCGACCAGCCATCCTGCTGCTCCGGCTGCGGCGATTCCCACATATCCAGCCAGCCAATGACGATACGGCGGCCATCGGGGGTGAGAAAGCTCTGCGGGGCATAAAAATCGTGCCCATGATCCATCTCCACAAATTCCCCCTCGCGAACAAACGCCTGCCCCGGCCGCCAGTCGCCGAGCAGATAGCCGCTCTGGAAAAGGTTACGGTTCCGATAGCCTTTTGCCGCAATCCCCTGCGGGGAAAACATCAATATGTGTTTACCATTGAGAGTGAAAAAGTCCGGGCACTCCCACATATAACCCATCTCTTTCTCTGCCTCGTCGAGAACGCCCGCGTCGTGCCACTGGCGCAGATCGGCAGAACGATACAGCCGCACCTGCCCTGTGTCGCCATCGCGAGCGCCGACGATCATGTACCAGCACTCCCCTTCCCGCCACACTTTCGGGTCGCGGAAATGGTGCATGTCCGGCGGGGTATCGACCACGATCCCCTGGCGCTCAAAGTGAATACCGTCGCGGCTGGTCGCCAGACACTGCACCTGATAGAGATTAGCCTCATCGCTGGCGTCACCGTGGAATTTATGCCCGGTATAAATCAGCGCCAACGTATCGCCATCAACGACCGCCGATCCGGAGAAACAGCCGTCTTTATCCTCCGGGCCTTCCGGGGCCAGCGCCACCGGCAGATGCTCCCAGTGAACCAGATCTTTACTTTGCGCATGCCCCCAGTGCATCGGCCCCCACTGGGTCGAGTACGGGTGATGCTGATAAAAAGCGTGATACCAGCCGTCGAACCACACCAGACCATTCGGGTCGTTGATCCAGCCCGCGCGGGCGGCCAGGTGGTAGCGCGGATACCAGCGCAAGTTCAGCGCCTCGCGTTTAGCCTGTAATTCCTGTTCAGCGTTGGCAATTGTGTACGTCATAGTCTTCACTCTTTTGATTCAGATTGCGGTGGGCTGCGAGACCAGCGGGTCCGAGGAGGACTTCGTGGAACGCAACAAGAAGATGGAGATAAAGGTGGTGCAGAACACCAGCAGTCCCATAATCAGATAGGACTGGGCAAAGCCGTATTTCTCGTAGCTATAGCCCGCCAGCGGCGACAGTATCGTAGCGATAACCGAGCTGGTGCAGGCGAAGCCCACCAGATACAGCGTGGAAGAGAGGCGTTTATCGAAGTTTAAGCTGTTGTATTTAAAGATAGAGACCAGCAGTATCGGCAGCTCGACCGCGTGCAGCAGCTTGGTAATGGAGATAAGCAGCGGCCCTTCAACCAGCCCGGAGGCTACCATACGCATCGCCATCACCATTCCGGCGAAGATCAGGCCGTTTTTCGCGCCAATGCGGTTAACCAACCACGGGGCGCAGAACATCCCCGCAGCTTCAAGAAAGACCTGGAACGAATTCAGATAGCCATACATCGCGTTCCCTTCCTGCAGCGTCGGGAACTGTGAGGAGAAATAGACCGGAAACTGCTGGTCGTAAACGCCGTAGATGCAGGTGCCGATCACAAAGAATACCAGCGCCCAGAAACGCGGCAGGGTCAGCAGGCGCAGCGCATCCTCCAGCGTCACTTTACCGCCAGCCACCGCTTCATCCATCGCCTGTGACGCAGAGAAAACCCGCAGCCGCGCCAGTAAAATAAAGAACACCAGGCCGGAGCAGCTGGCTACCGCAAAGTTTAAATGCGGGTTGATGTTGAACAGCAAACCGGCAAAGAACGTCGCCACCGCCCAGCCCAGCGAACCCCACATCCGCGCCTTGCCGAATTCAAACTGGCTCTGGCGCGCTACACGTTCGGTATAAGATTCCAGCACGCCGATGCCGCCGTTAAAGGTCAGGCCGATATAAATCCCGCCAAAAATACTGCCGAGTAACACGTTAATTTTCAGCAGGTAGCCAAAAAGCATATAGGCCGGGCCTGAGAGGATCAGCAGAACGGTGATGTACCAGAGCAGATTCTTACGTAGGCCGAGCTTGTCCTGAATAAAGCCGTAGCAAACCTGAGCAAACAGCGCAGAGACGGAGAGCACCGCGTAAATAAAACCGGTGTCTCCCGGTTTCAGACCCACTTCCTGATGCAACCAGATAGAGAGCAGAGAGCCTGAAGAGGACCAGGTGACAAAAAAGAAGAACAGTAACGCACTGAGTAACGGGTAGCTGTGGGAGCGATGCGCTTTCATCATGACATTCTCATGTTGGAGTAATGCTGATATGGTAACGTTAACAAAAAGCGAAACTCATGTCGTTTTGCTGAGATTCATGATGTTAATTACAAAAGTTAACGTTAACATAATGAGAGTGCGATCGCGATCAAATATTCCTCGCCTGCGCACGCGCTACGTGTACGATAGAATATCGTATGATCCTTTTACATCAGTAACTTAGTTAAACCCCGTTGCGACGGCGAGGGTGGAGCACTCAATATGGCATCCCTGAAAGATGTGGCAAAGCTGGCGAATGTGTCGCTGATGACGGTTTCCCGCGCGCTGAATAGCCCGGAAAGGTTGAAACCAGAGACCCTGGCCCGCGTCCAGGCGGCTATCGAACAGACCAACTATGTCCCCGATCTGTCAGCGAAAAAAATCCGCGGCGCTCACGCTACGCCAAACACCATCGGGGTACTGGCGCTGGATACCGTGACTACGCCGTTCTCGGTGGAGATTACGCTTTCCATCGAGGAAACCGCGCGTGCCCACGGCTGGAACAGTTTTGTGGTCAATATGTTCTCCGACGATAGCCCGGAAACCATTGTCGATCTGCTGCTCTCTCACCGTCCGGACGGGATCATTTACACCACTATGGGGCTGCGACAGGTACCGCTTCCGGCCAAGCTGTTGACCCTCCCCTGCGTGCTGGCGAACTGCGAAAGCCTGCACGATCCGGTAGCCAGCTATATTCCGGATGATGAACAAGGACAATACACGGCGGTGCAGGCCTTGCTGGCTGCGGGCTACCGTCGTCCACTGTGTCTACATCTACCGGCTAACCATCTCGCAACCGTCCGCCGCCGTCAGGGGCTGGAACGCGCCAGCCGGGAAGCGGGGATTGACCCGGACGCGCTCGATCACTGCTATATGGCCTACGGCGATGAACACTATCGCGATATTCCCGCTGTCGTGTTAGCGCATATCCAACAGCAAAAGCCGCAGTTCGACTCGGTGATTTGCGGCAACGACCGTATTGCATTTATGGTTTATCAGACGCTGTTGGCGCAGGGGCTACGTATTCCGCAGGATGTGGCGGTGGTGGGTTACGACAATATGGTGGGGATCGGCGATCTGTTCTTACCGCCGCTGTCGACGGTACAGCTCCCGCATTATGACATCGGGCGCCTGAGCGCCCTGCATATCATTAACGGCGACAGCCATCGGGAAACGGTACGTGTTGCCAGCCCGTGGCTGCCGCGCGAGTCGCTGTAATTAATTGCCAATGTTGCGCAGCTTCTCGCCGGACATCAGCTTACGTTCGATATGCTCCAGGGTGACATTTTTGGTTTCCGGAATCAGCCAGAAAGTCACACCGATAAAAGCGATGTTCAGCGCCGTGTAAAGCCAGAAGGTTCCCGCCGCGCCGATTGAATCAAGCAAGGTCAGGAATGTCGCGCCGATAATCATGTTCGACACCCAGTTGGTCGTGGTTGAACAGGTGATACCGAAGTCGCGACATTTCAGCGGCTGAATTTCCGAACACAAAATCCACACTACCGGCGCAGCGCTCATCGCATAGCCCGCGATGCACATCATGGTCATGCCGACCGACAGCCAGGAAAGGCCGCTGGAGGCAGTGCCGTTATCAAACTGCATCAGGCAGTAGCCCAGCACCAGCGTGCCGACAGCCATAACGCTAAAACCGATTTTCAGCGCCGGTTTACGTCCGGCCTTATCGACGGTGAAGACCGCGATAAAGGTGGCGAACATAAAGGTCAGGCCAACCACCAGCGTCGCCACCATCTGCTGCTCGGTGGTGGTGAAACCGGCCATTTTGAAGATACGCGGCGCGTAGTACATGATGATATTCATACCGGTAAACTGTTGCATGGCCTGCAACAACATGCCGAGAAATACCGCGCGGCGCACGTTGCGGTTGATTTTAAACAGCGCCCAGCCGCCCTGTTTTAGCTTCAGGCTTTCACGAATTTCGTTCAGCTCATCGCGGGCTTTTTCCGAGGTATCGCGCAGCATCCGCAGCACCTCTTCCGCTTCCACATGACGTCCTTTTTCCGCCAGCCAGCGCGGGCTATTCGGCAAGAAGACGACCAGAATGATCAGTACAACCGCCGGTAAGGCCAGCACCCCAAGCATCGCCCGCCAGTTACCGCTGTAGCTAAACGCGGTGTCAGAGAGAAATGCCATCACGATCCCCAGCGTTACCATCAGCTGGTACATACTGATCATCTTGCCGCGCACGTTTTCGCTGGCCATTTCAGACAGATACAGCGGCGCGGTATAGGAGGCGATACCTACGGCAACGCCGAGAATGACCCTCGCCGCCAGCAGCATTTCGACGCTGGTCGCAAAAGCAGAGCCAATAGAGCCTGCGACAAACAGCACGGCGCCAACCATCAGACTGTATTTACGCCCCAGACGGAACGAGAGCCAGCCGTTAAAGAGCGCACCGATAGCGGCTCCGAGCATCATGCTGCTCACCACCCACTCCTGCATGCGGCTGGATAAGACAAAATGATCGGTAATAAAGGGCAGCGCCCCGGCAATGACCCCGATGTCGAGGCCAAACAACAATCCCGCCACTGCGGCGGCAATCGAAACAAACTGATTCATGCGCCGGGTATCGCGCTGCGTACGCGGCATTAACGTAGAGTCGTTATTAATTGAAGCCATTTTTTCCTGCCAGACGGAGTAAAACATGTGATGAAAGTACGATATCGGCGGACTAAGGTGTCAGGCAGGACGAGCCAAAGATATGGATTAATAAGCTACCAGTAGCCATTTTGTGATGGACATTCAACTTTCAAAAGAACAGAAAACAATCATCTCATTATCGAAATACCCCATTACACATAGATGTTCAGCTAAAAAATAAATAAATCATATGGACTATTCTAATTTCATGATATGGACAATTATTGTTAATGCATAAAAAAACCCTGCCGAAGCAGGGTTCACTCTTGCACTAAAGCGGAGCTAAAAATTAGCGCGCCAGCCAGCCGCCATCAACCGCCACGGTGTAGCCGTTGATGTAATCAGACGCGCTGGAAGCCAGGAATACCACCGGCCCCATCAGGTCGCTCGGCAGTCCCCAACGTCCTGCCGGGATGCGGTCAAGAATTTCGCTGCTGCGCTGTTCATCAGCACGCAGCTGCTGAGTATTGTTGGTCGCCATATAGCCCGGCGCAAGCGCGTTCACGTTGATACCGTGCTTCGCCCACTCGTTGGCCAGCAGACGGGTCACGCCCATTACCGCACTTTTGGATGCGGTGTAAGACGGCACGCGGATCCCGCCCTGGAAGGAGAGCATGGACGCGATGTTAATGATCTTGCCGCCGTTACCCTGAGCGATAAAGTGCTTCGCCGCCGCCTGAGACATAAAGAACACGCTCTTAATGTTCAGGTTCATCACGTCGTCCCAGTTTTTCTCGCTAAACTCGATAGCGTCTTCACGACGAATTAAACCGGCGTTGTTCACCAGGATGTCGATATGACCAAATTCAGCTACCGCGCGCTCCAGCAACTGTGGGATGCCGTCAATCTGGCGCAGGTCTGCGGTCAGGCTAAGAAAACGACGGCCCAGCGCGGTAACGCGTTCAATGGTTTCCGTCGGTTCAACAATATTGATACCCACGATATCGCAGCCGGCTTCCGCCAGACCGACCGCCATGCCCTGGCCCAGACCCGTATCGCAACCGCTGACGACAGCGACTTTGCCCTGCAGGGAGAATTTATCGAGAATCATGCTTGGTTCCTTAATCTTTCAGAGCCTGTAGGCACAGGCAAGGTTCTATTAGTCCAGCCTGCTGCTTACGCAGACCCTTATGGTTTAAGAACTCTATATACCCGTCATACTTCAAGCTGCATGTGCGTTGGCTGCGTTCACTCACCCCAGTCACTGACTTTAGTAAGCTCCTGGGGATTCGTTCCCTTGCCGCGTGATTCGTCCCTACGGGACTCACCCTTTCAGGGCCAGCGCAAACGCTGTTCAAAACGGTTAACCGTTTTGTCCTGCAACTCGAATTATTTAGGGTATAGGGATTTACTCATAAAAATAAAACAGAGTTCCGTTTTTCAGTGAACACATCTTAGCCCCGGCCAAAGTCATTTTCAATTATTATTAAAACGTTGTTTCAATTTTAAGATAAGTAAATGTTAAAAATGCAAAACAGATCACGAAGCGTCGTATCACCAGCAAAAGAAAATCAATCTAAATCAATAAAATACAATAAGTTACAACAACTTTGAAAAATGACGGTAGATCATAAAAAAACGACCATAAAACAAAGGTGATCCAGGCATATGCTGGACAGGCGACAAAAAAGTGCGATCCAGCGCGGGAAGTTGTTGCGAATTGCGTCCACCATCACAAATAATGAAACGATGTTTTGATAAATTGACACCTATCTTTTAAATCAACTTCCACTGACCGGCTCACGCAGGCTGGCGACATCTCAGGAAGGAAAAGGAGTACATCATGGCTAAAGGCATGCGGGTTAAATTGAATTATGAAGTCAGCCGCGATCCGGACACCGGCGCGGAAATCACCCGCTTAACCCCACCGGAAGTAACCTGTCATCGTAACTATTTCTATCAGAAGTGTTTTTTCAATGATGGCAGCCATTTGCTGTTTGCTGGTGAGTTCGATGGCCACTGGAACTACTATCTGCTGAATCTGGCGAAAGCCGAGGCGGTACAGTTAACGGAAGGCGCAGGTGATAACACCTTTGGTGGTTTCCTCTCTCCGGATGATAAATCCCTCTATTATGTGAAGAACGACCGCACGCTGCTGGAAGTCAATCTCACCACGCTGCAAGAGCGCGAAGTTTATCGCGTCGCCGATGATTGGGTTGGCTACGGTACCTGGGTGGCAAACAGCGATTGCACTAAGCTGGTTGGGATCGAGATCGCCAAAAGCGACTGGACGCCGCTCAACGACTGGCAGATTTTCCACGACTTCTTCCATAAAGGCCCCCATTGCCGCCTGCTGCGCGTCGACCTGCAAACCGGCGAAAGTAGCGTGATTCACGAAGAGAAAAAATGGCTGGGTCACCCGATTTATCGTCCTTTCGATGACAACACGGTCGCCTTCTGCCACGAAGGCCCGCACGACCTGGTCGATGCGCGGATGTGGATGGTCAATGAAGACGGCAGCAACGTACGCAAAGTCAAAGAGCATGCACAAGGTGAAAGCTGCACTCATGAATTCTGGGTACCGAATGGTTCTTCTCTGATGTATGTTTCTTATCTGAAGGGCCAGCAGGGCCGGACAATTTATAGCTTCAACCCGGATACCGGCGTCAATGAAGCGGTGATGCAGATGCCAGCGTGTTCGCATCTGATGAGTAACTTCGATGGCACGATGCTGGTGGGCGATGGTTCCGGTACGCCGGTCGATGTGAAAGATACCAGCGGCTACACCATCGATAACGACCCCTATCTGTACGCGTTTGATGTCGCGAAGCAGGCATATTTCCGCGTCGCACGCCACGACACCTCCTGGGCAACGGTGGCGAATAGCCGCCAGGTTACTCATCCGCATCCATCCTTTACGCCGGACGACAGCGCGATTCTGTTTAGTTCCGATAAAGACGGCAAACCTGCTGTTTATATCGCGAAGCTGCCGTCACAGCCTGAGATGCTGAAAGCATAGAATTAGCCACTGTTTAGTTTGAGTTAGTGTTTTTGTAACTGGCCTTGCCCTCCTTTTGGAGGGCTTTTTTATGTCCGGATTTTTCCCCCCGGGGGCGGCGCAAAGCGCCTTGCCCGGGCTACGGGATCGCAGACGGCTGAAGACTTGTAGCCCGGACAGGTGCGCAGCACCGCCTCCGGGAATATACCCGATCGCGCGGTACTACCGTCCCTCCGACGGCTCGGATTTGGTAGCCCGGGTAAGGCGTTTACGCCGCGACCCGGGGGAAGACCGCAGAGAGTTGCCGAATCTTCCCGGATAACACAAACAGAAAACCCCGGCTGACTGCTCCGGGGAAAACGATGAGGAGGTTTTTTTAATTTAGAACGAGTAGGCAACACCGACGCGGAAACGGGTCTGACGGTCGCTGCGGTCGTTAACGCCGACGTTACCAAGTTCACCATACGGTGCCCAGTTTTTATCCAGCTTATAGGCAACCTTAAGGTTGTACTCCTGCGAGTACGGTTTATTGTCGTTACGCTTCACACCTTCCGTACTGCGCGCATAAACATAGTTCAGCTCGGTACGCCAGTCGCCGAAGACGTAACCGGCCCACGCATCGCCACGGTTAACTTTATCGTCATCTTTGCCAGCATTCGCCGGATAGCGGGTGTAGTCGTAACGATAGCGAGCGGCAACGTAGAAGCCATTGTCGAAGCTATACTGCGCACGCAAATTCGGTTTATAGATCGTGCGGCTATCGTTACTTTCAATAGTGAATGCAGGTGTTAGCGAGAAATTCTTATCCGCCTTCCACTGCCAGCTAATGCTCTCTTCATGACCATTGCCAATGACATCAGAATAAGGCTGGCTGGCGCTATCACCACCTGATTTCCACTTCGCCTCGACGGAGAAGCCAAAACCGTTAGCGAAACGATGGGAGACGGAAACGCGGTCAGCGTTGCTCTTATCCGACTTCCCCCCATCGATGAATTCGTGACGTAAATCAACGGTGACAGCGGAAGCAGCGAAAGACATGCCACACAGTGCAGCAAGGGCCAGAGATTTTGCAAACATGAGGTACCCCTTATAATTTAAAATATCGTTTCTTTTTTATGAAACTGCATTTTATTTTTTAAGTAATAATGTTTTAGTGATCGAGATCGTAAATATTTGTTTCAAAAAATATGGCACAGCAAGACGTGACCGAGCTCAACAAAATAGAGTGTTGTGAGAGGATTTGGCGGGGAAAATCGATCAACAGTAAAAACAAAAAAGCCTCCACGAGGAGGCTTAGAAAAATCACACCAGAATGGGCTTATACCCTAAATAATTCGAGTTGCAGGACAAAACGGTTAACCGTTTTGAACAGCGTTTGCGCTGGCCCTGAAAGGGTGAGTCCCGTAGGGACGAATCACGCGGCAAGGGCGTAAGTCCCCAGGAGCATAGATAACTATGTGACTGGGGTGAGTGCACGTAGCAAACACATAAGCAACTTGAAGTATGACGGGTATATTAGCGCTCGACCGCCAACGCAACGCCCTGACCGCCGCCAATACACAGCGTGGCAAGCCCTTTGCGGGCATCGCGTTTAATCATCTCATGGACGAGGGAAACCAGGATGCGACAACCAGATGCGCCAATCGGGTGGCCGAGAGCAATCGCGCCGCCGTTCACATTGACCCGTCGTTCATCCCACTCCAGCACCCTACCTACCGAAATAGCCTGGGCGGCAAAAGCTTCATTGGCTTCGATAAGATCGACCTCATCTAACCTCCAGCCCGCACGCTCCAGACAGCGGCGGGTCGCATGTACCGGAGCGATCCCCATCAGCGCCGGATCGACGCCGACGCTGGCAAAGGCGCGGATCCGCGCCAGAATCGGCAGCCCAAGCTCCTCGGCTTTGGCTTCGCTCATCATCATCACCGCCGCCGCGCCATCATTAATACTCGACGCATTGCCTGCGGTGACCGATCCGAGTCGATCGAAGGTCGGGAGCAGGCTGGCCAGCCCTTCAGCGCTGGCATCAACTCGCGGCTGTTCATCGGTATCCACCAGCCGCGCGGTACCGTTGAGCTCGGTTGCTATCGGCACAATTTCATCGCGAAAGCGGCCAGAATCAATCGCCCGCCGCGCTTTATGCTGTGAGCTGAGCGCCCAGGCATCCTGCAACTCACGGCTGATGCCGTACTCTCGCGCCAGATTCTCTGCCGTGACGCCCATATGATAATCGTTAAACGCATCCCACAGGCCGTCGTGGACCAGGCTGTCAATAAGCTGGCTATTGCCTAACTGCGCGCCGGTCCGACTGTCGGTCAATACATGCGGGGCGCGGCTCATATTCTCCTGACCGCCAGCAATCACCACATCCGCTTCACCGCACTGAATCGCCTGAGTTGCGAGATGCAACGCCTTCAGTCCGGAGCCGCAGACGTCGTTGATGGTAATAGCAGAAACGGTATTCGGCAGCCCACCGCGAATGGCCGACTGACGCGCCGGGTTTTGCCCGGTGCCCGCAGTCAGGACCTGACCGAGGATCACCTCATCAATACTTTGGGGATCGACACCGCTGCGCTCGACTAACGCTTTCACCACCACGCTGCCCAGCTCCACCGCCGAGTGGCGCGATAATGTGCCCTGAAAACAGCCTATTGGCGTTCGCAACGCGCCGACGATTACGACATCTTTCATCCTCTACCTCTGCTCCGCCCCTGCGCAAAGAAACAGCATCATAGTAGTGAATTGTTATCAAAAAATTTCGTAATTGTTTAAAAAAAGTGAGGGAAATCACAAAGATTATGGGCGATTTTAGCGCCTGGGGCCGCTGACAAACCTGTTTTGCGCATCGTGCCCGCTTTTCTGTCAGGTGGCGGCTAGCGCCTTACCTGACCTACGAAAACCCAGCCCGGCACCGGGCAATTGCGAAGGAGGCTTTCTATTCGCGCCCGTGCTCCTGCAGATGCTGACGCAGCCAGCTTCCCGCTTCTCCCGGCGGCGCTTTCTTGTTCCACAGTAAATCAATAGAAATCGCTCGCGGCCAGCCGGCAATGTCCAGCGTCACCAGGGTGCCGCTGCCGGCAAACTCCTCCACCAGCGCGCTGGGCAAAATGCACCATCCCAACCCCTGCGCCGCCATGCTGAACAGCAGCAGATAGTTCGGGGCCGACCAGACCTGCCCCCTCGCCGGTTCCGCAGTACTTTCCAGATAGGTACTTAAGCGCAGCTCCCGCCAGCTATGCAGTTCATCCCAGCTCACTCTGCCCCGGGCCGCCAGCGCGTGATCGGGAGCGACATAAATAGCCATCTCGGTTCGCATCGGCAGGCGGGTACTGCCGATTTCCGTCGGATAACTCTCTCTGGCCTCAATCAACCCCACCTGCGCCCGCTCTTTTTGCAGCAGGTCGACAACATCCTCATCTTCGCCAATCAGGCACTCAAATTCGGTATGTGGAAAACGGCGGTCAAACTGCGCCAGCAGATCTTCAAGCACATCGGGATGCAGGGTATCGGAAAGCACAAAAGTCAGCCGCGCTTCCGTTTCGCCGGAGAGCGAAATCGCCAGCTCATCCAGCCTGTCGCTGGCCGCCAGAATGGCTTTGACATAGCTCAGTACCTGTTCGCCCTGCGGCGTAAGCGTTGGTTGCCGGGAGCTGCGATCGAAGAGCGTCACGCCAAGATCGGCTTCCAGGTTGGCGATCGCCGTACTGATGGTGGACTGACTTTTCCGCAGCCGCCGCGCCGCAGCAGAAAACGAACCGCAGGCGACGGTTTCGACAAAAGCGGTTAAGGATTCGGGAGAATAGCGCATGAACTATCTACTTTATCGATGGGTGCTATCTTTTGTTTATCATATTTTTCCATAAAATGCCGGGTAAATTCTTATTAAGGCCAGAGGTAACAAGCCATGCAACAACATAACGTACAGCGTAAAACGCTGACGGAACGCGTCATCCACGCGATCAGCTTTGAAGGTCTCGCGACCCTGATTCTCGCCCCTACTGCCGCATGGCTGATGCAGCGTTCGGTCGTTGAAATGGGCGGACTGAGTATTCTGCTGGCGACCGTCGCGATGATCTGGAACATCATCTATAACGCCATTTTCGACCGCCTGTGGCCGGTGTCGCGCGTGGTGCGTAACCTGCACGTCCGCGCGCTGCACGCCATCGGCTTTGAGGTGGGTTTTATCTCCATCGGCGTAACCCTGGTGGCGCTGGTGCTCGGCGTCTCGCTGTTGCAGGCGTTTATGCTGGAAATCGGCTTTATGCTGTTCTTCCTGCCCTACACCATGGCGTTTAACTGGGCCTGGGATACGCTGCGCGAGCGCGTCTTCAAGCATCGCCAGCAACGCATTATCGCCCGTAGCTAACCTTTTGGCGGATCGCCGGTACGTTAACCGACGATCCGCCGCTTCATTTATCCACCAGAAACTATCGCCGCAGACGAATCATAAATGTGATAAATTGCACTCCTTTTTGTTCGTTTTCTGGTTGATAAAGTCGCATAATGTCTAAAATTTGGTCTAAAGAAGAAACTCTTTGGAGTTTTGCCTTATATGGCACTGCTGTAGGCGCTGGCACGTTATTCTTGCCGATCCAACTGGGATCCGCTGGCGCTATCGTTCTGTTCATCACCGCACTGGTCGCCTGGCCGCTAACTTACTGGCCGCATAAAGCACTGAGCCAGTTCATTCTCTCCGCCAAAATCGCGCCAGGCGCTGGCATTACCGGGGCCGTTAATCACTATTACGGAAAAAAGATCGGTAACCTGATTACCGGGCTCTATTTCCTCGCCTTTTTCGTGGTCATCCTGATCTATGCCGTCGCCATCACTAACTCGCTGGCCGAACAGTTAGCCAGGCATGTGCCCATTACGCCAGGCATGCGGGCGCTGCTCAGCCTGAGCGTGGTGCTGGTGCTCAATCTGATCTTTTTGATGGGCCGCCATATCACTATCAAAGTGATGGGTTTTTTAGTGTTCCCGCTGATCGCCTGCTTCCTGTTCCTCTCCATCTATCTGATTGGCAGCTGGCAGCCGGAGTATCTGACCAGTCAAATGCAACTGACCTCGCACACGTTCCACCAAATCTGGATCTCCATTCCCGTGATGGTTTTCGCTTTTAGCCATACGCCAATTATTTCGACTTTTGCTATCGACCAGCAGGAGAAATATGGCGAGCAGGCCATGGGTAAATGCAAAAAAATCATGAAGGTGGCCTACACCCTCATCTGCGCCAGCGTACTGTTTTTCGTTTTTAGCTGCCTGCTGTCGATACCGACAACCTACATTGAAACCGCTCGTAACGAAGGGGTGACCATTCTCTCCGCGTTGTCAATGATGCCAGGCTCCCCGGCATGGCTGGCGGTCACCGGGATTATCGTGGCGGTAGTGGCAATGTCGAAGTCGTTCCTCGGCACTTATTTTGGGGTGATTGAAGGGGCCAGTGAAATCGTCAAGACGTCGCTCGGCCAGATTGGCATTCGTAAAAGCCGCGCGTTTAATCGGGCGATGTCGATCCTGCTGGTTTCGACGCTGACCTTTGTCGTCTGCTTTATCAATCCCAACGCTATCTCGATGATTTATGCCATCAGCGGTCCGCTCATTGCGATGATTCTGTTTATCATGCCGACCCTGTCGACCTACCTTATTCCAGCACTAAAGCCTTACCGCTCAGTGGGTAACTTTATTACCCTGGTCATCGGTTTGCTGTGCGTTTCGGTGATGTTCTTCAGTTGATCCCCCGTGCGGCGAAGGCTCTCTTTCGCCGCACTTTCTGCCAATATTCTTATCTCCCCAATCCTCCTGGCGGGCATACACTTAGGGCCTGCACACCATCAGGGGGAGTTTCTATGTCCAGCGTAAAATTATCCGGAACCGGCACCTTAGGCGATCGTCAGGTTTATCGCCTGGGATACGGGGCAATGCAGCTTGCAGGACCGGGCGTCTTTGGTCCGCCAAAAGATCCTGAGACGGCTATCCGCGTGCTGCAAGAAGCCGTCGCCTCGGGGGTTAATCACATCGATACCTCCGATTTTTACGGCCCGCATGTCACTAATCAACTGATTCGCAAAGCGCTGCATCCCTATTCTGACAAGCTATGCATCGTCACCAAAGTCAGCGCTCGCCGTGATGAAAAAGGCAATTGGTTGCCTGCGATGTCCCCCGCAGAACTGACCCAGGCGGTGGAAGATAACCTGCGCAATCTGGGCCTTGACGTTCTGGAGGTGGTGAATCTGCGCAGTATGCTCAGCGCTCATGGCCCGGTTGAAGGTTCGCTGGAAGGGCCATTAACCACGCTGCTGGAGCTTAAAGAGCGCGGGTTAATTCGCCATATCGGGCTAAGTAACGTCACCGCCAAACAGGTGGCGGATGCACAAAAACTCACGCCCATCGTCTGCGTGCAGAACCAATATAATGTCGCGAATCGTCAGGATGACCCGCTTATCGATGCGCTTGCAGCGCAGAATATCGCCTGGGTGCCGTTCTTCCCGCTCGGCGGTTTCACGCCGCTGCAGGCGCAAGAGCTTAATGACGTCGCCGCCGCTCTGGACGCCACGCCAATGCAGGTCGCTCTGGCCTGGCTGCTACAACGCTCACCGAATATCCTGCTCATCCCCGGTACCTCTTCGTTACAACATCTGCGGGAAAACCTTGCCGCCGCTGAATTAATCCTGCCGGCCGATGCCCTGGCCACTCTGGATAACCTCCAACCGCAATCCTGATTTGCATACTTCGGCAAATGAAAATTTGCCGAAGCCTGCTCCTTAATATTTGCCTGGAATTACCTTAAAGCCACAGGCACTATACATCCTACAAATTAGCGTTATTCTCGACGGATAACCCTATATACCCTAAATAATTCGAGTTGCTTAAAGGCGGCAAGGAAGTGAGTCCCCAGGAGCATAGATAACTATGTGACTGGGGTGAACGAGCGTAGCCAACACATAAGCAACTTGAAGTATGACGGGTATACACAGCATAGTTTCATACTTTTTGACAAGCCTCCTTATTGGAGGCTTCTGTCGTTTTTGTCTCATCAAATTTTTCGAACTCTTGATTACAGGAAAAACAATATCCCATTCAAAGTTTATACAAATCAATTTAGCGATAAAGATAGCTAATAACATCAAATGCTCATAAAAACACCTGGTTAACACAATCAGAATGTTTGTATTGCCATATAAAAAAATCAACCAGACACAATAACTTTCACAAGGATTTCACATGATAGAGGGAACGATAAAGACCAGTAAGTATGAAATTATTGCTATTTTCAGGGAAGAACTCCGAAAGCAAGCAGAGATAGAAGTATTTGTTAATAACAAAAGCACTATTACTCAGCTAACGCGCGTGGATTTTGCCGAATTCCATATCTCAACCACCAGCAAAATCCCTCCAGGGCATAAAGTTAAATTTATTTTGCATAGTGATTCAGGAAAAATCGAATTCAGCGCGGTGTTAAAGAAAAATTATGCGTATAGCGAGGGAAAATGCAATAAGGTCGCATTTACCTTACCCGAATGTATCCAGGTGGTGCAACGCCGCCGCGATCCCCGGTTCCGTCTTCGCCACGAACATGAGTTTTTCTGCCATGGCCGACATAAGAATGGCGAAAACTATCTTTTCGAGATCAAAGACATTTCAGACGGCGGTTGCGCATTAATGACTAAAAACCCCAATCTCAAATTCCTCAGCCACAATGCCGTTCTCAAGAACGCCATTCTGGCACTCGCCGAATATGGTGAGATTACCGTAGATTTGGTTATAAAGAATGTCGTTATGGTGACTTTAGATGATAACGAGGAGCGGGAAAGCTACTACCAGATTTCTTGCCAATTTACATTTCGCCATCTTGATAACAAGAAGAGAATAGAGAAAGTGCTGCTCGACTTGATTATGGAAGCCAAGAGAAAAAAGAGAGTCTAAAGACATTGGAAAGTATATTACTTTACACCGATGACAATATTATCGGGCGATCAATCCAGGATTACCTGGTTGATAATGAGAAATATGTCACCCCCCTAAGCCTCCAGGATATTGTTACGGGTGCCCATCTCCCTCTGGCGGGTACTGTTATTGTTAACCTCATCCATAAGGATATCTCTGTGGCCACGACGGTCGCATTACTCAACACGCTACGCGTGCACCTCGCACACTGCGCAATGCGGGTTCTGATTGTAAAAAATGAACTCGCCAGCTTATGTCGTGAGCTTATTGACCTGGAAAACTTATTGATTTTGACGGAAAAATCCTCCTTATCGGATTTCTCAGCCATCATCAATCGTCCTTTAACTGCCAGCGACAGCCAGGGTTTATGCACTCAGCGAAAGCTGACAGCCAGAGAGCTTCAGGTTCTGGAGTTAATTATTGCCTGCAACAACAATAAAAGAATCGCCGTACTTCTCAATATTGACCATAAAACGGTACATAGCCATAAGGTTCACATTATGAAAAAACTCGGAATGAATAGCTCACGGATAATGCATGCCAGAATAGTCAACATGTATCATTGTTGAGAACAAAATATGCAGGTGACCAATCAAAACCCGATAATTCATTGGCAATCAGCCTTTAATAATCATTCCCATCGGTAGAAAGGTCACCTATAATAATCTGATCCTCTCTTTACCTCTGACCTGATTTCTAACGAGAGATAATGAACGCAACTCTGTTTTCCGACCATAATTTATCACGTAGCGATATAGCAGTTCGTTATGTCTTTCAGAAAATGTTCTCCCCACAAGGCGTACTTGTCGCCGTTGAGTGTCTGAGCCGTTTTGATCATATACCTATTTCTCCTGAAAATTTCTTTCGCTATGCCAATTCGGGATTACGAGAAAGCATATTTATGGAGCAACTGGCACTAATCGAAAAACATAAGCAATGGTTTCTCAAAAATGGTATTTCAGCCACGATTAATGTCGATGATCATATTCTCAACGTTTTACTAAGACCTGAGATTAAAGAAATCGTCGAACAACTCGGCTGCGTTCATTTCGAAGTCACGGAAAACTCCAACAAACTGTTGAATAATGCTCTCGCCTCCTGGAGCGATCCACAAAGCACCTCGCTGTGGCTTGATGACTTCGGCTCTGGCTATGCCGGCATTAACGCTATCCGCGGTTATCATTTTGATTATGTCAAAATTGATAAAAACTTTTTCTGGCATTTAATGCAAAAAGATTCTGGCCGGCCTTTAATGGATGCGTTGGTGACCTTTCTTTCGCGTAATCACCATAATGTCATTATTGAAGGTGTCGAAACTGAGGCTCATAAAAAGTGGTTACAAGGGATGGAATGGTTTGCTATTCAGGGGCATTACTGGAAAGAGGTCAGCATTGAGCAACTGGTTAAAGAAGATATTACGCTAT
Organism: Klebsiella sp. RHBSTW-00484; assembly: GCF_013705725.1. Lineage (NCBI taxonomy): Bacteria > Pseudomonadati > Pseudomonadota > Gammaproteobacteria > Enterobacterales > Enterobacteriaceae > Klebsiella > Klebsiella sp. RHBSTW-00484. Next base: position 1,185,008 of record NZ_CP055481.1, on the reverse strand, counting down.
AAAAAATGCAGAGACGTATTTCCCTCACCCCGGCCCTCTCCCACAGGGAGAGGGAGAAAACCAGTCCGACTTTTACTTGCCGAATTAATTATAAACCAGCTCCCAGGTCGCCCAACTGGTTAGCAAACCACTGGTCGCTTTTTCTGGTGCAGGCGTCACGTAGCCGATGTAATACGTAAACACGCCGCCATTGACTGCTTTCTCCACCAGCGGCACCCGGTTTTGCTGTGGATCGGCCGGGATAATTTTATTGCTCTTATCCAGCGTATTATTATCGTTGGTCGCCAGCGCCAGAAAAATATGACTGGCCCCATCCGCCCGCGTATTAGCCAGATAACCGGCATTTTCATTGCTGACGGAATTGACCATAAATCCGTCAATCCAGCGCACGTTCACCATGCGGATTTCATTTTCATCCGCCGCGCCGCCATCATGGCGTAACTGGCAGTTCGATAACTCCAGGGTGAAGGGCTGCGGCTTCATAAATGCCCCCGCGCCGCGATCGTGCACTTCCGCCAGGCTTACCGGCGCCAGCCAGACGCTACCGCTGCCCGCATTGTTGCCGCCGTTGAGCGCCACGCTACAGGAGATATCGGTCACCCGACCGGCAAAATCTACCCGCCCTTGTTCATAATTCGTCTCAAATCCCCACGCCGAAGAGGCCACAAGCGCCCCGCCCATCAGAGTCAGTTGGATGAGTCTTTTGCTATTTTTATACTGTGCTGAATCACTCATTCCCGCCTCCCGAATTAATCGTACGTCAGGTTAAAGATCATGTGCGACTCCACCTCACCGGTACTGGTGGTCGGCGCATATTGATAGAACCGCGCATGGAGAGGCAGGGTGATATAGCGTGTCTCCTGCGTACGCAGCGACCCGGTACTGTATTTCTTATTGAATTCCAGCGGCGCGCCATCCTTCAGGACCTGAATCCCAATCCCTTTCGCAAGCGATGTACCGGCTTTTTCATTCAGCAGCGCCCCACGGGTTAAGCTCGTGCCGGTCGCCAGGGAGCCGGAGAACGAAGTCTGGATATTGGCGTATCCCGACTCGCTTAAGCCACCGCTGCACTGCAGCTCAATATTAAAATCTTTGCCCCCGGCGGTAGTACCAACACCGTTGAGATCGCTGCGCTTGATGGTGCCGACATCAACGTTCATGTTTTTGCCGCTCAGAATAGTACACGAGGGCGAAACCACGGTGATGGCGTTGGCGCTGAGGCGCGTTTCCAGGATTGGGTTGTTGCCGCTCTCCCAGTCGTAAGAGGTATATTTACCCGCTGCCAGAGTACCGCTGCCGGTGACGGCGGCGGTTTTAATCACTTCAAGGGTAAAGCGAGAGCCTTCCAGTGAATAACTAGTAGTCCTGCTGGCGTAGTTGGAGAAGACATCAGGGTAGATAATATTCACCGTCGCGCCGCCGCGGCTAAAACGCAGGCCAATGCCCGGCACGTTAGTGGAATAGATTTTATTCCCCAGATCGGTCGCCCCGGTCGCAACGATTTTTGCCACAAAGCGGTTATTACCGGTGGTACAGCTATAGCTTGCCCCGCCCGGCGCCGACATCGTCCAGTCGCGGGAAACGATAACTGACCCCACCGGTAAATCCGGTGGAACAACGACTCGCCCGACGACCATATCCAGGCTCACCGTCGGCTGCGAAAGGCGCGAACAGGATGCCCATGCCGACGTCGTCCCCAGCGCCATTAAGCCAATAAAAAGCGTCAGTTTTTTACTTAGCGACATAGCGTTTCCTTTGTTTTTTCCTGACTCAAATCCACCGAACATTGTCCACCGCTCCACTTAACCGTGGCCTTCGGTGCGCTGGCGTCGCTGATAAACATCATGCTGCCCTGTCCTACCACGCCGATTTCCTTCCCGGTAGCGTCAAATATCGTGGCGCCGAACGGTAGAGGCTGACCATTCGCCTGACGCACCTGCAACGTAATGTTGTTTTGCACCGTGGTATCGAAAGAGACCTTGACCACGCTGCCTTCCCACGGCACCACCTGCGCCACGGTACGGTCAAAGGCGACATCGTCGTTGCTGCCTTTCGGGTCAATTTCAACGGAGTTAATCCGGTAAGGCCGCAGATACGGCAGAATGGCGTAGCCGTTGCTGTCAATGCGGGTCCCCGGCGAACCCGGCAACATCGCGCCAGCGGCATCCTTCGCTTCGATCAGCGCCATGGTGGTGCCGCTTTCCGGTGAGAACACCACGCCATGCTGGTGAGCAATCAGCGTCCCGCTAGCGCCCAGACCACTCTGGCGATAACCCTCGCCCTGGCTATAGCTGCCATTCAACGTGGTCCACGGGGTACGATAGCTGCCGTTCAGCGCCACATCGTGCTGACCGCCGGTCGCCGTGGTTGTCGACACGCCGTAGTTGAGGTTGTTTTCGCTATCCAGCGAACCGTTGACGCCAATCTGCGAGCTGGCGAAGCGCGAATTATTAAACGAAGTATTTGACGTCAGGTTGGCGGTGCGATTCTCACCAAACCATAACGGATAGCTAAAGTTGAGCGAAACCCGATCGTCGCGACGATGGCCAGAGCTATCTGGGGTATAGACGCGCTGCGCGCTGACCGACCACGAGAGACGACCGTACATGTTGTTGTAACTAAACTGGTACTGCTTCTCGGTTCCGGAACGGTTCCAGTAATCCGCCACCCGGCCGCTCAGATAAAAACCGCCCCAGCCGTCCGGCAGATTCTGGTTAACCGTGAAGGTCATACCGTTTTTCTGCCGCCACACGGTGTAGTTGCTGTTACGGTTCTTTTCCTGATCGACCGCATACAGCGCGTCGTTCAGGTTGTAATAGCCTTTGGTGGAGTAGCGATATGCCGCCAGCACGATGCTGGTTTGAGTCTCGGTAAACATGCGGTTAAAGGTGGCGCGATAGCTTTGCCCCTGCTCGTCGAGGGTGTCACTCTTCAGCCGCGAATGGGTAACATCGAACGACAGCGCGCCGATGCCGGTGTTCATGCCGGTACCCAGCAGGAACGCCTGATAGTCATCAAAGCCGGTCACGCCGGTATAGCCGGTAAACAGGTTATTTAAACCGTGCTGCCAGGTTCCCTGGTAGAGCATCGGTTTATTGCGCAGCGAACTATCATCGACCTTACCGGCGGAGAGCGCATAGCGGGTCATCCCGGGGCGCAGCAATTGCGCCACCGACGCATAAGGCACGCTAAACACCTCAACCGAACCATCGGCCTCTTTAACCGAAACTTCCAGGTCGCTACCGTAACCAGAGGGATAAACATCCTGCAGGGTAAACGGCCCCGGCGGCACGGTGGTCTGATAGATAATATTGCTGCCCTGACGTACCGTGACCAGGGCGTTACTTTGCGCCACACCGCGGATTTCTGGCGCGTAGGAACGCATGCCGTCCGGGAACATATTGTCATCGGTCGCCAGGTTTACCCCACGCAGGCCGATGGTGTCGAAGAACTCGCCGTTGGTAAAAATCTGCCCGCCGCTGACAATCGAGTTAATCTGTGGAATCGGCCTTTGCAGGTAGGTCTGGTTGCTGTTCCAGTGTGCTTTCCCCTGCTGCTGCTGCCAGTTCAGATTACCAATGTGCTTAAGCAGCCACCCATCCCAGGAAAAACCCGCGTTGACGCCAAGATACGCGCTGTTGTTATCCGAGCTGTTTGCCGATGAGCTGTGGCTGTTCCAGGCGTTGGCCATCCAGCCTAAATTCAGCGCCGCAACGCCTTTATCCCAGAACTCCGGGCTGACAAAGTTTTTAAGGCGCTGATCTTCGTAAATTTGTGGTACGGAAATATCCAATCTCAGGGAGGACTGAATCAGGCTATCCTTGACGTTTTCTTCGTTACGCCACTCTTGCAGACGGCCGCAGAAGCCCTCTTTTTCGCTCAGTTGCGGGTTGAACTTCTCCGGCGAGATACCGTATTGCATCAGCATCGCTTTGGTGTAACAGACGCCCATTTTGCCGTCTTTACCCACGGCGACTTTCAGGTCGTAGCGACCTTTCCACTCGCCGTTGGTGTACACGTCCAGTGAATAGACGCCCTCGGAGATGGCGCTGGTCGAGAAGCGCGACAGATCGACCTTTTCGCGGCTGCCGACGATAAAACCATCGTTAAACTGATAGACAGTTCCCGGGTTTTCCTCTCCGCTGGAAAATGGCGGAAAGCAGCACAGCGCAACCGCAATGGCCGTGCTTAATCTTCCCGGGCAGATTGACCTCTGCTTCATGATCGTTTCCCTTATTTGACGGCAACTTTCACTGCGACATCTGCGCCATAGTCATTAATGTTGTTAACGGTCAGGGTCTCGCCTCTGTTCACCGCGGAAGAGAGAGCGATGGTCTGGCTAGACTGCGGGGCAAACATCACCGTTTTGCTGTTTAGCGCTTTGCCGCCGTCGCGGGAAATACGGCTTACGGTGACATAAAAAGGCGTCGGATTACTGACGGATAAATTGTTGCCATTTGCGGAAAGAACTAATTTCTCTGCTGCCGCGTCGCGGTTGCCTAATCCGTTGGGACGATAAATAAATTTAAAGCGCGAACGAATCGCCAGTTGCAGAATATTTTGCCCTTCATTTTTCTGGCTCGCCTCGACCGGCGGTATTTCCAGAAGGTTCAGCCACCACAGCGTTTCTTTATCTTTCGCGAGTCCCGCGTTGCTGCCGAGCTTAATACGCAGGGTCTGGCCGCTTTTCGCGTCAACGCGGGAAATAGGTGGGGTGATAATAAATGGCGTCGTAATAGTATCCGGCGTCGCGTCGGCATTACCGTTATCCAGCCAGGCTTGCGCCAGCGCCGGACGGTCGGCGGTGTTGGAGAGCTGCACCGTTATTTCTTTTTCATTTCCTGGATAAATAAAGCGGGTGCCGTTAACAATAATATTATTGGCATGGGCCGCAAAACTAAAAATGAAACAGAAAAAAAGGGCAATACGCTTCATGCTGACCTCAGAATAAAAAATAAGCGGCAGCAGTGGCCGCTTTATAATTTGTTGTATACCCTAAGTAATTCGAATTGCAGAAAGGCGGCAAGAGAGTGAATCCCCGGGAGCTTACTCCAGTAAGTGACTGGGGTGAGCGAAAGTAGCCAACGCATATGCAATTTGAAGTATGACGGGTATATACCGCCCCGGCGCGAGGCGGTCTTATTTTTCAGTCGATATTACTGGTAGGTAATTTCGTAAGTCGCATAGCTGTTAACCACGCCGGTAGTGACGGTATCCGGAGTACTGGTGGCGTAACCAACGTAGTAAGTGAAACGTGCGCCATCCGCTACGACAGCAGTATCACCAACAGCTTTCGGTTGCTGATCACCGCTGCCCGGGATGATTTTGTTGGTCAGCGCGATGGCGTTGTCGGTAGACAGAACCAGCTGGATATCCTGCGCGCCAGCCGCTTCGGTGTTCGCCAGGTAGCCCTGTTGTTTGGCGGTTGCGCCAGCCAGCAGGTTACCGCCGGTCCAGTTCACACCCAGTTTGCTCACGTCATCCAGTGCAGTTTTATCAGCAGCCTGGCAGTCAGAAACATCGATAGTGAACGATTTAGGTTTCAGGTAGGTATCTGCGGCAGCCGCTTTAACTTCCGTTAAAGTCACCGGAGCCAGATAAACGTTAGCATTGCTGCCCTGGCCGTTTACGGAAACAGTACAAGAGACGTCGGTAACTTTACCGAAGAAATTAACCTGACCGCCGCCTACATTGGTATCAGCAGCATTTGCCGCAGCCATACCAAAAAACGCAGTCGCCATTGCAGCAGAGAGAAGAACCTTTTTCATTGCCATTTCCTTGTCAGAGTGAATTAAGTATCAATGAGCAAACAGTTAATTCGCACAAAAGTCAGAAGCGATATGCGATGCTCACTTGTGCAACTGTTAATAGAAACTTCGACTGACCGGAAGCCGCAATATTTAAGGCGTCAGGAACGGATTCTATAAAAGAATTCGTCGATGCTGTCGGCGTCAAAGAATGCTATTTTTCGCTGATAAATATACATTTGTTCATGAGGTGTTAATCAATGTAACAGATAGATTGCAACTATTAATGAACGAGAATTGATAGTAAAAAACAAAGTCATTGTTATTTACATTGAAGGGGAGAAAGCGATGTGGAATTAACAAAATAGCTATTTATCTTGTCATAAAAGGCTATTTATCTAGATAGAGAACAATCTGAATAAATCTGCCGCTACGGTCTTTCCACCAGTTGAAAATGCAGGTGCAAGGCACGCCATCCTTCTGGTGTTATCGTCACTTCGCGAAATCCTGCCGTGGTGGTAAACCATCCTTTTTGCTGACCATGCAGTAGCAGCGCCGCCCCAGCCGCACCGCCGAGGTGAAAGCGCCTTTCGCTCCAGTCCAGGCAGCCGCAGCATGCTTTGCGCCGCGATCCCAACGTCACCACAATCCCCAGGCGTGCAAAGTGCGCTTCCCCAATGGACGTCAAGGCGGTTCCATCAGGCGTTATCCAACCTTCGCGCAGGAGAAAATCATACAGCGATACCGCCACCTCCCCGGCCAGATGATCGTAACAAGTGCGTGCGACACGTAAACTGACCGGCGTGCGGGTGGACAACATCACGGCCTGCTTGCCAGCCATAGTCATCATATTCTCCAGCAGTCCGGCGACATCGCTCCCGGCGAGGCGATAGTAGCGGTGGCGACCCTGAGCAAGGCATACCAACAAGCGGCTACTGACCAGGCGGCTAAGATGGGCGCTGGCTGTTGAGGGGGAAATGTCAGCAACGCTGGAGAGTTCTGTCGCCGTCCACGCCCGACCATCCATTAAGGCACAGAGCATTTTCAGCCGCGAAGCATCCGCCATCGCCGAGGCCAGTGCCGCCATGGCAATAGCGAGCGACTCATCGTCTTCAATTATCTCAACCGGTTTTAACATATCGCCTCATCTGGTTTCCCCAACGGTAAACCACAACTTTATTATAGAAGATCGGGATTCTCTGAGCGGTACTCGCGCAGTACCTGAGCCACCCGAATCTGATAGCCTGAGAAGATACTCTCCCGCCCCTCTTTCTGCGCCGCCTGATGGCAAAGGTTACGTTTCCAGGCCAGCACCGCTTCTTCATCCCGCCACCAGGAGAGCGACAGAATTTTCCCCGTCGTCGTCAGGCTTTGAAAACGTTCAATAGCGATGAAGCCGTCGATGGTGCAAAGCAGAGGCTTCAGTTCAGCCGCCAGCGCTAAGTAGCGTTCCTGCTTTGCAAGCGTGACTTCGGCTTCAAAGAGTACTGCGATCATGGTGTCATCCTCGCTTGATCAGTGTGAACGCCACTGTAGCTTGCACCAGAGGTTAATGCTTCGTCGACGGGCGAAGTATGGCTCCCTGTCGCGCGTAAAAAACGGCCAATATATTCACAAAAACAATAATCAATAACCTAAATCGAGAAAACCCTCGCCGTTAACGCAAATTTTCACTCACTGAAAAAACCGCATAAAAATTATTTATCACATTGTTTTTATTGAAAATAAAAAACACATGACGCATTACGCTGTCATCTTATGGTCATGAAAGTGTGATCTAAATCGCACTTTTTGCAACGCGCGTTATAGTTAGCAGGCTTATTATACATCCATCGAAAGCAACAACGCTTTCCACCATAAAAGTTAAAAGGATAAACACCATGAAAAACGTAAAATTACTTGCCGCTGCCGGTATGCTGTCTCTGGTCTCTTTCGCTAGCTTCGCTCAGCCGGTTAGCGTGACTTCAGATACGCTGGATAACGCAGAAGCTAAAATCGCGACCATCGCTAAAGACCAGGGCGCGTCCTACCACATTACCGAAGCTTATACTGGTAACCAGGTTCATATGACCGCTGAGCTGTCTAAATAACCAAATGGTTGCAGAGGGAGCTGCCGGACAGGTCGCCTGAAGGCGGCTAAGTCTGGCTCCCGCCACATAATAAGCACATAGCAATGTCGAGCCCCTGATGGGGCTTTTTTGTTTTTGTCGATCTGGAAAAACTCCCGGTGGTGCTGCGCTGACCGGGCTACGAGTGCCCAGCCGTCTGCAGGACGGTAGCCCGGGCAAGGCGCGACGTGCTGCCTCCGGAGAGGTTACCGACCAACAACCGTTCTCTTACTCGATAACGCCCGTTGAATCGACAACACGCTTAACAACACAATCACCAACCCCACCAGCGCCATTCCCTCTATTTTCTGTCCGAGGAAAATCCAGCCCAATATCACCGCCGTTACCGGACTCAGCAAACTCATCGCCGATACCGCCACCGGAGAAAGACGACCGATTCCGCGAAACCACAGGCCATATGCCAGCATTGCCCCGGCAAGACACAGCCACAAATAGCCCGCCGCCTGAGTCAGCGTCACCTGATGCAGCGGCGGATCGACCAGCAACGCAATCGGTGCCAGAACAATGCCGCCGATCAGCAGCTGCCAGCCGGTCAGCGCAATGACGGGTAAAGAGATCGCCCAGCGCCGCGACAGCCAGGTCCCCAGCGCCATACTGATCGCTCCGAGGAACGCAGCCGCGATCCCCAGCGGATCGAGCGCCGTTTGCGGTGATAGCAGCAACATCGCCATCCCCACGATCCCAGCGCAGGCCGACAACACCGCCACCCAGGGCGATCGTTGGCGATCGACGCACCAGGCCAATAGCATCACCAGTAGCGGCTGAATAGCGCCAATTACCGCCGCCAGTCCACCGGGTAAACGATAAGCAGCTATAAATAGCAAGGCCTGGAACGCACCGATGTTGAGGATCCCGGTGATGCTCAGCTTCCACCATTCGCTGCGCAGCGGAAAGCGGCGGCTCCAGAGAAGCAGAGCGATCCCGGCAGGCAGAACCCGCAGCAGCGCGGCGATAAACGGCCTGTCCGGCGGTAGAAACTGCGAGGTCACAATATAAGTGCTGCCCCAGATGGCGGGGGCCAGCGCGGTCAGCAGCAAATCAACAACGAGATTACGCGAAACAAAGGCCATGATTTTATCTTCACATCAAGGTAAATTGTGGTGTAAGTATGTATCGATAATTATCTTGATATCAAGACAGGTGGGCATTAATGGACAAATCACCACAGACCGACGCCGTGGATCGCATTCTTGAACAGTGGCAACGGGAACGCCCCGATCTCGATTGCAGCCCAATGGGGCCAATCGGCCGGCTGAAACGCTGCGCGATGCTGCTGGAGCCGCGTATTGAAGCGGCCTTTATTCGTCACGACCTGGTGCGTTGGGAGTTTGATATGCTCGCGACCCTGCGGCGGGCAGGCGAGCCGTTTGTACTGTCGCCAACGCAACTGTTTTCAACGTTGATGATCACTTCCGGCACCATGACGCACCGCCTTAAGGTGCTGGAAAAACGGGGTTTTATCAGCCGCCAGCCAAACCCGGAGGATGCGCGCAGCCTGCTGGTCGCGCTTACGCCCGAAGGGAGAACGTTGATCGATAAAGCGGTGGAAAGCCACGTGGAGAATGAGCATCAGCTGCTGGCCGGGCTCTCAACTGCGCAGCGCCAGCACCTGGATGAGGCGCTGGCGGTCTTTATGCGCCTGCTGGAAAAGAGTTGATAGAACCTGTCGCCGTTATTTTCCCGGAGGCGATGCTGCGCATCTGTCCGGGCTACAAAACCGCAGAGCGCGCGTACCCGTAGCCCGGGCAAGGCGCGTCGAGCGCCGCCCCCGGGAAAGCCATACCAACGCAGCTTCCGCTTTTCTCCCGGCTCGCGCTGCGCTTAGCCGGGCTACAGGTTCACAGCCATCTGCGGACCCGTAGCCCGGGCAAGGCGCGTCGAGCGCCGCCCCCGGGAAAGCCCTGCCAACACAGCTTCCGCTTTTCTCCCGGCTCGCGCTGCGCTTAGCGGGACTACAGCATCTATATGGGCTACCGGCCTGATTAACCATTACCCAGCGGAAACGGGCGATCCTGCACGACCGTCTTCATCACCAGCGTCGAGCGTAAGTGCTGCACGCCGGGCATCGCCGAAAGCTTGTCATCATAAAGTTTCTGGAACGCCGGGAGATCGCGTGTGACCACGTGCATCAGATAATCCGGGTCGCCGAACAGGCGCTGAGCCAGCACGATTTGCGGGATCTCTTCCACCGCCTCTTCGAAAGCGCTCACCGCTTTCTTATCGCCCTCTTTTAACGTCGCGAAGACAATCGCCAAAAAATTGAAACCCATTTTGGCGGGATCAAGATTCACCCGATAGCCAGTAATCACCCCTTCTTGTTCCAGCGCGCGCAGCCGTCGATGGCAAGGGGAGAGGCTTAAATTCACTCGTTCGGCAAGCTCAGTTATCGACAGTCGCCCGTCGGCCTGAAGTTCAGCAAGAATTTTTCGATCTATACCATCCATTTGGAAGATACTCCCTTAAAAGAAGATTTATGAGCATAACATTGAAAACTCATTGCGTAATAAAGCCGATATTCTTTCCCTCAAATAGCCACAATTAATGAGGGAAACGACAATGGGAAATCGCCACTATCGCGCAGAGGTGGGCTGTCCATGGAGATGAGCTTTATCGCCAGTTTCTGGCTGGTCTCTTTTCTACTGATCATCACCCCCGGTGCCGATTGGGCCTATGCTATCAGCGCGGGGATTAACGGACGTCGCGTGATACCGGCGGTCGCCGGACTCATGTCCGGTCACCTGTTGGCGACGCTTATCGTGGTTGCGGGTATCGGGGTCTTAATTGCCAACCATCCGCTGGCGCTGTCGACGATTACCCTGCTGGGCGCGGGCTACCTGATGTGGCTGGGCATCGCTATTCTGCGCCACCCGCCAACGCCAAATGCCGAAGAACAGACAATGGGCACCTGGAATCGCTGGGCAGTTAAGGGGCTCTGCATCAGCGGGCTGAACCCAAAGGTTTTCCTTCTGTTTCTGGCCCTGCTGCCGCAGTTTACCGATCCTAAAGGAAGCTGGTCGGTAGCGCAGCAAATGTCGACGCTGGGCGGCATTCATCTGGTGACCTGCACGCTGGTCTATTTACTGGTCGGCTACGGCGCAAAAACGCTATTGGCGACCCGGCCCCAGATGGCACAAAAAGTCAGTATTGCTTCCGGCATGATTATGGTGGCAATAGCCGCCCTGCTGTTCTACGAGCAGTTGAGATAGCGTTCTCTGAGGAATAATTGCAGGATGCCCCCCACTCGTTCGCCCTGATTACGAGTTTGAGGAATTGTTGCGCCAGCTCGCTGGCGCATTAATTTCAGGCGCGGATATCGTCGTACTCGCGAGTATTATCAAACTCATGTTTAGCAAACGGGCACAACGGAATAATTTTCCGCTGCTCGCCACGCATTTTTTCGACCACTTTCGCCACCAGCTTTTTCCCCACGCCCTGACCTTTCAGGCTGGGGTCCACGTCAGTGTGTTCAATAATGCTGAGATGCTCGCCTGTGGGTACAAAAACAATTTCCGCCACCTGATTCCCCTCGGCGTCATTGACGTAAAACTTGTTGTGGCCTTCCAGTATTTCCATCATTTCCTCGCTTATTTGTGGCGATACTTTAGTGCGCCGCTTGGGCAGGTATCGATAACCTTGATGACCGTGGCGACATCCACCTCGTCGGGAACGATCCACGGTTTACGCTTCAGGTTGAAAAGCTTTGCGCTACCGCGCACGCAGTTTCCCGAGTGCTGGCAGAGAGCGGTATTGAAGTAGACATCAATCTGCTCCCCGGTATAGGCGCGATAGCCCGCTTCCAGTAGTTCCTTATCCATGACATTGCCTCAGCTCTTTTTATTGGTTTGGTTGTAAGCATAGTCCTGGACGCTAACGCTGGCTATGGGGGATAAGGTCACGTTAATTTAACAAACGCCACTCTCGTGCCTGATTTACCGCCTGAATACGGCCTTTCACCTGTAGCTTCTCGTAAAGCTGTTTGAGATGCCATTTGACGGTTTCCGCCGAAATGCCCAGCTCGCGCGCAACGCCTTTATTGGAATACCCCTCGGCGATCAAACGCAGCGTTTGCTGCTCCCGTTCGGTAAGACGCAAAGCGGGCGGCTGCGGGCGATTCTCATCCGTGGCAATCCCGGCGGTCGCGAAATGCGATAACAGAGATGGGATATCAGCGGCCAGGTTGTCGTCCGGCCCACCACGTTTAAGTATCTCACTCAGTAGCGAAGCCATCTCCGCCCCGCCTTCCAGCAGGCTGCGCAACAGTCCCTGGTGCAATGCGCGCGAAAGGGCCGGTCGGCAAACAACCACAGCCTGCTCCTGAGCCCCCGCGCGCCAAAGGGCGAGCGCCTGCATCAACCGTAAACGCACGGCAAACAGCCACTCGCCGTTGTGTTCCCGGACGCTTGCTAGTTTATCCAGCTGCCGTGCGGCGGCCAGCGGCTCGCCGGAAGCATAAAGTAAACGACTCTGGCTTAATGCGATATATCCGCCAACCGCATCCTGCTGTTGCGCCTGATTAAGCCCCTGCAGGCGGCACAGCAGCGTTTCGGCAGTTGATCTGTCACCCGCGTGGAGCGACATGGCGAGCCGTTCCGCCAGCAGCGGAGCCTGCGCCCGCAGCCAGCCGCGCTGGGCGGCCAGCCCCTCGGCATGAAGTAATAACGACTCCGCCTTTTCCCGCTCGCCCGTCGCGCGGGCCTGACGGGCCAGCACGATGTAACAGCGGCTAAGGCCGTCTGGCGGGCAAAAGTTATCAATCATCTCCAGGCGCGGGGCGAGCAGGCTCTGGACCTGCTCAACGTCGCCTTTTTCCCAGGCAATCTCCGCCAGTATGGGGGCCAGGGTCGCCCCGCTGCTGGAGTTAACACCGGTGTGCTGTTGCGCATAACGCAGCGCACGCGTGGCCTGCCGCTCCGCCTCGGCGAGATTCCCCTGGCGCAGATAACCCTGCGCCATTACGAACGCCCGGTAGACTTCAACAAAAAGGTTACGGTTGGCGACGCTCGCCCCCGCCACTCGCTGCTGAACATCCAGCGCCTGCTGTGGCCGTGAATCCGCGAGGTGGCAGTAGCTGAGGATGTTGCACACCAGGCCATCGACCCAAACATCGCCGCACGGCACCTCACACAGCAGCGGCTCGACAATGGCAATGCTGCGCGAAATGTTGTCAGCAAAGGCTTCGCAAATCGCCCGCACAACCTGCAACTTTACCCGCGAACTGCGGGCCAGAACATCAGGCCTGGCAGCCGCCTGCATCTCAATGGCATCGAGCAGTTGGCGGGCATCACTAAAGCGGAAACGGTGCGCTAGCGCCCAGGCCAGATTGAGCTGAAGTTCAATGCGCGACGGATCAAGGTTGTCGGGTAGATAGCGGATCCAGCGCACGAGGGTATCAATATCCCCCTCTTCCGCCAGCGACTGCGCCCCGGCCTCGGCATCCTTCGTCGCCGATTTACCGGCAGCCAGCGCGTGGCGAATCGCCTCAGCCCAAAGATGTTGTGAGGCAAACCACCCGCTGGCGCGGTCGTGCAACTGGCGAATATCAATCTCGCTACTGTGCTGCAGGCGGTGCAGTAAGGCGTCACGCATCAGCGGATGATAGCGAAACCAGAGGCCGCCCTCATCCAGCGCCGACAGAAACAGGTTGTGCTGCCCAATCCACGCCAGCATCTCCCTGGCGTTATCTCTGCCGCTAACCGCATCGCATAACGCCGGGTGCAGGCGGTTAAGCAGCGAAGTGTGCAGAAGAAAATCAAATACCTCAGCTGGAAGCGGCGCAAAGATAACCTCTTCGAGATAGCGGGAGATTGACCGCGAGCTGGCGCTAAGCCCCATCGCCGCAGATGAAGAACCGGCGTCATGGGATAGCGCAGCCATTTTCATCCCCGCTACCCAACCTTCCGTCAGCGCAATCAGCCGGGGAATATCCTGCGGATTAAGCGCTGGCGAGGCAGCAAAATAGGCATTGGCTTCGCTGGGATTAAAGCGCAGCTCCGGGTCATACACCTCCAGTAGCTGGTCCTGCATTTGCAGGCGGCTTAGCGCTAAAGGCGGCTGGTGACGGCTGCCGATAATCAGATGCAAAGAAGACGGCGCATGGTTTAGCAGCCAGCTCATTCCCCGCTGAATCGCCGGATCGGTAATACACTGATAGTCGTCGAGAATAAGATATAGCGGGTGCGGGCACTGATTGAGCTGATTGACGAGTTCGGCAAGGAACAGAGCGATATCGGCTGGAAGTTCCCCCTCCAGAGCATGTAGAAAAGGCGAGCTCCAGCCTTGCCACAGCGGTCGTAGCGCCTCTTGCAAATAGCGCATAAACAGCAGCGGCGCGCTGTCATCCTCATCAAGGCTCAGCCAGGCCAGCGCATCACCTTGTCGATGGCGATGCCGATACCACTGCGCCAGCAGGGTCGTTTTGCCAAATCCGGCGGGTGCACAAACCAGCGTCAATCGGCGGGATGTCGCGTCATCGAGGCGCTGGAGCAGACGCTCCCGGGCCAATAGCGTTTCCGGCGAGCGGGGCGGCGTAAAGCGGGTGGCGATTAGCGGCAGCGCGCGCGTGAAGCGGAAAGGTTCCTGCTCAACAAAGGCCGCCAGTGAATCATCCTGTGAGGATAAAAAAGCCATACCGCGATTACCTCTTAATCCAGTCCGTTGGTCATTATCCCCCCCATCAGGGGGGTAGGCCATGCTTATCGTGCCAGATAGAGTAATTCAATTCACTACGTTGATATGACGTCAGTCGCAGAGATCCCAGGTTTATTAATCAGTACAAGGTGAGTACAGAATATGGCTATCGAAAATAAAGTTGCGCTGGTAACCGGCGCGGGTCAGGGCATTGGCCGCGGTATTGCGTTGCGTCTGGCCAAAGATGGCGCGTCGCTAATGTTGGTGGACGTGAATCCTGAAGGGATTGCCGCCGTCGCCGCCGAAGTCGAGGCGCTGGGCCGTAAAGCAGCCACCTTCGTCGCCAATATCGCCGACCGAGATCAGGTTTATGCCGCCATTGACGCGGCGGAAAAGGCGTTGGGCGGCTTTGATATTATCGTCAACAACGCCGGGATCGCGCAGGTACAGGCGCTGGCCGACGTGACCCCTGAAGAGGTTGATCGGATTATGCGTATCAACGTTCAGGGCACCTTGTGGGGCATTCAGGCGGCGGCGAAAAAATTCATCGACCGTCAGCAAAAAGGGAAAATCATCAACGCCTGCTCTATCGCCGGGCATGATGGCTTCGCGCTGCTGGGAATCTATTCCGCGACCAAATTTGCCGTGCGCGCCCTGACCCAGGCGGCCGCAAAAGAGTACGCCAGCCGCGGCATTACGGTTAACGCCTACTGCCCGGGGATTGTGGGTACCGGTATGTGGACTGAAATCGATAAACGCTTCGCAGAGATAACCGGCGCACCGGTTGGCGAAACCTATAAAAAGTATGTGGAAGGTATCGCGTTGGGTCGTGCTGAAACGCCGGACGATGTGGCAAGCCTGGTTTCGTATCTGGCAGGCCCGGATTCCGACTATGTTACCGGTCAATCGATCCTGATCGATGGCGGTATTGTTTACCGTTAAAAAGTAAACCCGGCGCAGCACGGATCTGCGAAAAATTCGTCACGTGCTGATGTTGTGGCTTATGTAGGCCGGGCCAGGCGCTAGCCGCCGCCCGGCAGACAAGTGAGCACACTATCATCAGTCTAAAACCCGGCACAGCACGCGCCGGGTTTCAGAGGTATTACGCGTTAGCCGTCGGGTCCTGCGGCTTCTTGCTCTGGGTGTTTTCCAGCATCCGGCGAACCGGCACAATCAGCACACACAACACCGCAGCACAGATCAGTAGCGCAATGGAACAACGGGCGAACAGGTCAGGCAGCATATCCAGTTGATCGGCCTTCACATGACCGCCAATCAGGCCTGCCGCCAGGTTCCCCAGCGCGCTGGCGCAGAACCACAGCCCCATCATCTGACCACGCATTCTTTCCGGCGCCAGCAGCGTCATGGTCGCCAGACCAATCGGGCTCAGGCACAGCTCGCCCAGCGTCAGCATCAGAATACTGCCGACCAGCCACATCGGCGAGACGCCAGCCCCTTCGTTGCTCAGCACGTTTTGTGCCGCCAGCATCATCAGGCCAAAGCCTGCGGCGGCGCACAGAATGCCGATAACAAACTTGGTGATGCTGCTCAGACGCACGTTTTTGCGCGCCAGCGCAGGCCACGCCCAGCTAAATACCGGTGCCAGCAAAATGATGAACAGAGCATTGATCGACTGGAACCATACTGCCGGGATCTCAAAAGAGCCGATCATACGGTTGGTGTAGTCGTTAGCGAACAAGTTGAATGAGGTTGGCTTCTGCTCGAACGCCGACCAGAAAAAGGCCGCCGAAACCAGCAGGATAAAGCAGACCAGCAAGCGAGCGCGCTCTTTGCGGCTTAAGCCAGCGAAGGCAAACAGATAGATGAAGTACAGCACCACCGAGGCGGCAATGACGTAGACCAGCATGCTGGCAACCGCGACAGGGTTAATCACGATAACGCCCTGGGCAATCAGTGTAATGACAATCGCCACGCCAACCGCCAGCGCCAGCAGCCATCCGCCCACACCGTTTCTTTTCACGACCGGGCTATTCCAGGTTGAGTCGAGACCGACTTCGCTGTCGTAGCGTTTCATCGCCGGAACGGCAAAGACGCGGAAGATAACCAGCGCGACCAGCATCCCGATACCGCCGATACCAAAGCCCCAGTGCCAGCCGTGAGACTTAATCAGCCATCCGGAGATCAGCGGTGCAATGAACGACCCCATATTGATGCCCATATAGAACAGCGAAAATCCACCGTCGCGGCGCGCATCACCCTTCTTGTAGAGCGTCCCAACCATCACCGAAATACAGGTTTTGAACAGGCCGGAACCAAGCACGATAAACATCAGGCCGATAAAGAACAGCGTGTCGCCCATCACCGCCGACAGCGCGATGGACAGATGGCCCAGCGCAATCAGAATCGAACCGTACCAGACCGCCTTTTGTTGACCAAGCCAGTTATCCGCCAGCCAGCCGCCCGGCAGCGCGGCAAGATACATCGCACCGGCAAAGATACCCACGATCGCCGAGGCGTTCTCACGCGCCAGCCCCATGCCGCCGTCATAAACGGTGGCCGCCATAAACAGGATCAGTAATGGGCGAATGCCGTAGAACGAGAATCGCTCCCACATTTCGGTGAAGAACAGCGAACCAAGCGGGTATGGATGACCAAAAAAGGTCCGACTTTCATTTTTATTCACAGAGGAATGCATAACTTCTCCCAAAAGATACCCGCAGCGATTTAAAACCACGGGAAGCGTGTTGACCTTTTATACACAAGGTCAATTATTCACATTTAACGTGATGATATTTAACCATTTGATAACCTAAAAATGGTCCTGTCTAGTCCCTTACCCCAACTTTTTAGATGAAAATTCGACAAACGTCTACTTTTCTGGATTTAAAGTTGGCGAAAGGGGAAATGTGATTGACATGATAAAACACACAAAAAAAATCATTTAATCATTAAAAAACAAATGATTAATAATATTTATTCTTATGATTACCGGGTCGTACATGAGTAAGCAACACCTAATCAATAACCCTAAGAAATACGTGTCTGATGAGCACAATGTCAGGAAAGGCCGATAAAACTAACAATTAAAGTTGTGAATGGATCGCCATCAGGGGGCGTAGATAATCCAGCACCGAACTTGCACAACTCGAGGGTTAAATCGCCGAACCGACGGCATTCGTATGCGGCTTTAACGGGTTTTTATGACGCGCCAGCAGGTAAGACTGACGCGTTGTCATGGACGATTATTTAATCCAGCGATCTTTAATTTCGCTATATTCAGGAGAAGCCATCACCTTCTCCAGCGCCTGGTTTATCTCCGCCAGCAGCGGGTTCCCTTTACGCAGCGCAATGCCCAGGCCTTTACCATAATATTCAGGATCGGTGGCGTGCTCATCCATAATGACGAAGTCCGGGTTCTCCTTCAGCCAGTTTTTCATCGCCGCCACGTCGCCAAACACCCCGTCCAGACGTCCGTTTCGCAGGTCGATTAGCGCGTTCATATAGCTATCATAGGCTTGAGATTCAATCTCGCCATGGCGATCCTGGAGGTAGCGCTGATGCGAAGTCCCGTTCTCCAGGCCAAGCTTTTTACCTTTCAAATCGGCAAAGGTATGGAAGGTATCTTTGCGCACCACCGCAACCGCCGACAGTTCGTTGAAGTACGGCGTCGAGAAATCAACCTGCTTTTCACGCAGCGGTGTGATATCCATACCGGCGATCACCGCATCCATTTTCTTAAAACGCAGCGCCGGGATCAGGCTATCAAAACTCTGATTGGTGAAGTTGCAGGTCGCCTGGAGTTCCTTACATACCGCTTTGGCAATATCGATATCAAAACCAGCCACCTGGTTATTACCATCGACAAATTCAAACGGCGGATAGGTTGCGCTGGTACCAAAATGAATCACCCGTTCAGCGGCCAGCGCCGAACAAGAAAATAAACCGAGCGCAATAGCGAGATAAGTACCTTTCATGTTAATGCTCCCTGTGATGCCCCTACAATAATTCAGCGGTCTGAAAGATGGTCGGGATCGTTATTTCCGTCAGGCACCGAATCAAATTCATCGCCCAAATAATTATCGTCATTGATAAACCGTCCAGGTTATGGCCTGCAAAATAGCAGGTGCCGCCCGTCCGGGGAGAACAATCATACTTGAACTGATGCGGGTTCTGTAGGTTTCTGGAGCAGCATTTGGCGGGAATCAATGAGCAATATCATGAAGTCACATAAATAGCCACAGCATAATATATCAAACTAAATGTCATGTACTTTATCCACAGGAATAGTAATACTTTAAACATAGATAAAAATTTCAGGCCAGGCGTAATGAGCAAAATAAAACGCCTTAGCCAGACGCTCCAGCTCCCTACAAGCGTGTGAACGAAGAAGCGCTGATGCAACATGAGCAGCAGGCGTGGGATACCGCTATTTTTTTGTCGCGCGGGCTAAAATGTACAAACAGCGTGTTTGTTTATGGGTAGCTTCGCGAACCATTTCTATAAAAATTATTTGGGTAAGAAATTGGGTCGTCGTTGATTCTTCTTGTTGATTGGTGCCCCGCTGATGCAGGTTTACATCATGCTGCGGATGAATAGCATGAACTTCTGGATCTACCTTATTTAAAGTTTTTAAACTGAACACAGACATCGTGTTTTTTATCTGCCCAGTCCAGACCAAGGTGTACAGCAAACTGATTAGTCACAGTCATCACCAACTCCTTTTTATCGGGGATTGGTATGCATTCCACGTTCTTCGAAAGAAATATAGCCAGCAGTTATCTGCATGCCCTGAGTATTCGTTAGCGAACGTGGAGCACCTACTGGCTCGAAAGAAAAGCGGCGATCATCACGTGATTCTCACTCAATATTCGTAACCAGTAAGCGCATACCCTGAATCACTTAAAAGTGTAATTCTCAGGGTGTGAATGACTATACTTCGCTCACAGCGGACCTTCAGCTCAGTTAGCTGGTCCGCTCCGTGCCAGGAGCGGACCAGCTAACATCTATCTGCATCAATTTGTGGGGAGCAGGTCAGAGTTATTATTGCACTTTAAAAGTTTTCCTATGCTTTAAATAAATTTTGAGCTTGATAAGATTTTGATGTTATGCTGTTGCAAAGAAATATTTACAGGCCTGGAGATAATTTATATGAAGCCAAAAGAAATACTTTGCCAATGGGTTGACGCATTTAATAATGCAGATGTAGAAATTATTTCAGAATTATATGATGATAATGCAATAAACCATCAGGTAGCCAATGAGCCAGTTATTGGGAAAGAGGCTATAAAGAAAATGTTTGAACAAGATTTTTCTATTCCAGAAATGGTTTGTATCGTTGAAAACATTTTCGAAGATGGACAATGGGCAATTTTAGAGTGGCGTGCCCCATTAGGTTTGAGAGGTTGCGGTTTTTTTCAAATAGTAAACAATAAAATTGTATTTCAAAGAGGCTATTGGGATAAGCTATCTTTCTTAAAACAGCACAACTTGCCTATTGAATAAAATTCATATATCCCTTACATCAATAGTTTGCAAATTTCTTAAAGTGTGCATTAAGGGAAGTATAATAACTTCCCTTAAAAATTTTTATAAAATCAATACTGTATTAAAATATATCCTATTCATATAAAAATCAATGTGTTAAATATTTATCCGAATGTTTTTTATATAAATTAAGCACTAAGTTAGTATCCGCACCATTTTTATTATTTCTAATGTTAAGGCAATTAATACGGATATCTTTAACGATGATAACCTCATGGCTTTGTAGGGTATTGTCACGAGGAGCAAGATCCATGTTCCCTCAAAGCGGTAACGGAAACGCCATCCCTTTGAACCGTTAGGCACGATTTGCAGAGATAGCCCGTTACCATCCGCTTCCGTATATGCTTTCTCAGAAGGCTTCGCACGGCGTATCTCAAGGTCTGTAAGAGGCATATGTATAGTTTTCTCCTCTGAGATCTCCCTGTGTGTATAGCTTCAGAGTGTCCAGGAGAGTCTATACACATTTCTATACGACATAAGGTGTTGATTTGGGGTAAGTCAGGTTGGATTGAATTGACGAAAAATCGAGTAAAATCAGTAGGTAGTTGACTTGAGTAGAGTTCGGGAGATTTGAAATTGGAGCGGGCGAAGGGAAATCACCCCCGCTCCAAAGATCTCGTAATCCCATGGATTTATTAACAAAAACTTGACGCATTGTAGGAGGGTTTTGTAGGAGGAACTACAACATTCCTGCGCAACTGCATGGGCGTTAAGTAAACGCCACTGCTTTCGGATTTTGAAACGAGTTAAAACCCGCCGAATCTTGATAAGAATGACTATTTAACTCAATGTTATTTATATTAATTAAGCCATTCAGAGCCAAAGTGAAACGCCACTGTAACGCCTACGTAATGCACCCGCATTTTGCTGTTTTATTCACTCTTATAGAAAAAAGAGCCGATGAAACAGTAAGCTATCTACATCGAACGAATACTGTTCATTCATACAGCAATAAAGTTCTTAATCTTACAGTTGCGCTACTTTCGCAGTTTGTCCCAACGAACCGCTGATACGATCCCCCAATTGCCACTGGCATTAGGCCTACGCCACTTTGCGGTCTCCATGCTGCGGAGATACTCAAGCGCTTCGGAAAACGTGCCAAAACGTTTTTGGGAGGTCTTATCGCCCACGCCAAAGGAGCCATCGCGACTGCTCGCCAGTCCAGGATTAAAGCACGAGCCATCGGCCGCATATGGAACCAATAGTTCCGGGTCGTTATCTTCAGATGAGTCGGATGCTAATAACTGCCACGGCTCGACGCTCAGGGCATTAGCCAGCACCTCTATAGCATCAAGGGACGCATTAGAACCACCGCGTTCAATACGGCTCATATAGCTACGTGCAAACCCACACCGATCAGCAAAGGCTTCCTGGCTCATTCCGGTGGCTATGCGCAGTTCTTTTACCCGCTCGCCAAATTGTATTCTCAGGGATTTTTTCATTCCCTGAATGTGCAGTTTTGACCACTGTAAGGCCACGCTCTACATGAGACATTTTGAACCTAATCTCGCATCAGCGAGCTTAGTCACTCGCATTAGTCGCCTGTATCATGACAACCGCCAATGATTCAAAATAAACACCAATGGTGACATTTTAAACCTAACAGGTATGATGATGATCATCGGTTGGGCGTCACCAGCGTTCGCTATCAGGCGCGATGCTGTTTGGAAAATGAGGGAATCATGGCAGGAGCAGAATTTTTATTACCGATGGCAGCGGGAGCCGCGCTTAGCTGGGCCAGCTATAGTGTAGTCGCCCATGTTGTATCGAAGCAGCACATCAGCACGCTACGCGCAATTGCATGGGGGGCTCTGGGCACCCTCTCATTGGTGCTGGGCGTATTTGCCTGTTCAGCTGTAGGTGCAGAACAAACGCTAACAAAACAAAATGCCTTATGTTCAGGTAACAGCCCGGAATGCTATGCAAAAACGCACCATAACCCGGTCAAGGAGTGCAAACAGGTAATGGACAAGAAAGCGACGTTTCGCCATGTGTGGCAGGAAAGTGAAGCGCAGCCGGTTTTCGGAACTTACTTGTGGCATGATGAGAAAAAGAAAACGATTCAAGCATTTGGACATCAGGCTAACGCCATTAACAGTCTGGGAATGTTAACACCGCTTCAATATTTTTGTGTTTTCGACGCCAACTCCGGAGAGGTTATAAGTGCTTCTTTTGAATAATCAATTAGTTACAATCATAATTTTATAAGGTCATTCACAAAGCCCATTATGTTATAATATTTATTATATACACAGTAACACCCAACCTAATAAATACATAGAAAAAGGAGTTTAAAATGGGCTTTTGCGCTTTGTGCGATCAGGAAATCAATGATAAAAACGATTCCAAGGAACATATAATACCTAATAGTATCGGCGGGCGAAAAAAAGTAAAAGGATTTATATGTAACGCTTGCAACAATATTTCTGGAATAAATTGGGATTCAGAGCTAAGTAAACAACTCAATCCATTCAATATATTATTCATGGTAAACAGGGAAAGAGGGATACCAAGGCCAGAGAAATTAAAAACCATAAGTGGAAAAGAATATCTTGTCCATCATGAAGGTGGTATGACGCCCTCGAAACCTCAGGTTTTAATTAACGAAGATACTAGCAAAACAATCAATATTACCGCACGAAATCTAGATGAAGCAAGGAGAATGGTTAAGGAGTTAAAAAATAAATTCCCGGCCATAGATATTGAAAAAGTTCTTGAGAGTATGGAGAGTAAAAGTGAGTATCTTGATGAACCATTGCAATTTAAACTAGCCTTTGGAGGTGTTTCCGCTGGAAGATCTCTCATAAAAACTGCCTTGGCGCTTGCTTATGAAGCGGGAATAAATCCTCATAGCTGTGAAAATGCAATGACGTATCTTAAAGAAAAAGATGGGGAACCTTGTTTCGGTTATTACTATGAAAAAGATGTAATCTTAGACAGGCCGCCTCAGACACCGCTACACTGTGTTAGCATTTTTGGTAACCAAGCTCTTGGTATTTTAATTGCTTATGTTGAATACTTCGGTGTCCAGCGCGCGATTGTCTGTTTATCAGAGAACTATTCCGGTTCAAATATTGAGAGAACATACGCAATAAACCCTATGTCTGGTGAAGAGTTATTATTAAAAGTGGATTTAACCACACTTAACATAGAAGATATAAAAAGCGCATATAGATATGAGAAATATAATAACGAGAACTTAATAAAAGCATTCGATCAAGTAATGCCTTACGCTATTGAATTATCTTTTGAAAGAGAAAAAAATAGAGTTCTGGCGGAGGCCATCGATTATGGCTTTAAGAACTGTGGTGCTAAGGAAGGGGAACAACTTTCTCATGAGCATGTAAAAAAACTGGCCGAGCTAGTTACCGAAAAGATGATGCCATTTTTGAGTCGACACATGAAACGATAGATTGCCGCGCCTGCATTATTCACCTAAGAGTTCTTAGGTGAATAATGCAGGCGCATAATAAGGTTCTGTTGTTTTGCAGCTTTTCAATTTTTGTCACTGTAAAATAAATGCCGATATTGTTGCCCTTGAAACGCCGTATTCACGTGCTAACGCACTGACACTGGTTCCGCTATTCTTTTTCTCTATAATCGCTCTACGGGCTTCTGGTGCGATTTTAGAAGGTCTGCCCAATTTCTTGCCTTCGGCTTTTGCTCGCGACAGCCCCGCCTGGGTGCGTTCGATCAGTAGGTCACGCTCCATCTCCGCAACCGCTGCCAGCATCGACAACAGAAGCTTACCCGCTGCGGAGGTGAGATCAGTCGTGCCAAGCTGGTGGACAATGACCTTGATATTACGCTCTGCCATCTCACTGACCGTTTGCAGGACGTCAATAGCATCACGCCCGAGGCGATCCAACTTCGCTACAACCAGCGTTTCACCTTCACGGATCTTACCAAGCAACTCAGAGAACGCTTTACGCTGCATGGCCGGAACCTTCCCGCTGACAACATCGGCAAACCAGAAGTCAATTTGCCATCCCGCTTGTTCAATCTCCAGTCGCTGGTTCTCAGTTTCCTGCTGCGATGTAGAAACACGCCCGTAGCCAAAAGTCGCCATAGTAATCACCTCATCCGGCCCCTGCCAGAAAACGGTGTCAACAATAGGACGCCTGCCAACAATTGCCAAGGCTAATTTTTCAACAGTCTGGAAGTCACCTCAAAAGAGATGCCGGAAAACGGTCGTTTGTTGGCATTCATCTATCATCCAGTGCGGAGAGCAACTCTCAAATTTTTCATATATGGATTTAAATTCAAAAACGTTCCATTAATATTCATAGAGGCTTGGGTCAACATTTGGAAAAGCCATAACAAGCTTCCTCGCTGCGCAGTTACCGCCACCCATTTATTTTTTGGTGTCTTCTGCCGATCTTCATCATCCAAAAACCCGATCGGGAAATTATCGAATGTAACAAAACCTCTATCGAGTAAAAATACCCCATCTATCGATTCACTTGGGACGCTGATTCTCTGCTCTCCCAGGGGTAAATCGTTTCCAGTAATACCTAATTTATTCTCTATATCAATGATCCAACCAAGAACCGTATCCATCTGCTGAGGACCATCATAGGCGACAACGAAGTTGAGAATGGCAGGAGGGATATAACCACTACTGAAAGACCACTGTTCATTTTTTTTAAGTCTCTTCGCCTGATAGGCAGCAGTAATAGCTTGCTCCATTCCCGCTTTATCAAGGGTGGACTTAACTTCTATCGTTGCGATCACTGACTCCACGAGAAAGCCACTCACACCACCACCAAAATCGAGCTTAGGAAGGCTACGTTTATAAATCACAATATCAAACTGCCGCCGTGGTGAATTTGGCGAGGAGTTACTATCGATTATTTCGCCTGTTCCAATTGCAAGTGTTGAAGGTAAGTGGGCCTCTAAAAATTCCCTGATGAAAGCTTCTCTCGGCGTTCCTTTGTGCAAAGAGTGACCAGAATTTGCCGGAATTTTAGAAGTGGCAAGAAGTTGCTCTTCCACTGCCGACATATGAGCTAATAACATTGAGCCACCTGTTAACCTATTGTATTAATGTTAATCAATTATAACGACAAGCCAAATCGACTACGGTGTCGACAATCAATTATACAGATACTGATGCTATGTGTTGTTCGACATGAGTCAAGTGCGTTCAGAATATGAACGCACTTGACTGATATATAACACTTTTAATGAAGTTAAGCCTATGCTATTTTGAGCGAGACATCTATCTCATGCGGTAAACCGGTCCGGATAGATGGAGCATTACCGCTCTTTTGCGGAAAACGTCAGGATGGGAACTCTGCGTAACGTTGATTGTGGTAGGTAGGGCGCGCAAGCGTTTGATGCAGCCAAGCAGAGGGTGAAAGTAGCTATCGGCGGATTCTTGAGTAGCTTCTTTTGCGCATAATGCATCTTTCAAGAAAGGTCGTCACACCACGAGGAAGACTTGATCTTCATCTGGCAAGGGGAACCGAGCAAACCTACAGGCTATCTTCTCAGATGGCCTTAGGGTTGATATGTCCGGCTTCCCCCCCGAGGAAGGGTTAACATCTTAAAGAACAACTATTGTTTTAACATTTTTAACAATTACGCTTTTCTCATGCTCGTTGTATTAAGCCTTTCCCATCAAAAGTAAACCTGCCGTTTTTGCCTCACTTTTGCAACAACCAAACACAAACCAGAAGCTGTTAACCTTCAACGTGTTCGCGGTGTAAATGCAGCCGGATAAGTTGGGCGCGAAAAAGTGGATGTCCTAGATCGGCAAGTGCCCCTCTCAGGCATTGCATCCGAAAATCTCCTCGGCTGTAGGCTTTTCCTTATAGAGGCAAACAGCCTCCAAAGTTAAGCGGCGCGGCAAAGCTAAAGCTCGCCCAGATTTCTCATTGATTGCTCGATCTCCGCAACCCATTGATCAGGGCAAGGATAAACCCGGCTTTCGGCGCTGATCCGGTTCGGTGATACGCCGCGGGTTAGCCCATGCAATGACTTAACATGAGCGATCCAGCATGTTTTGACAGCTTTCCCCGTCCGGGATTTAACATCATCGGCAATTTGTCGGTAGGTCGCCATAGATGTCCTTGCTCCTCTGGTTCATATTTTTCTGTATGAGCCTGCATATTCAGCCAGTGGCAAGGCTACGCTTGTTTGAACTAGCTTCGTCAGCCACTCTATGAGAACGCAGTGAATTCTGCACCATGATTTCACTACCTGCTTTAAAAAACTCGCCAGAGAGCCTTACAGCGCGTTTGAACCGCATATCGCGGCTTCTGCTTACGGATGACTGTCTGATTAGTGGTAGCTTCATGGTCCAGTCCGGTTTACTTTATTGCTATCAACTAGGAGCCGCCCAGAAGCGACACGGAGATAACGCTTGAAAACTGTCGAGATACTGCAATACACCTTACGCAAAGGCAGCGGTGCCGCTTTTCACGCCATTATGCAGGAAATCAGTGTTCCTCTACACCAACGCCACGGGATCGATGTCGTGTCGTTTGGTAACTCGCTGCATGACCCGGACTGCTATTACCTGATTCGCGCCTTTGTCAGTCCTGAAAGCATGGCTACGATTCTCGACGCTTTTTACGCAAGCGATGACTGGCGCAGCGGCCCGCGCGAAGACATCGTTGGCAACATCGAAACCGCCAGCAAAACAGTGATGAACCTACCACTGGAAAGCGTGGACGGGCTTCGAAAATAAATAATTAGGGATACGATTCAAGGCGCTACAATACTTGTATCCCATTGATCATTATGGGCTATTTATAGTTTTCATATAAAAAATAGATCATATGTTTTCGCTAAATGCAACAATAAATCGAGCTCTTTCATACAGCTCATCAAAAGTGATAACTTCTGGACGGATCAAATTGCTTCTAAAATTTTCAAACGACCGCAATTTATCATGATTGATACCATTATCAGATGAAAACTGAGAGAGATTACCTACAACCAAAAATGATTTTGGATTAAAATTAAATAGCTCCTCTCCCGTTGGATCCCCATAAGAATCTGTTAAATTTAAATTCCTTTTTATTGAATCCATAGCATAAGAAACTGTCCCTTGAATTTGTGCCACAGCACCAGTTAATTCACTTGATGGGGCCCAACAACCTGAGCGATATGGAGTATTAGCTAGTAAGCCAGTTGTATTTGTTTTTATTTCAACGAAACATAGATTAGAAATTGCACCTCTTGTTTTCAGCAATCCATCAACTCGTTTTCCATGTTGACCAATCTGCGCTCCCTGAACAACCTGCTCTATTTTCTTATCGTTCAAACTTGATAAGTAGATATAACTTAATCCATATCCAAAGATCCAAGGATTTTTTTCAAAAAACTTTTGCCACAAAGCCTCATTCGAGCAGTTTTTTTCTTTCTTAGCATATTCAAAAAATGCTTCATCATTAAGAAGCCTATTAAATGTATCAAGTTGTTTTTTACGGTATGCTATTGATATAATATCCTTTTTAGTTACATGTGTTTTAAGCGCCTCAGCGATAGCCACCTCATTCCCATTTAAAAGTTGTGAAGCTTGGTTATTAGTTAAAACGATTTCCCTAAGCTCCTCATCCGTAATTTTCATGGGACCATTGCCGTTAAAGCCCATTGAATTAATGTTAGCTAGAAATTCAATAAACTTACCAATCTCATCACCTATAAAAGAAAAACCAGAACCATAAGGCTGTCCAGTTTGCGTGGAGAACTTTTGAATAGATAGAACAAATATTTCCTTACTACTTTCAAAAAACTTCGCTGTTATATAAGTTGATGCATCTAGCTTGTGCCTGAGTATAATTTCATCCTTAATTTTTGCGAACTCATATCCTTCATTACTAACTATCGCTTTTGAGGCAATTCGTATTTTCAAATCTTTGTTACCAAAAGATGGCAAGCTGGGGCTTATATAAGTTTTCTCCGGATCTGGCTCCATGTAGCTGTCCATTAATTCATCCTCTATATAAAGTTATCTAATAAAATTATTTTAGCTGATTTGGTTGGTTACAGATACTGATTGCACAAGCGAGGGCTAATGCAACTTTTGCTCTGATAGACACTATCTCTGATAAAAACGCGCCACAGAGCTTCCTGGCGCGTTTGGCACATCCTATGATTTATGTCTGCGCCGTGCGTCGATGACCGCCTTGATACCCGCTTGCGAGTCGAACTGCGCAATATCAGGCAAACTGTAGCGAAGCTGCGCAATCACGCCCAATTGCTCTCCCACATCAGCATCCTTACGATAGGTTGTCATCGCGGTGGTGCTGCCCCGAACATGTCCAACAAGCTGCGCAATCGTGCGTTCGTTGCTCTCAAACTCGTCTACGGCATTGATGAAAGTATGCCGCAGCGAATGGAACGTTTTCTTACCGTCACGGGGAAAACCGAGGACTTTGCCAAAGTAGTTTTCGTTGAACCATTTGGAGGCTGCGGCGCGATATCCTTTGATTTTATTATGCTTCAACTCAGGGAAAAGACGATCATACCCGGCAGCTTCCAATGCATCTACATACTTCAGCAGCCCTAATTCGATAAGTCGTGGATGAATTGGAACCTGACGGATCGCATTCACCGTTTTCAAGGATTTATCGCCGCCAGCCAGCGCCTCTTCATCCATCATCTTATCTGGCGCATCAAGGTTAAAATCAATGTAGGCAACGCCGTTTTTATCCACGCGAATATCCGCCAGATAAAGCTGGCAAAGCTCATTAATGCGCCCGCCTACATATAATGCCAGCAGGGGCAACCAGTAGTGAAACGGGCGAAAATTCGTATAACGTCCGTATTGATTAGGTGTCCCTGCACCGTTTTTGAACCAGTCAGCAGAGAAAATACGCAATAGCTCATCCTCGGTGAAGAGGTCGCGGCGATCCTGCTCCCGCACCGTAGGACGGCTCTGGGCAAGTATATTCTCGGCTGGGTTATCAAAAAGGTAACGCTCGCTCTTTGCCCATTTAAGCATTGAACCCAGAGACTCAATATGTCTGCCAATCGCATCTCGGCTCATTACTGGCTGACCATCAGCCAGCGCCTTTTCAATCAACTTGTGCGTGTCAGAGATCTTGTATTTCCGCCGCATCAGATACAAGTTGCCGGGCATACTTTGCATTCTGGTGACGTAATCCTTCACGACCTCACGATCCAGCTCACCTAAGGATATGTCACCCATAATTTCCGTAAAGTGCTCGATTCTGGAACGAATTTTCTCCTCACTGGCTAACTTAATATCGCCCGTATTTTTATAGGCCAGAAACTCTTCCAGCACTGCTGAAACCGTCATGCTTGCATGCATCGGATTGCAATACGGGTTCATGATAGCGGCCGAAGAAAGCGCCGCTGTTAGCACTGTCGGCGATGTTGGTGGAGTGGTTGACGGTTCCGATTTCGCAAGCGCTCTATCCCAGACGCTACGTAGTTTTTCAGCCTGCACGTTGTTGATGAACAAAGAGCTTGCATCCAGCGTCACCCCGGGCAAATCCAACAACCAGAGAGAAAGTGGATTGCCGTTGTTAGCCCTGAATGCCGTAACCTCAACCTCTCGCCCGTTCAGCAATTCAATAAGGGCAAACTGCGGCTGGTAAAGCTGCATATAGCCGTTCACAGCAGCCTCAGCACCGTCATACGCAATGTTATTCAAAACGAACCCATGGGTATCAGGATCACGCTCAAGCGTGCTGAAATCATCAATCAGAAAGCCACGCTGGTTCGACACAAGGGCATACAGCGGCACATTGTCTGTCAGAAGATGCTGGATGACAGTCTCAACCCCAACCCCAAATGACTCGCAAAATAGCGTCAGGCTGATTTTGCCTGCGCCAGTCAACAATGGGGCATTGCCCCTGATCTTCTCTTTATCCACTTGCCTGAACTCTTCCAGAGACGCATACCACTTATCCAGCAAACGCGCGGCAATAGCTCTGGCATCTGCAAGGTGGGTTGTGCGGGTAGATGCATGAATTTCACGCTGCCCTATCAGGGCGCGATAACGAACCGGAACGGTGATCCGCAGAACATAGATACCGCTTGGACGTCGATAAAGATTATCACGCTGCGCCATCGGCTGTATGACCTCTTTGTAGGAGGATCACGAGCGCCGTCACGTATGAATCAGAAAAAAGCTTAGGAATGAATACGTTAGGGAGTTTTTGGAGCGGGCGAAGGGAATCGAACAAAGAACTTAACTCACTGTAATTAAATTATTTTTATTACATTACATCAATAGCTATACACATTCGTATACAGTAATTCTTCTGCTTGGATTTTCACAGAACTGCACATAGTTTGGTTGCCAAACAGGGAACCCAACTACCACAACATAATCAAGCTAGCATCCCCGGATAGTGTCTGGCAATAATATCGTTGAGCCGCTCAATCAGCTCGGGACGCTTGAACGCAATGTGCGCACTCCCCTTCTGAAAATAATTAATCCTGAATAGCTCATCGTCATACACTTCAGAAGTCCGCTGCTGGCCGATATGGTCACTCAGCCGACAGGCAATGTCAGCCCGATTGTCCGGAAGCAGCTTACCATCAAGTAGTGTCAGCATACGTTCCAGATCAACAATCTGGTCGCGTCGATAGCCATGTGTGAAGCTAAACCCCCAGCGGTTGTAAGAAACCAGACCATCCATGATGATCTTTTTTCCAAACCTACAGGGTGAGTTCGTTTTATAATCCCACGATAACGCTTTAAAAACGTTGATAACACCACGCTCAAAAACGGCCTGTTTGTCGTGATTCAGTTGCTCAAAGGTACTAAGGATATTGTTTTCAGAGATCGCGGGGATATCGTTTTTCTCCAGGCTTTTGTGCCACTCGTCACGCGCCTGAGCATCCATCAGGGTCAGCATGCCTGATTTATTCATCATATCGCGCCAGATGCGGCGATCAATATTGCGGGTCATCGCTTTCATTGCTTTATCGGTTTTTTCCGTGAACCAGCAATCGTAGCGATGGCCATCCCGCATTCCCCACTCTTGTGCTGTACCACCGCCGATATCGTGGGTCAGAATGGAGATATCATCAAGTTCACTGATAAGGCTTTGAATCCGTGTCAGCGCAGCATTACGGCCTGTAACAATACGTTCAATGCTGGTGGAGCAAATCACATCAGTGTGCCCGGTTAACACTTCGGGTTCATTAACATTATTTCCGGCCATTATTTCTCTCCTTTATAGTCAGAAAAACACCAGCCGCTCAGGGCTGGTGTTTATGTACTTGTGGGATGCGGTTCTTTTTATCCGAATCATCGCTTGCCTGAAGCGTTGGCCTGCGGATGTTGTCCTCTGGTAATAGCCGTCACCTCTTTATACGTGCCACGGTTCATCAGCCCCGCAGCCTTTCTGGCCCGGAGGATATCAATGGGTGTGATAAACGGAGACTGCTCCCTGATGCTGAAGCCTGGCCGGTCAGTGCGGACCAGTTCATACTTTTCTACAATAAAATTCAGGGCATCGGACAGCGAGATACCTGCGTCGATATGCTGCTGAATCACCTGTTCATCACTGAACGGCGTATCGTTAAGCGTGAGACCATAGTGATGTTCCAGCAGGCAGGTCAGCAGGGTCTGCCAGACACCCACGGGAGACGGGCGTGACGATGCCGCCCGCATGAGGGGGGATAATTTGGTTTGCATAAACGTTATCTCTTTAGTGGGAAGATATGTGCGTTGAAGGGCGAAGTATTAAAGTGTTATGCCGTGGTGACGGGAGTGGGATAAATCGCGATATAAACGTAGCCGTGCGAACCGAGCGTATCCGCCTCGCAGGTCAGACCTTTTGCATACAGTGTGACGCCGTGCTGATGACGGGGATTCAGTTCACCGCTGGTGAGCATTAACTCCAGCTGTTTCATCAGTACCGGGAAGGCCTGGTCAAGATAGCGCAAATCCGCATCGCAGAACTGACCATCAAAGTTCGCACGGTCAGCCAGGTAATGCAGGGAGTTTCTCTCCTGGACCAGACGGGCCCCAAAACACGGGGAGACACTGCGTCTGAGCCCCCACCAGGGTTCGCTGATATCATGCGTTGTTATCGTGGTTTTCTTCGACAAAATGTAGCTCTCCTTAAACGTGGATTAATTCAACGTAACGCTGCGCAATACGACATAGGGGCCGTTGCGGTCCTGGCGGCGCTCTGCGAATACGGCCAGTACACCGCTGATATCTTCCACCTCGCGACCGGCATAGTGGCAGATGCTGCCGGACCACGCGTATTTGCCGGTACAGAAGCGGAACAACTGGGACTGTGGATACTGGCGGTATATCGCCATTGCCTGACGTTTACTGATAATTTTCATTAATACTCCTCCCTTATAACCAGCCCCGTTCAGCAAACGAGACGATATCCATTCCGCCGATGACGAGGTGGTCCAGGAGACGCACATCCACAAGGTCCAGAGCGTTCTTCAGACGCTCTGTCACCCGTCTGTCAGACTGGCTGGGTTCGGCATGGCCTGAAGGATGACAGTGAGCAACAATCAGCGCTGCTGCATTGTATTTCAGGGAGGCCTTCACCACTTCCCGTGGATGGACTTCGGTATGGCTGATGGTGCCTTTGAACAGCGTTTCGTGCGTAATCAGCCGGTGCTGGTTATCCAGCAGCAGCAGAACAAATGCCTCTCTTTCCTCCATTGTCAGCTGAAGACGTAACCAGTCACGTACTGAGCTGCTGGAGGTAAATGACGCGCCGGGCTCGCGTAACTGGCGCTCCAGCAGAGCCAGCGCCTCGCGGATGGTCTGTTGTGCGGAGGCTGTCAGTTCATACGCAAACAACGGTAACTGTTTTTCCATGGTGCAGGACCTCAGTCGATGATGTACATAATGGCGTTGCGTTCAGGATGGTTCAGCGCGTAATCCCGCAGACGGTAATAATGCTCCGTCATGGCATCACACTCCGTGCGGCAGGCATGGTGGCTGTAAGCCATCAGACAGGATGCAATCCCGGCAGCTTCAGCACTCATATCAGCGCCGTTACCACTCAGGATATTAAACAGCGACCAGGGACCTTCATTCTCTTCCGGAGCCATGAAAGCACCACCGTTGCTGAGAGTGTAAAAGGCCCAGACGCCACCGTTGTAATCCGCACACAACCGGTCCATCCAGGCAAAAATGTGGGGTTCGAGGGTTATCCACTGCGGGATACGGCCAAAATGCTGAGGCCAGAAACGAAGGCGCTGTTCATCTTTAACAGGTGTGGCACAAAGAGTGTCTGTCGGAATGGTGTTATCCGTTAATGCGTTGTTCATGATTAATAACTCCGGAAATAAAAAAACCAGCCGGTCAGAGCTGGCGGGAAAGGCTGAGACTAAAGTCTGTTAAGACCGGTCAGGACCTGCGGATGCCATAACGTGCGATGTAGCGATTCAGCATCACTCCGGCTTCAGGTTCAAAGTTCCATGCCCGCCAGACCATCACACCTTCACAACGGATAACCAGACGAAAATGCATCCCCTGGTCGTCTTCAATGGCGATATTGTCATATTGTGCTGCAATGCCTGAGGCCTGCTCACGCGTAAACGGGCCGGAGGGAAGGTGTGGGTGGCTTTCTGTGTTCACGGGTATGTTTCTCCTCGTCGAAGTCATGCCTGTCCCAGCAGTTCGAGCATATTCTCTGCCATCACCCACAGCGCACGGTTAAGCTTCACATCGCCGTCGATACCGTTCACAGCACGGGTACGGTTGCTTCGCCCTTGTGCGGTGCGCCCCGAGAGTCCTCCCTTCATCAGGTTCTCCTGCACCCGCTGATACACCGTCCAGAGGTCATCACTGCGGTCTTCGTAACGACGTGGCGTCAGTATCTGAGCAGTAGTTACGGGGTGGTGGTCTTCACCAAAACGATAGTGCAGAGCAGCCCTCGCCATCGCCTGCTGCGCTGGTGGCGGTAACAGAGCCGACTGCATGGCATCACGTTTCTCCTCAACCCGGTCAAATATCCCCAGTACCTCATAAGCCCCTTCAATAACTTTCTCCACCACATCCCCTTTATGTGGCACCCGCACTTCGCCGAATGACTGCCCGCAGACCAGCCCGTTGGTGCAGACGCCACGAAACAATCCCGGCAACATCTGATAGCTGGGTGAGCCATCATGTGAATTGAGGAGGATAATTTCGGGAACCTGATGTCCGGTAAGTTGCCCGGTACGACGCAGGCGCAACATATGTTTGGTGTGCTCCCGTCGGCCCTGGTCACGTACGCGGGTCTGGCAGGCAAAGAAAGGCTCAAAACCTTCCCGCTGCAGATTATCAAGAATAGTGATGGTCGGTATCCAGGTATATCGGTCACTGCGGGATTCGTGTTTATTCTCACTAAAAACACTGGGGACGTATTGCATTAATTCTTCACGGGTTAACGGGCGGTCGCGCCGTACCTGATTTACCCGTCCAAAACGACTGGCTAGTTTCATGATGAGCTCCTTAATTTATCTCTTTGCACCAAACGGCTTAACCTCAGAAGAATAGATATATGCTTCGAGGAATAACGGATTTTCACCAAAGTAATATAGGTTCAAATTTACCCATAACTTAATAAAAAAATCCCAAACATTATATGTGATAACTCCAGAGCAATTTGATGGCTAAAAAGGTATAAAAATCATGAATATCGTTAATTCCTTCCTTTATTGCAACTTCAACCCCGGACTAAAGAACAGTGGCGTTTGTCTATGTATGTATATAGATGTGTATATAGATGTGTATATAGATGTGTATATAGATGTGTATATAGATGTGTATATAGATGTGTATATAGATGTGTATATAGATGTGTATATAGATTATATGATACATATCGACACATATAAAACAATGCCTGTAGATTAATAAACATGAGAACATATGTAATTCAATACATTGAAACAAAAAAACATTCCATCACTAATACAACAACGCTCATGTATATAACTCGGTAAGTAAACATATACCGTATGCATAATGCATATGAACAATACAAGCGTAGAGAAAGTGATTTAATTAAATAATCAACTCTACTACGACTAACACTTTCGAAATATAAAAAGGAAATAAATAGTATGTACGAATATATCACCTCTCACGGAAAATTGAATCAATACCATTTAAAGAAAATAGAACAAACTATTGATAAAGCATTAAGTGAACACCCAAGAGTATTGGCTGTAAGAATAGATTTACATACTCCTGTTCTCAAACCATTAAATGACATGCCTGATGAGGCTAATTTCGCAAGGACAGATTCATCAGTAATATCCCGCTTTACGGATTCTCTGAAAGCAAAAATTTCACATCATCTTAACAAACGGGAGAAAGAGGGTAAACGCGTTCGTAAAACATCATTACGCGTTGTCTGGGCCAGAGAGTTTGTACCTGATTCACATAAGAAACATTATCACGTATTACTGTTACTCAACGGGGACACTTTCAATACACTGGGAGCGTACGATAGTAAAAAAGGTACACTCCTCCGCCTTATACGTGAGTCATGGATGAGTGCTGTCAGTTTCATATATCCCCCCGATAAAGAGTTAGTCCACACACCCAGGAATCCTTGTTATTACCTGAATGCAAAGGATGGCAAGAAAAGTGAGTCATATGGCTCGCTGATTTACCGGACAAGTTACTTTGCAAAAAAGAAAAGCAAATGCTTTACAGATGGTGAACGTAATTTTGGATGTAGCTTTAAATAATGGCATCACAAATTATCTATTTCCCCATGAGCAAAACAGACCAGTACAGGGCTGTTCATGACTCATATCTGTACAGTATCAGGTAGCAAAACAATCCTGACTAAAAAATATCAATCCAAATAAAGCTAATTTGGCCTGATGGTTTTCTGGTGTATTCCAAATAGCAGCCAGGTAGCATATTCTCATTACCGGAAGGAGATATCCTTTAAATAAACCTGACATGAGAGATAAGATATGAGTGTTGGATGTTCGCTTAATGATAGAAATAACAATCCTGTAAATTTTTTTCCTCCCATTTTAAGAGATGCCGTGGAGGAGATAGAAAGAGAACTACAGGCTCCGGTAGAACTCATTGAAACAGTTGTTCTGGCTGCTGTATCACTGGCATGCCAGGGGGTAATAAAAATACAACATCCAGACGGGAGAGTGAGCCCTTGCCCAATGTATTACACCG
The DNA here is from genome assembly GCF_013705725.1 of Klebsiella sp. RHBSTW-00484. Taxonomy (NCBI): domain Bacteria; kingdom Pseudomonadati; phylum Pseudomonadota; class Gammaproteobacteria; order Enterobacterales; family Enterobacteriaceae; genus Klebsiella; species Klebsiella sp. RHBSTW-00484. Next base: position 1,148,892 of record NZ_CP055481.1, on the reverse strand, counting down.
TTATTGCTGACTCTGGAGAGAGAAAAAGTGCCGTATTTAAATTAGTCACACAACCATTTTTTGATTTTGAAAAGGAATCACGTCAAAAATATACGTTATTAATGCTGGATTACAATGCAGAACTTCAGTCATGGAAAAGTCAGGAGAAAGCACTATTGAAAGTGATTAGTAAAAAAACCGAGAAAGGAATTGATGTTGAATACGATACTCAGAGCATGAAAGAGCTTTACCGAAAAAAACCGCAACCACCCGCATTGCATAAGTTGATCTACAGTGATACGACACCAGAAGCGCTACAGCAGGGACTCTGCAGTCATGTGCCTTCATCGAGTCTTATGTCGGATGAGGCCGGTATTTTCTTCAAAGGACGTGCAAAGAATAACCTGGGATTTTTAAACCTTTTATGGGATGGAGCTCCGTTTGATATAGAACGAAAAAGTGGCAGGTGTAGTATGGATGAATGTATGTTTACAATGTTATTAATGATTCAGTCCAGTGAGTTTAAAAAATATATCAAACTTCAGGGGGATTATGCAGTAGGCTCAGGGTTTCTGTCCCGTTTTATGATAACCGGAGTAACTTCAAAAAGAGGTCACCGCAGCTCTGTTAAGAATAACAGTAAAAGTAACACCATCAGGTTTCATGACAGAATAAAGGAACTACTGCTGCTTTCTGAAGAGAGGTACAAAAATAATAAAAAGCATAAATATCTATACTTATCCGAAGAGGCTCAGTCAGCACTCGGTTTAGTATATAAACATATTGAATCACGTATACTTAAAGACAGAGAGAAACATCCTGTTGTAGAAGGCATGTTGTCTAAGATGCCTGAAAATATTGTCAGACTGGCTGGGGTTTTTCATCTTTTTAGTGATGAGCACGGAAATGAAATATCTGAAAGAACCATTCAGGCAGGTGCGAAAACAGCGTATTTTTATTATCAACAGGCTCTTGATGCTATCTCATCATGCTCAGATTCAATAGAGCATAACGCTGATATATTGTACAAATGGTTATTAAAATACAAGGATCCTGATGTTAATTACCCTCAAATATTAAACACTCCCACCATTCTGAATAAAATGATAGTAAGGAGAAAAGGCCCATATGCTCTAAGAAACTCAAGAAAACTTAACGATGCGCTAGCTTATCTGGAAGAAGATGAGAAAATAAGAATTGAAAAAATTAAAAATAGTAATGGCAGCACCAGCGAAATAATACATATCCATCGTCATTGATGTCAACTGCACTGCTATCAGTTGCTACCAGTAGCAACTGATAGCAGTGATTAAGATATGTTGAATATTTCAAATGGAGTGGCAATAAATTGATATATATGATGTTTTTGAAAATATATAAAAACTTTTTTTATAAAAATATTATTTTCAGGGATGGTGTTCCAGGCGGGAAAAACATCAGTTATCACTGTCACCTCCGGACATTATCATATTAATTTTATACTATTCTAAGTTTGCAAAGAAAAATAATGCCCTTCCCTGGTCAAGTGTTAAGCATACTTGTGAATACATGAGATATGGAAGGGCATTGGAGATGCAAAAAGTTATTTTTAAATCAATTAATTAACGCTTATTCTTATTTCGAATAAATTTATCATAATTGTCCCGCAGGTCGTCCAATAACCATTTATCGATTCTATTACGTAATGTGTTTTCCCTTTTTATTGGATCTCCCTTCCATTTTTCGGAATTGTGTTCTCCATCAAGTTTTACAACGAGTGGGATAATGGTATCAATGAATTGCCTCTTGCTTTCCCAACCACCTTCAGGGGAATGATCGGACAGCGCTGAAGATATATATGGCTTTAGATAATCGAGATCTTTTAATTTTTTCTTTCCGCCAAGGCTTGATGCTGATTTTCTTTTAATTCTATCAAACCTTTCATTTAATCTAAGCCAATCACCAGTCTTTGCTTTATCATTTCTGTCTGCGGCGTAGGTGATATAAAGTAGTGCATAAAGTAAAAACTCGCAACTATCTTTTTTATTGCCATTTGATAAAATATACTCACTCCAGTAAAAATCCTTAAACCCCATAAAAAGATAATGTAACCAGAAGTTTTCATCCACTAATTTGATAATTCCAGAAATTCGACCGTCAAACATTTCTTTCTGTATACTGGCCCGAGCCTCAGCGTAAGTTTTTTTATAGACATACGGTTTTGGCACAATAATTCCATTAACATCATTAAATTCCTGTAGTAAACGGAAATTATCTGGATGGGATTCATCAACAATTCTCTCCGGCAGTACCTCCTCGATGGTCTTAAATTCCTCAATAACCTCATAAGCTTTTTCACGCATTGTTATCAGTTCATCGTATTGGACTGAACCTTTCAGCTTTGTTACTAACGCTTCAAGCTTCTCTTCAAAAGCCTTGCGTATGTCTTGATATATTTCATCCAAAGAATCGCAACTCACATTATCCATAAAAAGTAAAGCCCCCTGAAGTGATTTAACTGCTCATTTACTTAAGGCCTATTGTAGCCTGGCATTTGTTGGCAACATAGTCCCTGTCTAAAACGCAAAAAAGGTATTGATTATGTCTCAAAGTAACTCAACACAGCAGACAGTAAAGTATGTAAATCCAGCTAAAATGCTCAGGATCAAAGATGTCATGGAAAAGCTAGGCATCGCTCGTGCGACCATCTATGACTGGTTAAACACCAAATCACCACGATATGATCCAACTTTTCCCATCCAACGTCGCCTGGGCACTAAATCAGTTGGCTGGCTGGAGTCAGAACTGGACGACTGGATAAATAATCGCCCGATGTCAATCTGATATTGTAGCTGTAATGCTAATACCATCTATTCAATATTTATTGCTGTTGCCAGATCAACTCATGTCAGCATATAGGTAAGTTAACGATATATAAAAAATCGCTATTAATTCATGATCCATCCTGAATGATGATACTTATAATATCCGAAGGTGATTTTTCTTCGCACAGTTATATTTTAAAGGTAAAGTTTAGAAAAAAATCAGTCTAAACTTCAAACAACTCCAGATATTGTATATTTACCGAAAGAGAATTAATAATGAAAGAACATGCATCAGTATTTAATCATAAAAATAATAATCACATGTCAGATACAGACCTCACAAAAGATCGCCTCGTTAATATGGCCTTTATTACTGCTTACACTGGATTAACAGACAAATGGTTTTATAAACTCATCAAGGACGGTGAATTCCCGAAGCCGATTAAATTGGGCCGTAGCTCCCGCTGGACTGAAAGTGAAGTAAAGACATGGTTAAAACAGCGTATGGAAAAATCAAGAGGAAACTAACCATGCATGCAAAACGTAGAGGCAGAAAAAGCGTATTACGCTTCCATCGGGAACAAGGATCTGGCAGCCTGAACTCCCGAACTTAACTCACTCCAGGAAAACCGGGGCGGTTCAGGCGTGTTTTTTCAAAGACCAGACGGATGACATCGGCTTCCAGTCGCTGACGAGCCTGAACAACGGCGCTGGGTGCCACAAAGGGACGTTTACCAGGCAGAAGAATATCAAGGTGTGAGACTATCTGGTTCATGGACAGGGAACGAAACAATGCCATTCCGGTCACGGCCCAGACCATCATCTCCATCGGAAGCCGACGTTTGCGAATAGTGACGATACCTGTATCGGCGAGGCATTCATCAATGAGTTCAGGTGAAAGCAGTTCAGAAAGCGCAGAAAACGCCTCCGGTGTAAAATTATGAACGGTGTTGAGTACCTGACTGAGAAGCATAAAAAAATCCGGAAACGAATGAACATTTCCGGATTCTTACACAGCCACTGGATCGGTCAACCGATCCTTAACTGATCGGCATTACGCCGATAGTGGCGGGTTTCTTTTATGCGCTGGTCTTTGCGTCGCTTCCTGTGCCATACAGCACGATATTTGAGGTGTCTATCTCGCTTTCAAGCTGGCGTAAGTCGAAGGCACTTTGAAGTCTGAGCCAAAACTCAGGCGTACTGCCTAGCGCAGCAGATATTCGAATGGCAAGTGCGGGAGTTAATGCAGTTTTTCCAGCCAGAAGGCGAGATACGGTTGCTGGCGTAACCCCAATATTGAGAGCAAATCGACAACCGCTAATCCCCATATCAGCTAAATCCCTGGCGATCATCTCTCCGGGGTGGGAGATTTTAAACTGTCTCATCAATGATAATCCTCATAGTTCAGAAGGTTCGTGGATGACGGCGCGCTGCCGCTGGATAATAACCGGTGCGAACGGGCGATCCGGCAGGTGGTGATGGGGCGGAATACGTGGCTGTTCGCCGGATCGTTGCAGGCGGGGCATCGTGCTGCTGCCATCATGAGCCTGCTGGAAACAGCGCGGCTGAACGGCGTGGAGCCGTATGGCTGGCTGAAATCGGTGCTGGAGCGCCTGCCTTCATTACCGCAGGAGAGGCTGCACGAACTGTTACCCTTCGCGAAAAATCTCCTGATCGACTGACTGGAACTGTGGAATGCAGAACCGGTCACTGTCGTCAATGTGCGTTCACCGGAACGTTACATTCAATAGCCTGATCCTATTGTTTGAGAATTATTGATTACCATAATCAATAGGTATAAACAAAGAAAAGTGTTAAATAAATCGTTTATAACGATTATACATTTTGGCTAAATTTTATATATTATGTGTCAAAATATAATGTTTTTAGTCAATAATGATTCCGCGGTGGATTTTAGTAAAATTCTGGCGCGAAATGCAGTAGTGGGAAAAGCAGGTTCCGTTCAGTATCAGGGCTGAACTGACCAAGGGTGGGGGGCAAACACTGATGGTTACCTTCAGCATTATTAATCTCATCTAGGATGCAACGGTTATTTTGCACACTTCTGACAGAGGTTTTGGGATATTGATATCTTCTTCAGCCCCAACAGCTTGGATCCCGATGAACAACCCGGCCACTCTTGGCTGTGTCAACGGCAGCGTCATTGAAAGTCATTTTCTGGCCAGCCTGAAATGGCGCACCTACGCAGCTCTGACCAGAATAGGTGCTTTTAATGCATCGGCTAATGTTGATGTCACCTTCAAATAACCTAAGGGGCTATTAATGCTCACTACACCCAATATGCTGGCTGATGTATATTATGTTTTTCAACCCATGTTCGGTCGTGACGGAAATATTGTTGCCGTAGAGTGTCTGACCCGTCTAACGGACGCCCCCTTGCCCATGGAGGAATTTTTTCGTCAGATATCTGTCACACTACGCTCGCAGATCCTTCTGCAGCAGATTTCGCTTGTTGAAAAGCATCGGTCGTGGTTTCATCAGAATGATATTATTGCTACAGTGAATGTTGATGAATCAACATTACAGATACTGACTGATGACGCTATAATACAATGGGTAAGAAAAATCGGTTGTCTGCATTTTGAAATGAATGAGTTTTCTGAATCGCTGGTGAAATCCGGGTCAATCATTAACACTCTAAATAAAGAGTATTCACTCTGGATGGATGATTTCGGTGCAGGGTATGCAGGTTTTATGGCATTAGAAAATAATTCATTTCAAAATATAAAGATTAGTAAAAACCTTCTGTGGAATTTATCTGCGCAGAACGGCGGGCAGGACCTGATGTGTGCATTATTAAATTACTTCCATGTAAATAATTATAAAGTGGTCATTGAAGGTGTTGAGACTTTGCACTATGTTTCATGGTTAAAAGATATGCCATGGTTCGCTTTACAGGGATATCTGTGGCCAGAGAAAAGGATTGATGAACTTATCACGACACCACAGAGGGTAAAAACAGAAATTACACTATGAGTGTTAACTCTACTCCGTTTATAGTTCACTCCTGATCACAGAAGTAAACATGTTTATTAACGGAGCTTATGATGGTCGAATCTGGCCGTAGTAAACCGTGAATTTGTGCTCAAATTAAACAGGGAAGTAAGTTCGGAACATCTCGGAATAAAAGATCGGGTTGTGTGAGATATGCACTAGGATAAATATTTAAGAAATGTAGACCATACGTAGGATATACGGATGAAGAAAATAAAAATCTACACTGAAGATAATATTTCAGGAATGGCAATCCAGTTATTTATCAGCAGTATCAATAAAAATATTGATGTATTACCTTTCTCTGAAAGTTGTAACTTTAAAATAGAGAATCACACCAGCAGTATAATTTTTTTTAATTTAGCAAAAGATAACTTGTCCTGCTATGAGAAGATCAAGTTTATCAATAATAATTTATTGAATCCTGTTGATTCTGTACCTGTATTCATAGTTGATAATGTTCAGTCCTTTCCATATTATCGACTAATCCTCTTTTCAAAAATAATTGTTATAGATCTTAAATCTCCGCTTTCAGATTATCAAAAAATACTTGACGGAGTATATCATCGATATATTTACATTCATACTTTAACACAAAGGGAATTAATTATTTTCGACTTAATATCCAGCGAATATGATTGTAAAAAAATATCTTCAATTTTAGATGTTAATTTTAAGACAGTATATTCTCATAGGTTGAAAATCGTAAGTAAACTTAAATTAAAAAACACACATGACTTATATAATTTTATGGTCAAGTTAAAAGCCGATGATGAATTAAATTTTGAATAAAAATCTATCTCAATATGACTTTATTCCAGACGACGAGACCACATGCAAAATGTAACAAGGCTTCGTCATTTTTGCCCTTCTTTTCCCATCGGGTCAGATCCGGCGAAAGTAGTTCTTTAGGCAACCCGACGATGTAATTTAAAATCAGAGTGTTTGGCATTTTCTGCCCACACTGCCAATAATTCAACGCTGTCAGATTTGCGGACCATGCTCTGCTATCAATCCCCCGCATAGATTTATATCCGTCATCCGGTATCAACCCCACGGTGGAAGGATTAACGCGGAATAGGCAGGCGGCATCAGCGCCTGTTTCCTGCCCCGATGTGACAGGCGAGATAATCTCTTTCTGATTTTTTTAGATTATTCATGGGATTCCGTAACAAAAAAGCCAATGGGTAACTCCATTGGCTTTTTCGTCTGAACGCGGCTTAGTTGTACTCGATGGTAAAGGTGGCGGTCGATTTTATATTGCCGCCTTTAATTGTCGAGCCAGTGCGATAGTAACGCGCCTTCAGCGGCAACGTTAGCGTATTGGACTGTTTAGGAATGGTACGTCCGGCATTGACCGCATCACCATTCTTGATCGGCTGGGTCGTATTGCCAGTCAACAGCTGGATGGCAACGCCGGATGCGGTGTTGGCACCAGGTTCGGATTTGATCACGCCAGGAGCATTGGAAGCATCCTGCGTATAGTCAAAACGTACATTGACGATCCCTTGCCCCGCATTGCCCGGCAACAGATCCTCGCCAATGCCACCAACGCAATTAATATTGATATCAAATGCCTTTTCGCCCTGCGTTGAACCTACACCACCAAATGAGGCTGCGGTGACGGTATCCAGATTAACCACCTTGTTCTTGGAACCGCTGTCCACGTTACAAGTCGATGTAACGATTGTCAGACTGTTGGCGTCGACGATCGATTCCAGCATCGGTAAGTTCCGTCCAGAGCCATCCATATAATAAGTCGTGTACTTTCCAGGGACCAGTTGCCCAGAACCGGTTTGTGCGGCGGTTTTAACAATGTCGATCTTGAAATAACCACCGTTCAGGTTGACAGCAATGTTGCCGTTCAACCGCAAGGTATGGGGATAATAGGTACTTATACTCCCCGCTTCTCGGTATAAACGAATCCCGATACCTGGAATATTGGTACTCCACACATTGCTGAAGCTCGTCGGGCTGCCCTGGAGGATCTCCCCAATCGCGTTGCCGCCATTAGTACAACTGCCATACCCAGAGACCGGGTTAATCGTGAACTGAGCGGTGACCAAAGTATCCCCAACCTGGCTGCTTGGTGTAACCAGCACACGCCCAAGATTCATGTTGATCACTTGCGCCTTGTAGCCATTATTGACGTAACAGGCGGCATAAGCACTCTGACCACCTGCCATTAGCAGTCCGAGCAGCATCAGGCATTTCGCTGCCGTTTTATTCAGCGATGGAACACATGTATACTTTATCATTTGCAACTCGCTTCAATAATTTCGTAGTCAGTATTATTAATTTGCGCCTTAGCGCTGTAGCTGACAGAGCACTGCTGCGTTGGCTGTGTGCCCCACTTAATTTGCAACAAACCTTTCTGAGCTTCGGTACGCAAGTAGATACGGCTGCCCTGCCCAACAATGCCGACCACCTGATTACGGGTATCCAGCACTTCGGCGCCAAACGGCAACGCGTTGCCATCAGGGCCGAGTGCATGAATGATCAACGCCTGGCCTTTCGTTGTCTTGAATTCCAACCGGGCAATCGCACCGGCATAGGGTGCAACCTGTTGGCTGCTGCTTTCCAATTCAACGTCGCGCGACATGCCGCTCGGATCGAGCGTTACGCTCGTCATGCGATATGGCGCAACATAAGGAACCACTGCATAACCGTTATCATCGATACGAACGCCTGACGAGTTGGTCACAATCGCGCCGGCGGCGTCCGGGGCTTCCACCAACACCATGGTCTGCCCGCGTTGCGGTGTCAGTGTGACACCACCGCTATGGGCAACGACGCTACCCGATACGCCGATCGAAGATTGACGGTAATCTTTACCATAGCTGTAGGACCCGTTCATCGTGGCAAAACGACTACGGTATTCACCGCTCACACTACTGTTAGTCCCGCCGGAACGATCGTTGGCCAACGTGGCACTATAGCTGATGTTGTTGTCTTCGCCGGTTGAACCATTCAGGCCCACACGACTGCTGTCGTAGCCGTTGTCGGTATAGCCTAGTGAACTATTCAGGCTCAGGGTCTGCGAACCGACGCTGAATGGAACCGACAATGTCAGGTAATAACGAGTCTCATCTCGGTTATACATATCCGTGGTACGCATAGCGGAAAGGCCATAGGTCACACGACTGTAATAGTTGTTATAGCCCACCTGGTATTGCTTGGTGCTCCCACCACGGTTCCAGTAATCACGCACCGAACCGGTGATGTACAAGGAACCGTAATTGTCCCCCAGCCCTTGGTTCAGCGTCAGCTGGTATTCGCTACGCTGGCGGTTAACCGCATCTACGCTCAATCCCTTGCGTTCATTGTCTCGGGAGTAGACGGCATCCTGCAAAGATAGGTAGCCGGAAGTTGAATAGCGATAAGCGGCGATAGTGAAGTTGGTATTAGTTTCGGCCATCAGTTTGCTATAGCTGAGCTTATAACTCTGTCCTGTCTGATCACCTTGCTTCAGTCGGGTATTAGACTGCGTTACGTCGAACGCAAATGCGCCGATCGGTGTCGCAACCGCGCTGCCCACCAGCACTGCGCCATAGCCATCACTGACGATCCCACCTGTGTATCCCGTAATAATGTTGGTAAAACCGCGCTGATAAGTCGCCTGGAACATATCGGGTTCCTTGCTTAAATTATCATCGCGTACTCGACCCGCGGTTATTGCATAACGCTGAATGCCTGGACGAAGCATCTGCGCTACCGAAGCATAGGGAACACTGAACTGGCGTTTGCTGCCATCGGCCTCATTTATGGTAACATTCAGATCGCCGCCGTAACCCGTAGGATAGAGATCGTTGATGATAAACTCGCCCGGAGCAACGGTAGTTTGATAGATTAGCTGGTTATTCTGGCGTATTTCCACCAGAGCATTGCTTTGCGCGACCCCACGCACAACCGGCGCATACCCGTTCAAGGAATCAGGCAGCATGCGATCATCCGTGGCGATCTGAACACCGCGAAAACCTATGGAGTTGAAGAAATCACCGCTGGTGTAACTGTCACCCAATGTCAGCATGCCGCGGATAGACGGCATTGCCCGCTGCGCGTAAGTCGCGGTATTTTGCCAATGAGTGCTGTCGTTAGAACGCCAGTTCACGTTGGAGTCATGACGCAGTTGCCAACCAGCCACGTTCAGCCCGGCGTTCAAAGTTAAGTATGCATTAGTTGAATCAGAATTGCTGCCGTTGGCGGAGCTGTGAGTATTGAACGCATTGAAGTTATACAACAAGCTGCCGGCGGTAATGCCACGATCCCAGAAGCGCGGATCTACATAGCCGCGAGCGCTGCGCCGCAGCGCCGCTTGGGGGATACTGATATCCATGCGCAGTGTACTGGTGTCCAAACGGTAATAGGCTTCAGGCACCCACTGAGCCAGAGTTTTGCACGTCTCGGTATTAACCGCAGGGTCCCCGCTCATTGTCGCGGTGTCTACACCAAACTCATCCAACGACAGTAGGGTAAAGCAGGTATCAGCGCTGTTTTTTCCCGGCACGTTTTTAAAGTCGATGTTTTTTTTGCCTTTCCACTCGCCGTTCACATACACGTCGAGCGAATATTTTCCCGCTAAGATCGGGTTACCATCACGGAAGCGTGAAAGATCCACACCTTGCGCTTCCCCAACCAGGAAGCTACTGTTAAAGGTCGCTTCAACCGGTGCCGTAGGCTTTTTGCTATCAGCCCCTCCATTCGCCCAAGACGCTGCAGGGGCCGCCATACAGAGCGCGCTGCCGCTTAACAGTAGAATCGATTTATAATTGGGCCACGCCATTTTAATCGCTGCAGAGATAGGTAACTCTTTCATATAAAGCATTCCTTTACCAAATTAAGCCCGCTCTCTGAAATAAATTGTTCTGGGCCTGAAACTCTGTTCCAAGAATTACTTTTGCTTATTCTTAGTACGGGACACGCGTCCGCCAAAATCATTAATGGTGGTGTAAGCAATATCAGCAATACGCGTGATGTCACCGGAGAAGGACAATGTTTTTTCCTGCCCAGGTGCCAGCATGTCACCGTTCGGGGCCAATGGCACACGTTTTTGATTTACGACTGCATTAATCTCGGTAAATGACACATAGTACGGCGTTGGGTTTTTCACGCTGACGCCCGCAGTGCTGAAACGCCACTGCAGTTTTTCGGGTGCATCATTCGCTTCCCCCGGCAGACCAGTAGGCCGATATAACAGTTTTACGCGGGAACGGAATGCCACCTGTAAATAGTTTTCAGGTGCACTATTGTTAGCCCCGGTTGGTGCTGGCGGGATCTCCAGTACGTTCAACCAGAACAAGGATTCTTTGTCTTGCGGCAAACTCGCCGTGGTCAATGAAACACGCAGCGCTTGGCCGGTAGTCGGTTCAACACGGCTGATTGGCGGTGAAATGATAAATGGCGCTTTGCTGTTTTCTGGTGTGGTTTTTGCGTCGCCTTCATCAATCCAAGACTGAATAAGTGCCGGTGAAGCACCATTATTTGATAATTGGACGGTAACTTCCCGTTGCTTCCCCGGATAAATAATACGAGTACCGTTAATAATGACACTGGAAAAAACGCTGCTGCTGAACAACATGGCGCTCAGCAATAGGCTGTATTTTTTAAATGAGTTCTTCATTATATTATCGCTACAGTAAGGGAAAACGGTGGGGACATAACATCCCCACCGGGATAAGAATATTTCTTAAAGAAATATTACTTACTGATAAATAATGGTGTACTGGACGGTAGAAGTTACATCACCGGCGCCGGCAGCGCTGGTAGCGTAATATTCAGCGTAGTAGTTCAGGTCAGCAGAGTCACCTTCGTTAGCAACGGTAACCCACTGGGAGTTCTCCTGCGCGCCATTAGTACCAGCAGCAAGGATTGGCAGGAATTGGTTGTTGCTGCCCAGCAACTGAATCTGTACGTTAGTTGCAGCGTCAGTCTGCGCTTGGTTATTCAGACGGCCAGTATTGAAATCAACAGTAGCGCCCGGCTCGAAATAAGTAGCCACATTGCCTTTAGAGCAGTCGCTCAGATTGATCGCGAACGGAGTACGGCCAGCAGTTGCGCTCTGAGCTGCCAGAGTAGAGGCAGAAACAGTTGGCAGAGTTACGGTGAAATCTTTACCGCCTGGGGTGGATATAGTACAAGTTTGGTCAGTCACTCTACCATTGAAAGTAATAGTCCCGTCAGTAGCTTGAGCTGAGAAAGAAGAAATTGCAGCAGTGCTTACAGCCAATGCCAATACAGCAGACAGTTTAGAGATTTTCATATTTAGACTCTCGATGAATTAATACGCTTATAAAGTACATTCAGCGATGCTACTCCTTGTCAGGAATGAAGCACGATGAATCCATTGCTGGACAGAATATAGTCTAAGTGTATTCAGAATGTTAAATCGTTTAAAACAATCGAAAACCACTCATTGTTAGGGGGGGCCTATCAAGAAATGACTATTGATTGGAATTGCAATAGCAAAAATAGGAACAATCTGCTTTTAAACAAGATTAATCGTCCTGTATTTTGCGAAAATACATAAAGGTAAGAATAATATTCCAATATTTTACATTTAGCAACATGTTTAAATGTTTCGACTTTATCACGAATTGCACGTTAAATGGTCTGCCAACACGCTTCGTAAGTAACGCCTAGTGAACTCACATCTTCAAATTTTTTCAGCCCTGTAGCATCGTGGTTATGTTTATTCCCTAAGACAAAAAGCATGCCCCCACACCACCACGTAAAAAATTCAGCATGTCCGTAACTGGTACGTCAGAGGCCTTGCCCTGATTCATATTGTCTCCTGTAAGGTCTTCTCGCCCCTTCGCCTGCCGGATAACGACTTGTCTGCCACTCTGCCACCGGCGCTGCCGGAGGGAATGAAAGCCGAAGCGGGCTGGACGGCGGGCAACGGGAAGCGGAACGCGGTGAAGCTGGTACGGGAGTAGAGCAGGATGACAGAGCTGGAAACACAGTTGCTGAGCGCATTAGAGCAGTTACCCGGTCACTACCCCTAACCGTATCGGGGCTCTGTACGCTATCGAATCGGAGATCCGCGGCAGTCCGGCAGAAGAGCGACTGACCGCCAGGAAAGCCAGAAACATGCCGTTGATGCAGTCACTGTACGACTGGATACAGCAGCAGATGGGCATGCTGTCGCGTCACTCAGATACGGCGAAAGCGTTCACATACCTGCTGAAACAATGGGATGCCCTGAACGAATACTGTCGCAATGGCTGGGTGGAGATAGACAATAATCTGTGTGAAAACGCCCTCCGGGTGGTTGCGCTGGGGCGGCGTAACTATATGTTATTCGGTTCTGATGGTGGTGGCGACAGTGCAGCAGTGATGTACAGCCTGATCGGTAGCTGTAAACTTAACGGCATTGAGCCGGAGGCCTGGCTGCGGCACGTGGTCAGCGTCATCAATACATGGCCTGCCAACCGCGTGAAAGAACTGTTGCCCTGGAACGTAACTCTCTCTGTAAACTAATTTTTACCCCACGTCCTTCACGGTGCGCTTACGCTTCAGCTTCCATTTGTTCAGAAACTCGCTGATATGGCGATCAACCGTCGTCTGATGCAAGTAAAGTCTGAGCAATCATGGCTGAACTCCAGCCCTCGGAGGTCAGAAGAATGGCTTTAATACGATCGCAAACGCGCTTATCACGACTGGAGCCATGAAGACGTTCAAGTTCAGCTTTTTACTGGTCAGTGATAAAGATTTTTATGGTGAACGGCATGATCCCCTCTTGCTTGAAAATCAAGCATCTTCAATGATCACGGGTATATACCCTACAGATTGAAATTGAGCATAAATTAATAAAAATATTTACAGATCCAGATGTATAATAAAATATTTTCAGGAAGAAATGATGTCGTTTATTAACACCCCGTTTATTGCTGTTAAATTTACTGTTCTGGTTTCAGTTTTTACGTTCATTTTGTGGTGTTTTATGCCTGTCCAGACGTTGATTCATCTTGTTCAGGAAGGAGAGTTCATTGAGAGTCTGACATTGTATTTTTATGCTATTGCTCTGATAGTTATAACTCTATCCCCTTCATTCGCAGGTAGAAAATGGACCCGGTGGTCAGTCATTTGTGTATTATTTACAATGATGGCTCGTGAATCTGATTTGCATAAATCGATTAATGGAATGAGTATGCTTAAACTCCGTTTCTGGACCGGTGAACTGCCCTGGCAGGATAAAATTATGGCACTGGTGATTTTGCTGCCGATTGTTCTGGCCTGTTTACATATTTTATCCTGCCACGGGCGTAGGGTCTGGTCGGCGGCAAAAGCACATGAAGGGTACGCAATCACTGTTGTGACTTTTATTTTACTTATCATCGTGACTAATATTATTGATCGCTCCCTTGGTATTCTGAAAGAAGTCTTAGGCTGGCATGGCCCTGCATGGCTGATTGCACTGCAGACTTCTCAGGAAGAGTTTCTTGAGCTTTCTTTGCCTCTTCTGGTACTGATGGCTGTTTTTCAGTATCGCCGTGGTTCCTTGCATTTTCATTAAACTGTTCCATTTTCAGACGACTCAGCAGTACTTCAAGTTCATGCATCACAGCAATCCCTCATAGGCACTTAGCATACTCACCTGCTGTCATAGAAGGGCATGGTGCGCCGGGACGGTTTGCCAGCCAGATAATGCTGAACACAGCCGGTGTGGCGCCACCAGCACTCATCATCCAGTGATGATCCGTATCGAGACCGGCTGCCCGCACAGAGTCTCGGGAACACTGTAACGATTGCCGCCAACCTTGATATAGCTGTCCCAGGACACATGGCGGATGTCGAAGTAGCTGGTATCGAAGTCCGTATCCGGCAACGGCTGCAGATGCTCCTGTTCCAGCGCGAAGCGCTGCTCTGGTGTTTGTCTGAACTGGCGAAGCTCCCGTTTATCAGCAACATCAGCCATCCACTGCTCCAGTTGCTGGTTTACATGGGTGAAGCTGTCGAATCTGCTGTACCGGACGAAGAAGTTCTCCTTAAGATATTTCACCATCCGCTCCACTTTGCCTTTGGTTCTGGCTCTGCGCGGACGGCAGGCCCGTGGCAGGAAGCCATAGTGGTCGGCCAGCAACAGGAACCCGGAGTTGAACACCACCTTTCCGTTGTTATTCTTCATTACTGCAGCTTTCTGGTTATCAACCAGCACGGTTTTCACACTGCCACCGAAGTACCGGAAGGCGCGGACCAGCGACTCATAGGTGTGTTCAGCATCCTGTTTTGGTGCCGCGAAGACATGGAAGCGACGGGAGAACCCCAGCATATTTACCGCGAAGTTAACTTTGCATCGCTGTCCTGCAACCTCCACTTCGATTTCGCCCCAGTCGTGCTGCAACTGGTATCGTCATCTGGCACTGGGTGTGGCAGGCTGGATGCGTTATGTCAGCGGCACGGATGAGCTGCTGGCGATTGAATCCATTTTCGGTGACCACCTGACGAAGCAGCAGGGTTTTGTTGATGCGGTAAAACGTGCGTATCAGCGGTTACTTGATGCCGGTGCCCGTCAGGCCGTCGCCGCACTGTAATCCCGGAGATCTTATGAAACAGTTTCTTTGCGAAGACTTTTTACTGCACAATGACATCACCCGCCGTCTTTATCATGCGTATGCGGCGCAATCAGGCTCTACAATCGAAGAAAGAAGCTTTGGGGTAACCATTTTTTGGTCCCGAGGGTACTTTGTCGATACGGTAGGCCTAAATAAGAGAGTCGGTGAGTCTGGAGTTACAGGGGAAAATCAACTTACAGAAGCCACCTTCTTAGAAGGTGGTCTTTTACTTATTACGGTTCATAACACGCCGCAGCAGCCAGGTAAACCCCATTACCATGCTGAACAGAATAAACAGCAGCAGCACCCAGGTGACCGAGATTTTCAGCAGGGTACTTAGCGTCATACAGAGCTGAAGATACACGGTGAATGAGTGCTCTAACGGCTTTCCCAGTAGCGTCATGATGCCATCCGTCAGCCATACAATTACCCGACAAACCAACCAGATAATCGCTGGCCAGCAGAGCAAAACCAGAAAGGTGAAACGCTCTTGTATGTAATTTATTAGTTGGCGCAAAGGAGGCCAGTTAATCAGAATTTTCATTTATATTCTCATATTGCCAGCCGGTAACATGCATTATTCGTCAAAAGACGTTACCGGGTTAGCGTCCATACAGGTAATGCACCCTTATGTTTTTATCAAATTTGAATTAACTTAAACCAGCTCAAGTTAACAAAGTGTTAATGATGCTAAGAACCCATCCCAAAAGGGATTGTCAGGTAATAAATGATGGAAATTGCTGAGAGCAAAGTATGGCGGGCAACAAGTGGCAGATCAGCGATGAACTCTGGGAGAAAATGGCCCGACTCACCTTGGAACACAAAATTCAGCCCCCACTGTGTACGCATCGCAAGCGCGTTGATAATCGTGCGGCATGAATGCCATTTTCTTTATGTTCAGAAAGATTGCCAGTGGAATGATTTGAATGCTACAGGAATATGCTCGTCAAGCTCAGCCCACCGCCTCTTCCAGGAGTGGCGGGATGCCGGAGTATTTGAACGCTTCTGACAGAATGGACTGCTTGCCTGTGAGCAGTTGGATGCTATTGACTGGTCGTGGCTGTCGATGGATGGCAGCATGACCAAATCACCGCTGTCTGGCTAAAAAAAACAGGCCGAAACCCCACGGACCGCGGGAAACAGGGAGGAAGAGCAGCCTGATGACGGATGCGTACGGGCTGCCACTCGCTGTGGTTGTCGACGACATAAAGCTGGTCGCAGATACTCCCGACGGCAACAGCCGACGCATGTGTAACGGCCCAATCTGTGTGCCCTATGGCCTTTACCAGGATGCCAGCCACAGTACGGTCTGGAATGACACTACCGAAGTACAGTCCCAAATCTCCACAACGGGCAGCGCTCAGTCTCTGGTAGTGTATGGCGCTATTCCCGTCCAGAACTGGCCCAAGCCAGGGGATTATCAGGATACAGTGGTAGTGACACTCAGTTACTAGGGAGACGGCGACCCGGTTGGCGGTCATAATATTACCGATGTTGTGCGTTGGTAAGCGCCCCGTCCTGAACGTGGCGTAAGGATTATTTTACAGGAGAGAGGTTCCAGGGCAGCAGGTCGTGTACCCGGTTTGAGGGCCAGTTGTTGATTTTGCCGATCACCTCACGCAACCAGTTCTCCGGCTCCACACCGTTCAGCCTGCAGGTGCCGAGCAGACTGTAGATGATCGCCGCAGCCTCTCCACCGTTGTCAGAGCCGAAGAACAGATAATTTTTTCGCCCCACGGCCACTGAGCGTAGCGCGTTTTCACCGATGTTATTGTCGATTTCCACCTGACCGTTGCGGCAGTATTCGTTCAGCCCATCCCACTGTTTCAGCAGGTACGCGAACGCCTTTGCCATCTCAGCGTGAACCGTAACGTTCCGGTGAACTCATATTTTCATAATTATTTCAGCAGGTAATATCAGCGCCATCTTTAACTGATGAAGGATGCTTGCTGATGAAACAGCGATGGTTCATTGAACAGAAAAAACAACATGTTGCCAGCTGGCGGGCCAGTGGTCTTACCCGCCAGCAATACTGTGAACTTCACGACATTCCCTTCACTTCCTTTCGTGAATGGCCCCAGGATGTCGCAAAGGCTGAACGACGTGCCAGCGAACCTGCGGTACTGCCTGTTCATATCACCGAAGCATCACCACCTGCTGGATCCTTTTCACCTGCAGTGAATGAACCCGTTACGCTCTTTCTGCCCGGTGGAATACGCATGTGCTGCCATCCTTCACAGCTGAACGATGTCTTCAGGGCGCTCAAATATGCTGATGCCTGAAAATGTCTTCCTCGCCGTGAAGCCCGTGGATATGCGACGTGGCATCGACACGCTGACGCAGTATGTCCAGGATGAGCTCAAATCGTCGTGGCACGAAGGCGCCGCCTTCGTCTTCACCAATAAAGCCCGTTCGCGCATCAAGGTGCTGCGCTGGGATAAACACGGCGTCTGGTTGTGCGTTCGCCGTCTGCATAAAGGCCACTTTCGCTGGCCCCGGGCAAATGAGGCCGCCTGGACCCTCACGCCCGATGAGTTCAGCTGGCTTGTCAGCGGTGTTGACTGGCAACAGGTAAAAGGCCACGACCTCACAAAATGGGTCTTCCGGGATACATCCGGAACCGCATCAAAAACCACCATAACCTTATGAAGAATAATGATTATCCATGCCGGGTGCGATATAATTACCCGCATGGATATCTCCCTTCTCTCCACCACAAACGATATTGAACAGCTTCGTACTCTGGCGCTTGCCATGGTGCAAAACGCCGTGTCTGAGAATGCTGAAAAAGAAGAAAAACTTCGCCAGCAGAATACCACTCTACAGCAACGTATCCTTCTGCTGGAAGAGGCGCTGAAGCTGGCACGCCAGCAGCGCTTCGGGAAAAAGAGCGAAACACTGGCCGGCATGCAGCGCTCCCTGTTCGAAGAGGATATGGATGCGGATATCGCGGCTGTTGAAGCGCAACTGGACACGCTGCTTCCTGCCGAAGAAAAAGCCGCTCCGGAACGTCCGGCGCGAAAACCGCTACCGGCCCATCTTCCGCGGGTCATAAAAACAATCGAACCGGCCTCAACCGAAAGCTGTCCTGACTGCCAGGGTGCGCTGCGCCACATCCGCGATGAAGTGAGCGAAAAGCTGGAATATATCCCGGCCCGCGTCGTGGTTAACCGGTACGTTCGCCCGCAGTATGGCTGCACCTGCTGCCAGCGGGTGGTCAGCGGTGATATGCCTGCGCACATTGTCCCGAAAGGTGTGGCAGAGCCGTCACTCATCGCCCAGCTGGTGATCAGCAAACACTGCGACCATATGCCCCTGTACCGCCAGCAGCCGGTTCTGGCCCGTTCAGATATCCATCTGCCCGTCAGCACGATGGCAGATATGGTCGGCCGTGCGGGGGCGGTGCTGACGCCACTGGCGGAATCACTGCACCGGATACTGCTGACTTGTGATGTGCTTCATGCCGATGAAACGCCTTTGCAAATCCTGGACACGAAAAAAGGCGGTAAAGCCCGTTCCGGCTATCTGTGGACTTACGTCAGCGGTGAAAAAAGTGGTCCGTCTGTCGTCTGCTTCGACAGTCAACCAGGGCGGAGCAGCAAGTACGCGGCGGAATACCTGAAAGGCTGGGCCGGAAACCTGGTAGTTGACGGGTATCCGGCGTATGAAACCCTGGTCGGGCAGAACAAAGGGCTCATGCTGACAGGTTGCCGGGCACATGCCCGCAGAAACTTCGCCGACCTTTATAAAGCTAACAAGGATCCGCGGGCGGCGATGGCGGTCCGGCAGATAGCCGGGCTATACCGGCTGGAAAAGAAGATCCGACACCGGCCAGTGGAAAAGATCCGCCAGTGGCGGCAGCGTTATGCGCGACCCGTGCTGGAAAAACTGTGGCAGTGGCTTGAGCAGCAGAAGGATGCGTGCCCGGAGAGCTCCGCGCTGGGTAAAGCAATCACGTATGCACTCAAACGACGGGTGACGCTCAGCCGCTTCCTGGAGGATGGCGCGTTGCCGCTGGACAACAATCGTTGTGAGAGGGCGATACGACCGGTGGTCATGGGACGTTCAAACTGGCTCTTCGCAGGTTCGGCTGCGGCGGGTGAGCGTGCAGCGAAAATAATGAGTCTGCTGGAAACTGCGAAGATGAACGGTCTTGATCCCCATGCCTGGCTGACGGATGTGCTGCAACGGCTACCGGGCTGGCCGGAAGAGGAGCTGGACGCGTTGCTGCCGCTGCCGGGGTTCGCCTTCGGGGGCGAAGGAGCCTGACAGGAAGCGCCCGATATCCGCACTAAGGACTTGCGCCCCTGACAACGTAAACAGCAACAACCCGCGTCCCACGTAGCTTTAGAGCCACAATACAACTGACTCAGTTCCTGCGCCACAATCGCGAAACAGCTGAACTCAGCACTTCACCACCTGACGAACGTTCCCCGGAGAAATCTGCGATCGGCTTCACAGGACCTGTCAATATGAGTTCACCGGAACGTTACGAAAAATCAGGCTGTGCAGGACAAGTATGGCCGAAATATTTGACAAAGGTCATAAGAGTTTTTTCTGCCAACCGCGACGGCTCTAATGGCCCGCTCTGCGGCATTATTGTGTGTGCCTTGCAAGGCACGATCTTTCCGTCGGTGAAAGTCCGACCCGGCTAACTCTCGCTCCGGCCGGAAGTACAGGGGGCGGTCCAGGAGGTAACAAATGGGCTGAAGCTCTCCCTGAAACGGCTTCTTAAGGAAGTCAACGGGTTATGCGGGCCGTAACGTGAGTGAACACTGAGCAGGCCTCGAAATGCCGTCGTGGGTGCCGACACGCCATAATAACGGGGAAGGCCGACGATGACCGGGAAGAGAGTGAGAAAAGCACCGGCCATACCCACCGGGGTAGTGGTGACAGCACGCATAACGATTGATCGATCGTGCAACAAGGGAAGTCCATAGCGATGTTCGTCCGGCAGACGGGCAACGACGTCTCGTGAGGGGCTGAGTCGGTTGTTATGGATGGCGGATGGGGGCGTAGTAGTTATGATACTGAGTAATGTCAGAGGAGCGAAGGCCCCCTGTTGCAGTACCAGTGTACCAAGCAGGAAGAGCCCGGGGATTGGCATCAGCCTAACAACTCCGCTCGAATCGGTTCAGAACCTACAGAAGACACTACAGGCGAAAGCAAAGAGTAACGCAACGGCTAAATTCCACAGTCTGTGGGATAAGGTTTGCCGCCCGGATGTTCTCGTGGAGGCTTACAGGCGATGCCGTCTGAACCGGGGAGCCCCCGGCACGGACGGTGCGTCCTTCGCCACCATCGAACAACAGGGTTTAGGACAGTGGTTGCGAAGATTAAAGCAGGAGCTAAGCACTAAACAGTACCAGTGCTCGCCCCTGTTGCGTGTATGGATCCCCAAAGCCAACGGCGGACAACGCCCGTTGAGTATCCCGACAATAAAGGACAGAGTGGTTCAGACGGCGGTGTTGCTCGTTATTAACCCCGTTTTGGACACCGATCTGTCCCCACGGCAGTACGGCTTCAGAAGTCACATCGACGCCAAAATGGCGATACGCAGAGTCTACTTTAGCATCTCTGAACGCTTCGCCAGAGAAGTCGTTGATGCGGATCTATCTGATTACTTCAGTACGATCCCTCATGGGCAACTGATGAAATGCATCGCCCGAAGGATAACTGACGGAAGCGTACTTGGGATAATCCGCCAGTGGCTCAGAGCCCCGGTAGTGGAACGGACCAGACAGGGGGTCGAAATTCGGACCACAGTTGCCCGTAACACTCATCGTGGAACAGCACAGGGCTCGCCAATAAGTCCGTTACTGGGAAACCTCTATTTCAGGCGATTTATTCTGGCATGGAATAGCGGGACTCCTTTCTGGGAGAAGAACAGCGAAATCGTCAATTATGCCGACGATCTGGTGATATTGTGTAAAAGGGGAACCGGAGAACAGGCCATGACAAGGATGAAACGCCTGATGGAACGGCTGGGGCTGATCGTTAACGAAAGTAAAACCCGGCTGGTCGTTTTACCTGAAGGGAATTTTGATTTTCTCGGATATACCATTGGCCGATTTTATGGCAAAGGCGGACGCCCCTACTGGGGAACCGCAATATCCCGAAAAGCGATCAAACGGCTCAAACAGGAAATACACGCCCAGACTACGTCACGCTGGAACTGTACCCCCATAGCTGAAAGAGCGGAAAGGTTAAACCCGCTTCTCAGGGGCTGGGCCAGTTATTTCAATCAGGGGCCAGTGTTACAGATTTACCGTGACATTGATATCTATACGGCGAGACGGGTCAGGATCTGGTTACAGAGAAGAAAAGGTCAGCGGGGAACGGGATATCGCCAGTATCCCGACCAGTACCTGTACGAGCAGTTAGGACTGATACGCCTGCTGGATCTCCCCCGTAACCGCCCGAACGCGAAGGTCTGATGTGCTGCAAGAGAGCCGGATGCGGGAAATCCGCAAGTCCGGTTCGATGAGAGGGATGTGGAAACGGAGTCACGCTCAGGACAGTAAGGCACCACCAATCGAAAGAGGTGGATTAACAGATATGCCTGGACTAAAACCACCGCGCCACATCTCTACTCTACCTATTTCCACATGCCCGTCGTGGCAGTAACAGCACAGCGCATCCCAGTGGTTTTCTATATAGGCGAACGCTTTACTCAACCGGGATTTTTTCGACAGCGTCTTTTGTTTTTCATCTATCAGCGCTTTCAGCGACAGCATTAGCGGCAG
Source organism: Klebsiella sp. RHBSTW-00484 (assembly GCF_013705725.1). Classification (NCBI taxonomy): domain Bacteria; kingdom Pseudomonadati; phylum Pseudomonadota; class Gammaproteobacteria; order Enterobacterales; family Enterobacteriaceae; genus Klebsiella; species Klebsiella sp. RHBSTW-00484. The sequence continues at coordinate 1,126,794 of NZ_CP055481.1, read as the reverse complement.
GCTTTTCTCCTGCCTGATCGCCAGCCGGCATTCTGCACTTTGCCCGCGTATTTCCGCTTCTGTTGCATACAGCGCCCTGATTAGCGCCAGAGCCTGCATCAGCGTCGGGTTTCTCCGGGTATTTATCACGATATCATAGATCTTTCTACGGGCATGGGCCATGCAACCTGCTCTTTTCAGCGGCGGACCATTTTCTCTTTGCGCGGTGAACTGACTGTTGTATCCCGCATATCCATCAACCTGGAGCACCTTCCCTCCGAACCCGGCGAGATGTTCTTCAGCGTATTTACCGTTACGCCCTGCACTCCAGGCGAACCAGACCGCCGGTGGCGAGTGGATTCGGCGGCATCACACAGAAACGGTCGTCGTCAGCGGGCCGCGATGACGGCGCGCCTGCGTGGATATCGACCAGTATCGACAACCTGGACAAAGCCGATCTGTTCATCAGGGCTGCAGCACAACTGCCGATTTCTTCGTCGGTGCGCTATCACTCAATCATTGGCCAGGAGAGCCCGGATACGCCGCTGGTCGAATCCAGTGATGGTCTGGTGCCTTACTGGGGTTCGCACCTGAGTGGCGCGACATCGGAGCGGGTCATCTCCGGTGGTCATAGCGTGCAGGAAACAGCCCCGGCTATCATCGAGTTACGCCGTATTTTGCATGAAGATATTGATGCTCTGACTCCACTGACAGAAGACTGAATAGCCCCGGATTTACTGGACAGTTTCGTGCCAATGTTGGACTGACCCCACCCCGGTAGACGATCCTGCCCTATAGTTTGAGCATAGCAACTGTCTTTCGAGCGCGACTACGAAGCATGCTGGTGATACATCGGATCCCATGCTTCATTCTTTTTCGGCATTGCGTTCAGGATGGTCAGCAATTTTCTGATGCAGGCCGTCAGTGCAACTTTTTTAGGCTTTCCTGCGGCAACCAGGCGTGTATAGAACTCTTTTATTACCGGGTTGTGCCTCGTCCCAACCAGAGCTGACATATAGAGAGCTGTACGGACGGAAGCTCGCCCTCCGAATACTGTTCGGCGACCGCGCATCGTGCCGGAATCCCTGTTTACTGGAGCAACCCCAATAAGAGCGCTAATTTCACGTCGAGAGAGCGAACCAAGCTCAGGAACTTCAGCCGGCAATACAGCAACAGTCGCAGCCCCAACACCTTTAACTGCACTCAGTAGATCAGATAACTCACTGAAATGGTCCTTGATGTGAATCGCCATTTCACCTTCAATGCGAGCCAGCTCACCCTTCAGTGCCGAAATAATTGATTTGATGCTTTCATAACTCTGAGGATGCGAAGGATGTAATCGGTTTCGTTCGGCTGTAAGCATGATTGTTAGTTGTCTGCGTCTGACCACCATCGCTGTCAGAATCTGCCTGTGTGCGTCAGGCAAGGGACGGATGTATTTTTCCCGTTCCGGGTGCTGGTTAATCACTTCAGACATCTGAAGCAATACTCTGGCATCAATACGATCCGTCTTCGCAAGATAGCCCATTGCACGGGCAAAATCTCGAGCCTGACGGGGGTTAATGACGACAACGTCAAAGCCTTCTGATTGAAGATGACAAGCTACACTTGACTCCAGCCCTCCTGTTGCTTCCATGAGGATCAATCTTGTCTCATTTCGCTTCAATTCTCCGATAACTTGAGTAAAACCGTCACTTCCATTTGGTACAGTGAACTGGCTGGCATTATTGCTGATTGCAATATCCAGAGTACCTTTTGAAACATCTATGCCTGCACAACGTTGATTTGACACGCTCATCTATACCCCTCCTTGCAAATACGATTTGAAGTTCGGACAACTGTTCGGGCTTCAGATGAACGGCTCAGCCTGTGCGTCAATCGCTATGCTACGGGCTTCAATAACCCCGGGAGGAATCGGACTACACAGACCTTGCCAAATCTAAGCCAGTTCATAGTAATCCACTTTCGAGATACAAGGAGGAGCGTATGGGCACACCACGATTTACACCTGAATTTAAGGAAGAAGCCGTCCGTCAGATAACGGAAGCTGTATACCGTTGAGGCGGAGATAAGGGGAATGCCGGCGGAGCAGCGCCTTGCTGAACGTGAGCGTAAAACGAAACCGCTGCTGAAATCCCTGGAGAGCTGGCTGCGTGAAAAGATGAAAACGCTCTCGCGACACTCGGAGCTGGCGAAGGCCTTCACGTACGCCCTGAACCAGTGGCCAGCCCTGGCGTACTATGCGGAGGACGGCTGGGTCGAAGCCGGTAGAGTAGAGATGTGGCGCGGTGGTTTTAGTCCAGGCATATCTGTTAATCCACCTCTTTCGATTGGTGGTGCCTTACTGTCCTGAGCGTGACTCCGTTTCCACATCCCTCTCATCGAACCGGACTTGCGGATTTCCCGCATCCGGCTCTCTTGCAGCACATCAGACCTTCGCGTTCGGGCGGTTACGGGGGAGATCCAGCAGGCGTATCAGTCCTAACTGCTCGTACAGGTACTGGTCGGGATACTGGCGATATCCCGTTCCCCGCTGACCTTTTCTTCTCTGTAACCAGATCCTGACCCGTCTCGCCGTATAGATATCAATGTCACGGTAAATCTGTAACACTGGCCCCTGATTGAAATAACTGGCCCAGCCCCTGAGAAGCGGGTTTAACCTTTCCGCTCTTTCAGCTATGGGGGTACAGTTCCAGCGTGACGTAGTCTGGGCGTGTATTTCCTGTTTGAGCCGTTTGATCGCTTTTCGGGATATTGCGGTTCCCCAGTAGGGGCGTCCGCCTTTGCCATAAAATCGGCCAATGGTATATCCGAGAAAATCAAAATTCCCTTCAGGTAAAACGACCAGCCGGGTTTTACTTTCGTTAACGATCAGCCCCAGCCGTTCCATCAGGCGTTTCATCCTTGTCATGGCCTGTTCTCCGGTTCCCCTTTTACACAATATCACCAGATCGTCGGCATAATTGACGATTTCGCTGTTCTTCTCCCAGAAAGGAGTCCCGCTATTCCATGCCAGAATAAATCGCCTGAAATAGAGGTTTCCCAGTAACGGACTTATTGGCGAGCCCTGTGCTGTTCCACGATGAGTGTTACGGGCAACTGTGGTCCGAATTTCGACCCCCTGTCTGGTCCGTTCCACTACCGGGGCTCTGAGCCACTGGCGGATTATCCCAAGTACGCTTCCGTCAGTTATCCTTCGGGCGATGCATTTCATCAGTTGCCCATGAGGGATCGTACTGAAGTAATCAGATAGATCCGCATCAACGACTTCTCTGGCGAAGCGTTCAGAGATGCTAAAGTAGACTCTGCGTATCGCCATTTTGGCGTCGATGTGACTTCTGAAGCCGTACTGCCGTGGGGACAGATCGGTGTCCAAAACGGGGTTAATAACGAGCAACACCGCCGTCTGAACCACTCTGTCCTTTATTGTCGGGATACTCAACGGGCGTTGTCCGCCGTTGGCTTTGGGGATCCATACACGCAACAGGGGCGAGCACTGGTACTGTTTAGTGCTTAGCTCCTGCTTTAATCTTCGCAACCACTGTCCTAAACCCTGTTGTTCGATGGTGGCGAAGGACGCACCGTCCGTGCCGGGGGCTCCCCGGTTCAGACGGCATCGCCTGTAAGCCTCCACGAGAACATCCGGGCGGCAAACCTTATCCCACAGACTGTGGAATTTAGCCGTTGCGTTACTCTTTGCTTTCGCCTGTAGTGTCTTCTGTAGGTTCTGAACCGATTCGAGCGGAGTTGTTAGGCTGATGCCAATCCCCGGGCTCTTCCTGCTTGGTACACTGGTACTGCAACAGGGGGCCTTCGCTCCTCTGACATTACTCAGTATCATAACTACTACGCCCCCATCCGCCATCCATAACAACCGACTCAGCCCCTCACGAGACGTCGTTGCCCGTCTGCCGGACGAACATCGCTATGGACTTCCCTTGTTGCACGATCGATCAATCGTTATGCGTGCTGTCACCACTACCCCGGTGGGTATGGCCGGTGCTTTTCTCACTCTCTTCCCGGTCATCGTCGGCCTTCCCCGTTATTATGGCGTGTCGGCACCCACGACGGCATTTCGAGGCCTGCTCAGTGTTCACTCACGTTACGGCCCGCATAACCCGTTGACTTCCTTAAGAAGCCGTTTCAGGGAGAGCTTCAGCCCATTTGTTACCTCCTGGACCGCCCCCTGTACTTCCGGCCGGAGCGAGAGTTAGCCGGGTCGGACTTTCACCGACGGAAAGATCGTGCCTTGCAAGGCACACATAATAATTTTGCTTATAGAACGCTCATATTCATCTTCGCTATAACGACAACGAAAGCTATATAAAACCTGTTTTTTGGTTTTGTTAGCCATGCCTCTGCTTTATACCAGCGGGTAAATTTAGCAAATGATAAATATATGATTATCTGAACCTGTGCTCACCCAGTAATTATCTTACCCTACGAATAATGTCACGATTCATTATCATATTAACCGACGACGGTGTTCTATACCGTCGCCTGAACGCAACGGCAGTGATGATGGCAATGCACCGCGGCCAGAACCCCGCCCAGTAACAGCAGGATAGCGGCACTTTCCAGCAGATCCGGGACACGCCTGAGATAAATAAAACCGTATAACAGCGCGAAAAGGGTTTCGAAAACCACCATTTGGCCCGTCAACGATACCGGAAGGCGCCGGGAACAGAGATTCCACGCCATATACCCCAGCCACGAAGAAAACACGGCCAGCACCACGTTCATCGCCCAAAAGATCGTTTGGACATCCTCCGGTAACGATAAATCAACACTGGAAAACCCACAAATACTGACGATGAGCCACAGCAATAGCGAGAGGCTTCCGGTACACAAGCCAATCAGCAGCGACCACTGGTTGTTGTTGTAAGGGAGCGTTTTCAGACTACGGGAGTTCTCGACTGCGTAACGGCTCCAGCACAGCAATGCGGCGAAGGCGCAAAGCATCCCCAGCATCGGCTGTTTCCCACCCGTTATTGGGTGTGCGGACGACAGTTGCGCATGCAGATTAATCAGCACCACTCCGGCGACGATCGCCGCCATTGGCAGCATTAATTGCCGGAATGGCGGCGCATGCTGGTCTCTGCGGCTAAGCAACGGAACCATCACCGGTATCAAGCCAATCACTAACGAGGTCGCAGCGATGCCAACCTGCTGTACGGCCGCCGCGACCAGCAGAAAATAAAGCACATTGCTCAGTAGTGAAAGACGGATCAGCGTCAGCAGATCGCGATGATGCCAGACGCGGGCAATGCTGCGCCATTGCGGAATAAGTAAAATTGCCGCCAGTACGCCGTAGGTTGCAAAACGTCCGCAGGTTAGCAGCAGCGGTGAGATCTCGGGTAACAACATCGGTGGCAGGAAAATGAATCCCCAGCATGCACCTGCCAGTGCGCCGCAAGCAATCCCCTGCTTCATGCTGACTCCTGCAACGCCGTTTCAGGCAATCTCGCCCCCGACTGGCGTTCACTCCACGACGACAAAAAATACTGCAGCCGCGGGCTTTTTGGCTGATGGAACAGTTGCGCTGGCGGTCCCTGCTCTTCAATGCAGCCATCGGCAAGAAACAGCACCCGATCGGAGACTTTAGCGGCAAACCCCATCTCATGGGTCACAATCATCATGGTCATACCATCATCGGCAAGATTGCGGATGACCTTTAGCACCTCCCCGACCAGCTCCGGATCAAGCGCTGAAGTCGGTTCATCGAACAGCATAATGGCGGGTTTCATGGTCAATGCCCGGGCGATGGCAACGCGCTGCTGCTGACCACCGGATAACATCGCGGGCCAGCTATCGGCTTTGTCTGCCAGACCAACCCGTGCCAGTTGCGTTTTCGCTTCGGCGTAGGCTGCTTCACGGGAGACCTTTTTAACCCGCCGCAACGGCGTGGCTACGTTATCGAGTACCGTCATATGCGGCCACAGATTAAACTGCTGAAAGACCATACAGACGTCGCGTAACGCCTGACGATTTTCCTTGTCGCTTAAACGCCGGCGTTTTTCGCCGCCGAGAGATTCATAGCCGACGCACTCGCCATTCACCACAATGCCGCCGGAGCTATAATCCTCCAAAAAGTTAATACAGCGTAACAGCGTAGATTTACCCGACCCTGAGCCGCCAATCACGCAAATGACTTCTCCGGGAGTAATGCTGACATCGATACCACGTAAAACATGGTTTTCGCCATAATGTTTATTGAGATTGTTAATCTCAATGGCGTAATCACGCATAGTATTAACCTCGGCTTAATTGAGAATAAGAATAATGGCGCTCCATTTTGTTACCCAAACGGGAGATACCGACCGCGATCCCCCAATAGACAATGGCCATTAAGACGTAGATTTCAACCATCGCATAGGTCTGGTTGGCAATGGTCATGGCGGTATTGGTAAGTTCACCGACCGTAATAATGGATAGCACCGACGACTCTTTTACCAGAATAACGCTCTGACCAATCAATGGCTGAATAATTCTCGCGAGCATTTGCGGCCAGACAATGAAAGTAAATATTTTCCATGGACTTAACCCCAGGTCTGCCGCCGCTTCAACTTGCCCGCCAGAGACAGCATTACGGCCCGCACGGAATATTTCCGCAAAATAAGCGGAACCATAACATCCCAGGCACAGTACCCCGACCTGTTGCGCCTCGAGATTAATACCAATATAGGGACCACCATAAAAGACTAAAAAGAGCTGCACCAGTAACGGCGTGCCGCGAAACACATTAATCCATGCATGATATATCACATTAAATAACGCCGGTTTTTGTCTTTCGAGAAGAAAAAAACACAGCCCGATCGCCAGCCCCAGCAGGATGCCGCCGAGACTCATTTTTAGGGTCATTAAAATACCGGCGGCAATGGCATCTTTATAGGTAAAAAGTATTTCAACATTCATTGTGCTAATACCCTTTGAGCCGAAGATGAGCGGTTTTTCTCTAACCTGGCGCCAACAATACTCAGCCCCCACGAGGTCAGAAAATAAAGGAGCCCGCATGCCGTATAAAACTCCAGCGGCCGATAGGTGGTTGAGGCCAGCGTTTGAGTAACTCTCATCAACTCATGGACCGCCACCACCGAGACCAATGCCGAATTTTTGATAATATCGATGGTTTCATTAATCAAAGCCGGCATCATGGTGCGCAACACCTGCGGCATCTGAATATAAAACAGCGTTTGCGCCGCTGAAAAACCAAAATCTCGTGCCGCCTCCAGTTGGCCTTTGGGCAACATTTTAAAGCCGGCCCGAAGAATCTCTCCTTGAAAGGCAGCGGTATTTAATGAGAGAGCCACAACCGCTGCCAGCCATGGTGAAAGGGTGATCCCTACGGCGGGCAAAGCATAAAATATTAATATCAACTGAACCAGTAGCGGTGTGCCACGATAAAAACTGACATAGGTTTTGCAAAAACAGTGCACGAGGCGTCTCGGAGAGTTTAGCCCCAGACAAATTAACCAACCGAGAATCAATCCTATGACAATCGCGCTCAGCGATACCGCCAGAGTACTGAGCACGCCGATTAATAGCTGAGGGAAATAGGGAAACACCACTGAAATATCAAACATATTGCCCTCCAGTATCCATCAAATTAATTTGCCGGGGTCGGCACTTGCTCAGGAACGGCCATAGAAAAACCCAGCCACTTCGTTTGTAGCTGCGCCAGTTTTCCCGATTTATTCAACTGCACAATGCCGTCGCTGATAAATTTGACCAGTGAGGCGCTATCCGCATCCTTTCTTCCGGCCCATGCATACCAGGTCGCCGGGCCAAACGGCGGGCGTACAATTTCAAACGTATCACCACGGGTCTTCACCAACGGCGCGAGGTTCGGCAACGATTGTACAACCGCATCAACACGGTGCGCCGCTAATGCCGCGTAGGCTTCGTTATAATCAATAAAGGCTTTTATTTCTTTAACGCCGTGACCGGTGGTGGGTTTAAGTACCGATGCTTCATATTCTTTTAGCACCGCAATTTGCGGCGCCCCGGCCTGGCTGGCGACAATCATGCCCTGGAGATCTTTGGCGCTATTAATGCGGCTATCCCCTTTGCGTTTCAGAATGGCCACGCTGGCGTCAGAAAAGGGAGCGGTAAAGGCGAATTTTGCTTCACGATCGCGGGTGATGGTTAAAGAAGTTGCCACAAAATCGAATCGCTTGCTTTCCAGACCGGGTAAAACCCCCTGAAATGGAATATCCAGCTGAACCACTTTCACCCCGGGTAATCCTTTCATCACTTCCGTGAGAATATCTTTTCCCAGACCGACTATTTTGCCATCTTCAAGCATTTCAAAAGGGGCATAGCGTGCTTCGGTGGCAATCACTATTTCTTTTTTTTGCTTAATATCATCCAGTAAATCAGCCTGGGCCGTAGATATCAATAATGGCGAAAGTTGTAAGACAGACATTGAAAGTAACAGCCACAGTTTATTTTTCATCAGAGTTTCTCCGCGAGTTTGAATGACGCTGATAATATTTATTCATTCGTTTAGCGGCGACAAACGGTGGTTTCTAACTGATAACTATTAGCACGGCTAATGATGCTTTTGGCATGAATAGTGCTTATTGCAGGTTATTTAGCAACAGGGAAACCGATGATGCAACGTAAACCAGGTTTGCCGTCCCTCGACGGTTTGCGCTACTTTGATGCCGCAGCGCGTAATCTCAGTTTTACCCGTGCCGCACAGGATCTTTTTCTTACTCAGAGTGCAGTAAGCCAGAAAATTCAATCGCTTGAGCAACAGCTTGGCTACCTGGTCTTTCACCGCACGCCCGCAGGGCTACGCTTAACTCCGCAGGGTGAACAGCTGTTTATCGGGGTGCGCCAGGCCTTTGCCATCCTCGAAACTACGTTGCACCAAACCGGTGAAGAAACCCTTGAGGGCACCATAAAGATTCGGGTTATGCCGTCCTTTGCCACCAAATGGCTGCTTCCCCGATTGCATCAGTTTTATGAGCAGTACCCTATCAGCCTGGAAATTGATGCCGATATGACGCCCGCCAATTTTAAATCTGACGCGGTCGATATCGCCATTACCCCTTTTTGGGTTGATGATAAAAATCTAATTCAACGGCATCTGTTCAACGATGTGATCTATCCCGTGATCAGCCCGGATTTGTTGAAAACCCGGCATCTACACAGTTACAGCGAACTCTGTGGTTTGCGCTTACTGCATGATTCCATGCCGCAAAATGCCTATAGCACCCATTGGCGCTCCTATTTTGCCCGCCTCGGGCTGTATGACCTGAATGTCGAGGCAGGAACCGGCTTTTCCCGCGCCGACCTCGTGCTCCAGGCCGCCTGCGCCGGCCAAGGAATCGCCTTAAGCCGTCACTCTTTGTGTGCGACGGAAGTGAGCAATGGCGCACTGATTCGCCCTTTTACCGATATCGTCGAAGACGGGCAGGTGTGGTTAACCAGCCCACGTAATAATGAGAAACGGCCACGCGTTCAGGCGTTGATTAACTGGCTGACAGAAGAAACCGCACATCATATTGCAGAGCGAACGCAAATTCTCGGCGAATATACGCTGCATAAGTCCGGCTAATGACGGCAAATTAATAATCTCCGTTTGTCGCAAGATATCGTTTTCCAGATGATGGCAACACGCCATTATCAACGACGGAGTTTATTATGAGCATGCCAGATATTATTGAATTAGCTAATGGACAAAAAGTTAAGGGAACCTTCAGCACCCATGAAATGCAGCGCCGACTATCGGGATTACGCGCCATCATGGAAGCAGACAGTATTGATGCAGTTATTTTAACCTCGATTCATAATATTAATTACTACGGCGACTTTTTATATTGTAGTTTTGGCCGCCAGTATGCCCTGGTGGTGACGCCGAGCCAGTCATTTTTAATTACCACCAATATTGACGGAGGTCAGGGATGGCGCCGTAGCTACGGTGCAAATATTGTTTACACAGACTGGCAGCGTGATAATTATTACCGGGCAGTGTGTAAAGTGGTTCCTGAAGATAGCCGGAGGATTGCCCTTGAAGGCGATCATGTGACAATCGAACAGCGCGCTAAATTTTGCCATTACTTATCCCAGGCAGAGTTTATGGATATTGCCCCGGCGACGATGCGGATGCGGATGATTAAGTCCGCAGAAGAGATTGCACTGATTAAAATTGGTGCTCAGGTCGCCGACCTCGGCGGCGCAGCATGCGTCGCAGCGATTGCCGAGGACGTTCCGGAGTATGAAGTTGCCCTGGCGGCCACCTCGGCGATGACCCGGGAAATAGCGAAACGCCTGCCACATATTGAATTACGCGATACCTGGACGTGGTTTCAGTCTGGCCTGAATACCGACGGCGCCCACCATCCGGTGACTACCCGTCGCCTGAAGCAAGGAGATATTTTATCGCTGAACTGTTTTCCGATGATTGCCGGCTACTATACCGCGCTGGAGCGAACACTGTTCCTCGGTCAGCCCAGCGATGAGCAATTGCGTCACTGGGAGATCAACTGCGAAGTACACCGCCGTGGTCAGGAACTTATCCGCCCAGGCGCCCGTTGTTGCGATATCGCCGCCTCGCTCAATGAGATTTATCGCGAGCATGACCTGCTGCAGTATCGGACTTTTGGCTATGGCCACTCCTTCGGCGTACTGAGCCACTATTATGGCCGCGAAGCCGGTTTAGAATTACGCGAGGATATTGAAACTGTTTTAGCACCGGGAATGGTTGTCTCAATGGAGCCGATGATCATGCTGCCAGAGAGCATGCCGGGACACGGCGGTTATCGTGAACACGATATCTTGGTTGTCAACGAATCAGCCGCAGAGAACATCACCCATTTCCCCTATGGCCCAGAGCACAATATTATCGCCGTCAATCAATAAACATGTCGGTTAACACCTGCGCCGCCCGTAATAAGAACCACTAAGGGCGGCGGTTTCTCCACGCTGATGGTTAATCAATATTCACTAATCAACGTTCACAATGTGTTGTGACGGCAGGCGACTAGCGTCTGCATAATGACTCGCCTCGCCATTCAAAACGGTTCTGTCGCATTAAGCGCTAGCTCAGGTAATATACTGTTTTTTTTACATTATATTCCCATACCTTTAATCCGAAAAGCCTTCAAACGCCTGCATTATCCCGTCGGTATTATTGCTAAATGTGTACGCTGGTACCTAGCTTACTCACTCAGCCTGCGAAATCTGGAAGAGATAATGTCTGAGAGGGGGATTGTCGTTGACCATTCCATGCTTCATCGTTGGGTTATTTGTTTGGTGCCGTTACTGGAGAAAGCGTTTCGCCAGAATAAACGCCCCACAGGGTATCGTTGGCGAATGGATGAAACCTACATCTGGGTCAGAGGCCAGTGGAAATATTTGTACCGCGCAGTGGATACAGGGGTAAGTGAAAACGCTGGCCTGTTGCCACTGCCAGCATTCACCCGTCTCCGGTGAGATAACCGGCACTGTGGGCCCGCAGTAGTCGATAAAACATTTTTCACCGGCGAGATGTTGCTGGCGCATGGAGCGTTTCTGCGACTGGCACCAGGCCTGATATCTACGCCACAAACCTGAAAACAACCTTAATTGACTCGTTTTCGGGGTTATTTTTCATTATTTGAATTGTGTTTGCGATTGTTTTACCTAAAAACAAGCACTTAAGCCGAATATGAAAAAGCAGAATCAAACGTGTCAAATGTTCAGATACAGGCCTTTCAACCTGAAAGCGAATCACATAAAGGTGAACGGTCAGTTCATCCATGTTTAACCTGAATACGTCATTGATGCCAATATGAAAAATCAATTTTTACAATATGTTACGGGATGTCGGGTGAAGATGAAAGGCAATTTCCTTTCATCCGGGTTCCTCTATACAACTCGAATGCAATCATAAACCAGTTTGCGTAGCAGTTTTTTTAGCTAATATGTCGCTTTGTCCGTTCCTATTTGATGCGTCCTTTATCAGCTTGTAATCAAAAAAACAAGATCATTTTCATAAAGTTACCGAAAAGGCTCCAAGAGGAACTATCGGAATTAATGTTCCTTTTATTCCAACAGGAAAAGGTCTGAATATTTAGCAGCGATAAGCATCACATGAAAAGCGTCCATTTTCCTTTTAAATATGTAACTTTATGATTTTTATTAATTTATTTTATTGCACTCATAAATATTTAAAATCCTTTTAAAAACGATCAACCCCCTCTCACTTTAATGCAAAATTAAATCAAAATTTATCATTTTTTCGCATTTTTTTGAATCAGTGCAAAACCCCTTAATCCCCTTCAATGCCGCGCCACACAAGGGCTGTCGTTATTTTTTCTGGCAGTTCTGTTTGTGCAAGTGCGTATTCTGCTCTGATCGATCATGTTTTCGCGTGGAACGTCGATCAGCTATTCGTCCCCTGTATCAGCATAGTTGTCGCCTCAATTTTTTAGGAGATATTTATGCAAGGATACGAAACATCGGTTGATGCTAAAGAGAAAGGGCTGATATGGCTTTTGCCACCATACTGCTGGTCACATTGAAGATCAGCGCCTCAGTTGTATCAAAATGGACATAAGCCAGTTCCTTTTGGAAAATATTGTCTGGGCAATCGGCTTAATGATTAACTCAGACTCGGGGCGAGCGTCTCTGTGGCTGGTCAGGTTCTCAGGCAATACGCACGCTTTCTGGCATACCCGTCTTCGTCATTTTGCTCAACGCGTGCGCCATGACCAGAGCCTCTGCTACCTGGCCAGTCCTTCCGGCTGATCTGATTTTTCTGTGGGTCTGCCTGATAAGACCCGGGAAAGCTTCTGCATCTGTCACATTGTTCAGCGACAGGTCGACGGGGGGGGCGGATAATTTGATGCGTGTTCACATCAACGGTCAGATGCAGTTTTCGCCTGATACGACGGCGCTCTTTGCCGTGTTGTTTGACTTTCCACTCGCCCTCCCCGAAAACTTTCAGGCTGGTGGAGTGTGAACTGGTACAGTACGTATCAGATACATCACTCTGATTCGTCGGGGATACCATGCATCATATTGCTGTCACCCAGATGTTGTTCCCAGACATCATCGCATTTTATCGTACTGATTTCTTTCCCCTGTTTTAAAACAGTTATTTCCCCATCAGTATTTTTCCCATCATCGATATAGGAAACAGAGTAAGTATACTCGTTTTCTGGTATGTTCAATGTATGTATCGACACGCCCTCAGCCCTACTGTAATTCCAGGCCTGACTTAACTGGCTCACATTTTTTACCAAAGTGATTTCAGGAATCACCCCACCCCCTCCGTTAATATCCGATTTACCGAATAAATAAGTGACCTCATTATTATTCCTCAACACAGCCACTTCTTTAGTGGTTTTACCTTTTATGATACACCCGAACAGAACATCTGAATCTCCATAAGGTGATGCCATTACTGAACAGGAGGCGGTTATTACCCCCAGAGTGATTACATATTTCAGTTTCTTTAAAAATTTCATACAAACCTCCTCTAAAAATAAAAAAATATATATAAGAAGCACTTACCCCAAAGGTAAGTGCTTTGCCTCAAAAATGCCTATTCAATATATACAACAATCTTACCATCTGATTGTTCTGTCACGGTAATATCTTTAGTTGTCCCATCACTAATCTGAGCAAATCCATAGTGCCGTTTTCCTTCACTTTCAGTTAACGTTACGTTCTCACATTGCTGTGAGTACTGGCGTAGTTGCTTATGATAGATATCCGTTACCACCTCACATGCTGAGCGCTCCAGCATTGTTTTGCTACTGTTGAATGCAAAGTTCCCGATGCCATATACAACCCATATCCCAAGCCAGACCAGCAACAGCATTTTCCCCTGACCAACGGCTTTACAACGTTTAGCAATATAAACTGGCGAAAAAAGAATCCACCATTTTGAAAAACTTGCCTTACCATGTTTATCCAGTAGCTTCCAGTCCATATAGAACAAGATAATCAGGGCAATCATAACGAACAGATTAACCGTATAGTTGACAGCTAAACTAAACAAACATGCGGATAAAACGCCGATAAGAAACAATCCCGTTGCAATCCAGATATATTTTTCATGTAACGACGAGTTGTCTATGTTTAATAATTTACGGATACTCTCAGCGCTTACCAAATCAGACTTTTTACGATCGCCAACAATAAAAGAAATCAATTTATTATTATACAGTGACCTGGCTTCATCGTTTAACAAAATGGATTTCATTTCACGGATGAATTTTAAATCTGCATCATCACGCTCACTTACTTTTTGTATCGCATGGTTTAATTCATCAACGCTGGCATTCATATCCAGCTCAAGATATTCATAATAGTTTATCATGATAATTCCTTATCTTTACATAATAGCCGAAATATTACAGAGAACGTTAAACTGGTATACTTCAAGAGTATTGAACAGGAGGGGAGTATGGCGGTAGATATAAAATAATTATTAAAATACGTAATCATTTCCCTTATTGACATAACAAAAAAACAATCCCTATACAAACAAGTAACATGAATAAAAAACCAATGCCAAGATAGGCTTTAAAAAGCCTCTTAATTCTTTCTGGTTTCATTTTGACCTCACGACTACAGCAAAAAGAATAGCACCAAATATGGGGTCTATAAGCATACTGATAACAAACCATATGAAGAACGAACGGCCACTGGCCTGAGCCAATTTACCAATAACTATCGATGCTCCGATCCACAAAAGTAAAAGAATAAATGCCATCGTTGGCTCCTTGAAAAATAGCAATAAATGATTGAAGTGGTGGTTTAAAACCGTCACTTTGTCCGGTAAGCATGTTGAATGGATGGGCAGACTTATACCTGCCGCATTGAAACATCCTTGCTATAGGCACATGGTGCATCTCCTTATTGTCACCCGGTAAGAATCCTGGCCTGATTCTAATTAAATCCTCTCTAAGATAGGGAGGTTATGAGTGCAGGTAAAATTGTTATTACCGATCGAATTTCAATAATTGATCTGCAAAATCTATCGATAAAAACGATCAATTACTTATATTTAATAGCTTATAACTATCATTGCAATGATATCGATCGTTTTTGTAGATCAGTTTATGCGGGGGATGTGGTGTATTAAAATTGATGAGGCAAGTAGTGGATATTTTTTATTCATTAAAATCATAAATATATGACATTTAGCATAACCTTCTAGTCAAAGGTATGACCACAATCGTCGCACTCATATCTGTCAAACAGGAGTCCATCAAGGGCTGAGCCGGTAACCGCTCCCGCAGTTGCACCAGCCACAAATCTCCCTAGCACAGCACCAATAACTGCCCCGGCCGCTGTCCCTACTACCGGCACGACAGAGCCAATTGTAGCCCCCGTACCTGCGCCGCTAAGTGCTCCTGCCACACCTCCAGCGATACTTCCTGCCTTCCTCCCAATGTTACGTTCGCTGACGCGCTCAGAACCACATATAGGACATGTTGTAGTCATTGATAAAATCTCCTGATTTTCGGTTGTTAAAAAACAAAAAGGCACCCGAACGTTAATGGACAGATGCCTTTACTATTTGATTACAGCTTTACTTACGAAGCTTTCAGTGAGTCTAGATAATCCGCATACCACTGCATCATCTCTCTCCTGCCATCCAGATACTGCGCATGGTTGTAAGTGCCGCGAATGCTGTTCTTATCCACATGGGCAAGCTGTAGCTCAATCCATGCTGAATTAAAGCCCTGCTCATGCAAAATGGTACTCATCGTGTGGCGGAAACCATGCCCGGTAGCCCTGCCACCGTAACCGACACGACGAATTAGCACGTTAAGAGACATATCGCTGATTGGCTTAACCTTCTCAAGCCTACCGGGAAAAACGTATTGATAACCACTCGTCATCGTTTTCAGTTCTTCCAGAATAGCCAGCGCCTGTCGGGATAGCGGAACGAGGTGTGGTCGTCGCATTTTCATTCGCTCTTCAGGAATGCTCCAGAGGTTATTTTCAAAGTCGAACTCTGACCATTCCGCTTTACGTAGCTCACCGGGACGAGTCCCCGTCAGTATCAGAAGCCTCATAGCCAGCTTAACGAGTATATTTCCCGTGTACGCCTGCAAC
This sequence comes from Klebsiella sp. RHBSTW-00484, assembly GCF_013705725.1. Taxonomy (NCBI): domain Bacteria; kingdom Pseudomonadati; phylum Pseudomonadota; class Gammaproteobacteria; order Enterobacterales; family Enterobacteriaceae; genus Klebsiella; species Klebsiella sp. RHBSTW-00484. The sequence goes on along the minus strand of NZ_CP055481.1, from coordinate 1,110,750 downwards.
ACGGTAAAGAAGTCTGATAACTCCGAAACTTCCAGGTGCGCATAATGTTCTTTCTTATGGGGCATCATCACGCTGGCAAGATCTGGCGCAGGGTTAGATAGAGCACGCCCTGTTGCGATTGCATATTTCCATACCTCACCACAGCGCTGACGTACTTTGCGCATTTTCTCCGTTGCACCTCGTTTCTCAAGGCGGGTCAAAACTGCCATCAGCTCCATAGGCGTAATCGAATCTATTGGACGATGACCGATATGAGGAAAGACATCCTTCTCAAAAGTAGCGATCATTTCAGTGCGGTACGACTCGGCCCAAAGATCGTAACGCCGCTGATACCACTCACGGGCAATCGCCTCAAAGGTATTCCCCAGCCTGTCCTGCTGAGCCAGTTTCTTCTCTTTACGCGAATCACTGGGATTGATACCCGTAGCCAGCAGATCATGAGCCTCATCTCGCCGTCTACGCGCTTCGGATAAGGAAACCTTCGGGTATGTCCCTAAAGAAAGCATTTTAGCTTTACCTTCGAAGCGGTAACGGAATCGCCATCCCTTTGAACCGTTGGGCTCAATTTGTAGAGACAGACCGTTGCCATCGGCTTTGGTATACGTTTTTTCCGCAGGCTTCGCGCGGCGGATCTCAAGGTCAGTAAGAGGCATATGTATAGTTTTCTCCTCTGAAATTTCGCTATGTGTATAGTTCCAGAGTGTATAGGAGAGCCTATACACATTTCTATGCAACACAGGCTATTGATTTGGGGTAAGCCAAGTAGAGTTCAGTTGACAAGAAAATGCCAAAAAAACCAGTTAAATCATGAGGTAGTTTAATTTAGTGGAGTTCTGGAGAGTTGAAAATGGAGCGGGCGAAGGGAATCGAACCCTCGTATAGAGCTTGGGAAGCTCTCGTTCTACCATTGAACTACGCCCGCAAAGAAGTGCGAGGGTCATTATAGACCTTACGCACTCGCTGACAAGCCCAAACTACGCTAACTGCCGATAAAATAACCTTTTAGCACTTAGGCTTACTGCCCTGCGGCGGCAAATAGCGCAGCGGGTCGATAGCCGTTGCGCGATAGCGAATCTGGAAATGCAGGCGCACAGAATCCGCATCCGTGCTGCCCATGGTGGCGATCTGCTGGCCAATCTTCACGCTCTGACCGTTATTCACCATCAGCTTATCGTTGTGTGCATAGGCGCTGATGTAGTCCTCATTATGTTTAATCATAATCAGGTTACCGTAGCCACGCAGCTGATTGCCCACGTACACCACTTTGCCCGCACCGGACGCATAAACCGGCTGGCCGCGCTTCCCGGCGATATCAATACCTTTATTACCACCATCGCTGGATGAATACGGCAACACCACTTTGCCGCTGGTTGGCCAGCGCCAGCAGCGTTGTCCGACCGGAGGCCAGGATGATTGCGGTACCGCCGAGGATGGCGTCACGGCAGCGGTGCGGCTGGCTGATGATTTTTTGCTGGATGATCCCGATTTCGCGGTGGTTCCTGAACTGCTGTTCAGCTTCAGCTTCTGCCCGACTTCAATGGTATAGGGCGGTGAAATATTGTTGAGCCGGGCCAGATCCCTGACGCTGGTACCGGTGGTGCGCGAAATGGCGTACAGCGTGTCGCCGCGCTTCACGGTATACGTGGAGCCGGAATCAGATGAACTGGAGCACCCTGCGACAATCAGGCTGCTCACCAACATTATGGTGATAAAAAAACGTTTTCTCATCAGGCGTCCTGCGCTCAACACGAACTCTCACCTCGAAACCTGGGGGCGATTATCATACCAGCCCGCAGGACGATCCCCAATCTCAACCCTTCATCCAGAAGTATTAAATGGATATCCCTGGGCGATAATATCCATTAGCGCGGGCAGATAAGACATGGATGGCAATTTCACCAGCGACGGATAGAATATTTGCGGCGAGGGGAATACCTCCACCACGTAGCACTGGCTAAGTTTGTCAGTATCAACTTCGGAAGACGGCAGCAGCGTCGCAGCCTCAAGGCCGGATTCGAGCCAGTCGAGGATCACCCCCGGCTGGGTTATATGCATAATCACCTTCGCATTGACCCCGGATTTACGAAACAGATCCATCAGCATCTCGTAAGTCCCTGAATCCTTTGCCCGATGCAGCAACACCAGCGGCAGCGCCGCCAGTGAAGTGTAACTGTACGGATTTGACGGCAGCCCGGACAGGCATTTTTTATTAATCACCGCCACCAGCTTGATTGGGTCAAAAGAGACATAATCAAAGCCTTCGCTGCGATAGGGCCGCTGTATTAACGCCAGGTCGATTGCGCCTTCGGTTAATAATGCCTCAAGATGACTGGAGTCGGTAACGGAGATATTTATCGATGTTTCAGGGTTACGCCGATATAGCTCCATTAAGAGTGGTTTAAAATAATTCTGATAAAGATGCGTTAAGCCAATTCGCAATTCAGTTCTGTTTTTCTGTGCGATATCCGTTGTTTCACGGGCGGTATCTTCTACCTGGCGCAGTATTTCGCAGCCTTTCCGATAAAGAAAAAAGCCGGCTTCAGTCGGTTCAATGCGGTTACCACGACGCACAAAAAGCGACACCTGAAGCTCCTCTTCCAGCTCCTGAATCCGCTTGCTGAGCGGCGGCTGAGCCATGTTCAGTGATTTCGCCGCCTGGCTGAAGGAACCGTGCTCCACCACCCGACAAAAGTAACGTAAGCGCTTTGAATCCATCATTGCCACCCATGATTTATCTTCTTATACCCGTCATACTTCAAGCTGCTTATGTGTTGGCTGCGCTCGCTCACCCCGGTCACATAGTTATCTATGCTCCCGGGGACTCACTCCCTTGCCGCCTTTAAGCAACTCGAATTATTTAGGGTATATCAGTATCACACTTACGCCGCCAAATAAAAAGCCAGCGCCGCTTCACCTCATATTGATTAATCATCCGTTAACACATTCTTAAAATAAACTTTTTTGATCTACTGAGCCTCCGCTAAACGGTATTTGTTTAAAAGGGCGATGAAAAATATTGTGCCGGTAGCAAAACTGCTTTTCTGAAGGAACATCCCATGGCAAATACTGATAACAAAACAGTACATGATTTACGCTCAGCGCTCGAACTCCTGAAAACCCTTCCCGGCGAATACGTCGAAACCGACACTGAAGTTGACCCGCACGCGGAGCTCTCCGGGGTTTATCGCTACGTTGGCGCAGGCGGTACCTGCCAGCGTCCGACCCGCAAAAACGGCCCGGTGATGGTGTTTAACAAAATCAAAGGATTTCACGATATCAGCGTGGCGATTGGCCTCAACGGCTCCCGCCAGCGCGTCAGCCATTTTCTCCAGTGCGAATCAGCAAAGCTGGGGCACCTGCTTAAAGATTCGGTAGAAAACGCAATAGCGCCGGTGATGGCTCAAGGTCCAGCGGTATGTCAGGAAGTGGTCCATCTGGCAAGCGATGCCGATTTCGATCTACGCAAGTTGCTACCTGCCCCGACCAATACCGAAGAGGACGCCGGGCCGTATATCACCATGGGCCTGTGCTACGCTTCCGACCCGGAAACCCATGAGTCCGATATCACCATTCACCGCCTGTGCGTACAGAGTCGCGACGAACTCTCCATGTGGCTGACGCCGGGCCGCCATATCGACGCCTTCCGCATGAAGGCAGAGGCCGCTGGCCAACCATTGCCGATTTCGATCAGCATCGGTGTCGATCCGGCCATTGAGATTGCCGCCTGCTTCGAGCCGCCGACCACGCCGCTGGGCTTCAACGAACTGAGCATTGCGGGCGCGCTGCGCGGCAAAGCAGTTGAAATGGTGCAGTGTAAAACCATCAACGAAAAAGCCATCGCCCACGCCGAGATTGTGATTGAAGGCGAGCTGCTGCCCAACGTGCGCGTACGTGAAGATCAGAACACCGATACCGGTCGCGCGATGCCGGAATTCCCGGGCTATACCGGTGAAGCCAAAGAAGCCATCCCGGTGATTAAAGTGAAAGCGGTCACCCATCGCATCAACCCTATCTGGCGCACCACCGTCGGGCCGGGCGAAGAACATGTGAATATGGCGGGTATTCCGACGGAAGCCAGCATTCTGGATATGGTGGAACGCGCGATGCCGGGCAAACTGCTGAACGTTTTCGCCCACTCAGCGGGCGGCGGCAAACTGCTGGCGGTACTGCAGTTTAAAAAATTCTCCCCAGCCGATGAAGGGCGTCAGCGCCAGGCGGCGCTGCTGGCCTTCTCCGCCTTCCCGGAACTGAAGCACGTGATTTTGGTAGATGAAGACGTGGATATTTTCGATAGCGACGACGTGCTGTGGGCGATGCAAACCCGCTATCAGGGCGATGTCGACACCATTACCATCCCCGGCGTGCGCTGCCATCCGCTCGACCCGTCCCAGGTGCCGGAGTACAGCCCGAGCATCCTGCAACAGGGGATGTCCTGCAAAACCATTTTCGACTGCACGGTACCGTTCCACCTGAAGCACAACTTCCAGCGTTCCAAGTTTAAAGACGTGGACGTGAAGCGCTTCCTGCCGGATTTCGAATAAAGGAGATTGCCATGACAGCACGCATCATCATTGGTATCAGCGGAGCATCAGGATTTCAGTACGGTGTGAAGGCGCTGGAACTGCTGCGCCCGCTTCCCGTTGAAGTCCATCTGGTGGTCTCAAAAGGCGCGGAGAAAACCTGCGAACTGGAGACGGATTATCGGCTGGATGAGGTGATGGCGCTGGCTGACGTGGTGCATCCCATTGGCAATCTGGGGGCATCCATCTCCAGCGGTTCATTCAAAACACTGGGGATGCTGGTAGCCCCTTGCTCAATGCGCTCTTTGGGTGCCATTGCCCACTGTCTGACCGACAACCTGCTCACCCGGGCGGCGGACGTGGTGCTGAAAGAGCGCCGCCGCCTGGTGCTGCTGGCCCGCGAAACGCCGCTCAACCTCGGCCATATTCGCAATATGCTGGCGGTGACGGAAATGGGCGGGATTGTGTTCCCACCAGTTCCGGCGCTCTATCAACGCCCGCAAACGGCAGACGACATCATTACCCATAGCGTTAATCGCGCGCTCGACCTGTTTGACCTTGAGGTCAACAACATCCCTCGCTGGGGCGAGGGCAAGCTAAGTTTTAATTAACAGGAAATTATTCAATGTTAATCGGCCCATATGTAAATGGAGCCGCCGTAATTATTGGCGGACTTATTGGCGCAGCGGCGGGCGGTAAGCTTCCCGATCGCGTAAAAACGGCGCTGCCGATGACCTTCGGCCTGTGCTCCGTCGGTCTTGGCATTACGTTGGTTTTGAAAGTGAAATATATGCCCGCCGTGGTGCTGGCGATGGTGATCGGCGCAATTCTCGGCGAACTGCTACATCTGGAAAAGGGCATTGGTAAGGCAGCAGGCTCAACGCGGGGTTTTATCAATAAAGTGATCCCCCCGGTGCAGGGCCTGAGCCACGAAGAGTTCACTGAGAAATTTGTCGCTATCCTGGTACTGTTTTGCGCCAGCGTCACCGGCATTTTCGGGGCAATGACGGAAGGGATGAGCGGCGACCCCTCAATCTTGTACATCAAAACGATTCTCGATCTGTTCACCGCCGGGATCTTCGCCACGCTGCTGGGTTACGCGGTGATGACTATCGCTATCCCGCAGGTCATTATTCAGGTGGCGTTAGCGATGCTGGCGGTGGTTATCCTGCCGATGATCTCGCCTGAAATGATGGCGGATTTCTCCTGCGCAGGCGGGCTGCTGATGGTAGCGACCGGATTGCGTATCTGTAACATCAAGCTGTTCCCGGTCGCCAATATGCTGCCCGGACTGGTTCTGGTGATGCCGTTCTCCCATTTTTGGGCGACGCTGGTTGCCTGATAGGATCTATCGTCGCGTATCATAATGATTTGATTAAGCTCATAATGATACGCGCCGCGCGGCTTTTTTTCTCCCTCCCCTCCCCATACCGGCCACAACTTTTAACGTCATCACAGTTCCTTGACTTACCCACCGTAATTTCCGCTTCTGGCGTAATTCTTGCCTGTTTTAGGTATTGGCTTGCGAGCCAAATCTTCATTTCAGGGGGACGACTATGGAATCGCGAGAAGCGACCGTTACCGGTGAGTCATGTATGCGCGTGGATGCCATTGCCAAGGTGACCGGGCGGGCCAGATACACCGATGATTACGTGATGGCAGGCATGTGTTATGCCAAATATGTTCGCAGCCCCATCGCGCATGGCTTTGCCAACAGCATCAATTGCGACGATGCCAAAAATGTGCCCGGCGTGCTGGCGGTATTTACCTGGGAAGATGTGCCGGATATTGCGTTTGCCACCGCAGGCCACGCCTGGACGCTGGAGGCGGGTAAACGCGACGCCGCCGACCGCTATCTGCTGACCCGTCACGTCCGTCATCATGGTGACGCGGTGGCGATTGTGGTGGCCAGGGACGAACTGACCGCCGAGAAAGCGGCGCTGCTGGTTAAGGTCGACTGGCAGCCATTGCCGGTGATTACCACCCCGGAGGCCGCGCTGGCGGAGGGGGCCGTCGAAATCCATCCCGGCGGCAACCTGCTCAAACAGAGTGAAATGGCCGCCGGAGACGTTGCCGGGGCGATTGAAACCGCAGAACTGCAGATTCAGGGGCACTATCAAACGCCGGTCATCCAGCATTGCCATATGGAGACCGTCACCTCATTTGCCTGGATGGAAGAGGATTCCCGCATCTCCATCGTCACCAGCACCCAGATCCCCCACATCGTGCGCCGGGTCGTCGGTCAGGCGCTCGGCATTCCGTGGTCCTGCGTGCGGGTTATTAAGCCCTATGTCGGCGGTGGTTTTGGCAATAAACAGGACGTACTGGAAGAACCTATGGCGGCCTTCCTGACCAGCAAGCTCGGCGGCATTCCGGTGAAGGTCTCGCTCAGCCGCGAAGAGTGCTTTCTCGCCTCCCGCACGCGACATGCGTTTACCATCGACGGACGGATGGGCATCAATCGCGACGGCATCTTAAAAGGCTACAGTCTCGACGTGCTGTCTAACACCGGGGCGTATGCTTCGCACGGCCACTCCATCGCCTCGGCGGGCGGCAACAAAGTAGCGTATCTCTATCCACGCAGCGCCTACGGGTACCGCTCCACCACCTGCTATACCAATCTGCCCTCGGCGGGCGCGATGCGCGGATACGGCGCGCCGCAGGTGGTCTTTGCGGTGGAAGCAATGATCGATGATGCCGCTACCGCGTTGGGGCTCGACCCGATAGATGTCCGCTTACTCAACGTCGCCCGCGAAGGGGACACCAACCCGCTCACCGGCAAAATTATCTACAGCGCCGGGCTGCCGGAGTGCCTGCAACAAGGCCGCGAACTGTTTGAATGGGACAAGCGCCGCGCAGAATATCAAAATCAGCGCGGCGATATCCGTCGCGGCGTCGGCGTCGCCTGCTTTAGCTATACCTCCAACACCTGGCCGGTCGGCGTTGAGATCGCCGGGGTTCGCCTGCTGATGAATCAGGACGGGACGATCAACGTCCAGAGCGGCGCGACGGAAATTGGTCAGGGGGCCGATACCGTGTTTGCGCAGATGGTGGCGGAGACCGTCGGCGTCCCGGTGAGCAATGTACACGTGATTTCGACCCAGGATACCGATGTCACCCCGTTCGATCCCGGCGCGTTTGCTTCGCGGCAAAGCTATACCACCGCGCCCGCTCTGCGCAAAGCGGCGCTGGAATTGAAAGAAAAAATCCTCACGCACGCCGCTGTCATACTGCATCAGTCGGCCATGAGCCTGACGCTTATCGGCGGCAATATCGTCCTTATCGATCGCCCCGCTCACCCGCTGCTGTCGTTGAAAGACCTGGCCATGGACGCGTTTTATCATCCGGAACGCGGCAGTCAGCTGTCGGCGGAAAGCTCGGTGAAAACCACCACTAATCCCCCAGCCTTCGGCTGCACGTTTGTTGACCTGAGCGTCGATCTTGCCCTGTGTAAAGTCACGATTAACCGGATCCTTAACGTCCACGACTCTGGTCATATTTTGAATCCACAGCTGGCGGAAGGTCAGGTGCATGGCGGAATGGGGATGGGCATCGGCTGGTCGCTGTTTGAAGAGATGATTATCGATGCCGACAGCGGCGTGGTGCGTAATCCCAACCTGCTGGATTACAAAATGCCGACCATGCTCGATCTCCCGGAACTGGAGAGCGCGTTCGTTGAAACGCTGGAGCCGCAATCCGCCTACGGGCATAAATCGCTCGGCGAGCCGCCGATTATTCCCATTGCCGCCGCCATTCGTAACGCGGTCAAAATGGCGACGGGCGTCGCTGTCGATACGCTACCGCTGACGCCAAAACGGCTGTTCGAGGCGTTTCACGAAGCGGGTTTGATTAAAGGATAAGACTATGTTTGATATCGCGACCTACCATCGCGCCCCGGATATCGCCGGGGCCATCGCGCTGCTGGCAAACAATCCGCAGGCGAAACTGCTCGCGGGCGGCACTGACGTTTTAATTCAGCTTCACCATCACAACGCTCGTTATCGCCATATAGTGGACATCAACGCCTTAGCGGAGCTGCGCGGCATTACCCTCACTGAGCATGGCGGGATTCGCATCGGCTCCGCCACCACCTTCAGCGAGCTTATCGACAATCCCTTAGTCCAGCGCCATCTTCCCGCTCTCAGCGCGGCTTCTGCGTCAATCGCCGGACCGCAAATTCGTAACGTCGCCACCTACGGCGGCAATATTTGCAACGGAGCGACCAGCGCCGACTCTGCCACCCCGACGCTGATTTACGAGGCCTCGCTGGAGATCCATTCGTCGAAAGGCGCGCGCTTTACGCCGATCAACGGCTTCCACACCGGCCCCGGCAAGGTATCCCTTGAGCACGACGAGCTGGTGGTGGCGTTTCACTTTCCTGCCCAGCCCACCTCATCTACCGGCAGCGCACACTATAAATATGCCATGCGCGATGCCATGGATATTTCCACCATCGGCTGTGCCGCGCGCTGTTGTCTGGAGGGAGGGCGCATTCGCGAGCTGCGGCTGGCCTTCGGAGTCGCCGCCCCCACGCCCATCCGCTGCCAACATGCTGAACAGAGCGCGCAAAACGCCCCATTAACCCGGCAAACCCTCGAGACACTCGGCGAAGCGGTATTGCAGGACGTCACCCCGCGCTCCTCCTGGCGCGCCAGCAAAGCATTTCGTCTGCACCTTATCCAGACGATGACAAAAAAAGTGGTCAGCGAAGCCGTGATCGCGGCGGGAGGAGAATGGCAATGAATCACAGCGACAGAATCACCATCGAATGTCGAATCAACGGAATGGCCTTTCAGCTAAGCGTCTCGCCGGGTATGCCGCTCTCCGAGCTGCTGCGCGAACAGGGGTTATTGAGCGTGAAACACGGCTGCTGCGTCGGGGAGTGCGGCGCGTGCACCGTTTTGATTGATGGAACGGCGATAGACAGCTGCCTGTATCTCGCTGTCTGGGCCGCAGGCAAGGAGATTCGCACGCTGGAGGGAGAGCAACAGGCCGGGCGGCTGTCACCGGTGCAAAAAGCCTATGCAGAATCGGGGGCCGTTCAGTGCGGGTTCTGCACGCCGGGATTGATTATGGCGACCACCGCCATGCTCGCCAAACCGCGCAACCAACCGCTAACCGTATTGGAGATCCGCCGGGGGCTGGCGGGAAACCTGTGCCGCTGCACCGGCTATCAGATGATCCTCCAGGCCGTACAGGCCTGCGAGAAGCAGGAATAACGCGCGTCGGATATCGCCTCCGGGACACTCTGCTATCTTCTGCCCACTTCATCCCGGGGGCGGCGCTCGACGCGCCTTGCCCGGGCTACGGGTTCGCTATGCAGGTTTGGTAGCCCGGACAGATGCGCAGCATCGCCTCCGGGAAAGGTGCCGTTCAGACGTTCAGCAATCCATATTTCTTAATCTTGCGATAGAGCGTAGCGATGCCGATGCCCAACTCGTCCGCCGCCTGTTTTTTATTGTGATGCCGGGACAGCGCTTCGCGGATCATCTGTTTCTCCATCTCCTCAAGCGCGGTGCCTCCGGCGTCGTCGGCCAGCACGTGCAGCACCTCAGCGGGCGCGATATCACGCTCGGGCGCTTTGCCGTTATTGAGCAGATTCGGTGGCAGCAGCGTGCTATCAATCACCTCTCCCGAAGGAACAACGTTAACCAGATACTCCATCAGGTTGCTCAATTCCCGCAGATTGCCCGGCCAGCGATGATACTTCAGCAACGTCACCACATCCGGGGCGATGCCGGGGTAAACCAGGCCAAGCCGACGGGTATGCAGATGCAGGAAGTAGTGCACCAGCAGCTCGATATCATCCTGACGTTCACGCAGTGGCGGCAGGGTTAACGGGATGACGTTAAGCCTGTAGAAAAGATCTTCGCGGAATTTACCCTCGGCAATAAACAGCCCGAGGTTCTGATTGGTGGCGGAGATGATGCGGATATCCACCTGCACCGGACTGCTGGCGCCGAGAGGCAGAATTTCCCGCGCTTCAATAGCCCGCAGCAGCTTCGCCTGGAGCACCAGCGGCATATCGCCAATCTCATCAAGAAATAGCGTCCCGCTATTGGCCGCCTGAATCAGACCGGTTTTACCGTTGGCGGAGGCCCCGGTAAATGCGCCTTTCACATAGCCAAACAGTTCGCTTTCCAGCAGTTGCTCCGGAATTGCAGCGCAGTTGATAGCGATAAAAGGTTTATTTTTGCGATCGCTGAGCTTATGAATTGCCCGGGCGACCACCTCTTTCCCGGTACCGCTTTCGCCGACAATCATCACGCTGGAAGGGCTAGGGGCAATACGACCAATCAACTGCTTAAGCTGGCGCATCACCCGACACTCACCGACCAGTTGCTCAATATGCGGTTCATTATCGGCTAACGCCACGACGGTACTGGTATGCGACTGATGAAAGGCCATCAGGAATAATTGCCGCCCCTGAACATTATGCAGCTGACCAATTATGAGTTCGCTTTTATCATCCCACGAAACAATATGTTGCATATGCCCGTGCGTAAAATTACTTTCAAAGGTGAGCGGTCTGAAGCGCACGGATTTACCCGTCATGGTGTTTTGCATCACCCCGAGTATTTTCAGTGCCGTTTGATTAGCAAACTGCACCCGATTATCTTCATCAATAACCAGCACCCCTTGATCCATATTCTCGATCATCGTCGCGAATATTTTACTGATGCTGTCATTGCCGCCCTGATCTTGCAGAAGTTTCGAAACAAAAATGGTCGATATATGGCGAACGTAATCGGAGAACTCGCGCAGATTATCGTTAATATGCTCCTGCTGTTCATGGGTAACGGCAATCAAACTTATCACCCCCACGCAGCGGTCTTGTAAAATAACCGGCGTGCCCAAAAAGGCTTTCTCACGGCAATTATCTTTACTGTCACATCCTTCACAGAGCGGATCGTGGCGAGAATGGGTGACCACCTTTTCCTGCTGGGTTTCCAGAACAAAGCGCAATAGCCTTGAATTGCTGCTTAGCGGACGCCCCAGAAACTTGCCGTAGGCGCCGGTACCCGCCACGCGGCACAGGTGTTCGTCGACAATCTCTACCTCAAGTTGCAAAACGCTGGCCAGCATTCTGGCAAAGCGCTGAATAGTCGGTTGAATCTGCATCAAAACGGATTGCGTTGTTGCGAGGACCATAGACTTACCTTCCGGCATCACTTAAGCGGTAGATCGTTGAGGATATCGATGACTGCAAGAGGGCTATGATACTAACTCAGAAAAAAACGGCTTTGATAAAAAGCGGGGGGTTTATCATTTTGTCATGATAATTATGCAAGAGGTGTCACATTTCTATATCAATATGAGAATTACCCCAGCGCATTTATCAATATGACGATTTACTCCCCGCCCCTTAATATTATTCTCATTCTCTTTATGGCGATGAAAAATGATATTTAAAAAGCCAAACGATTACGTCGATTAATTCCCACCAATAACATTGTTAATTTGTGATCGCAGCCACAAATAACCGCCCTAAAATAGGACTAACGCCGCCTTGAATTAATCCTGGCACACTTATTGTTAGTTGATGGTATCGCTGTGATATCGCGCAGTCACAGCCGTTAAGCCACCTTGCCGTCATTCCACTACCGGGACCTTATAATGAAAACTGTTAATGAGCTGATAAAGGATATCAATTCGCTGACCTCGCACCTTCACGAGAAGGATTTTTTATTAACGTGGGAGCAGACGCCGGATGAACTGAAGCAAGTCCTCGACGTCGCCGCCGCGCTGAAGATGCTACGCGCTGAGAATATCGCGACCAAAGTCTTCAACAGCGGATTAGGGATTTCTGTTTTCCGCGATAACTCCACCCGTACCCGCTTCTCTTATGCCTCGGCCCTCAACCTGCTCGGCCTCGCCCAGCAGGATCTCGATGAAGGCAAATCGCAAATCGCCCACGGCGAAACCGTCCGCGAAACGGCCAACATGATCTCGTTTTGCGCCGATGCGATCGGTATTCGCGACGACATGTATCTCGGCGCGGGCAACGCCTATATGCGTGAAGTCGGCGCAGCGCTTGACGACGGTTACAAGCAGGGCGTCCTGCCGCAGCGTCCGGCGTTAGTTAACCTGCAATGTGATATCGACCACCCGACGCAGGCGATGGCCGATCTGGCCTGGCTGCGCGAGCACTTTGGCTCGCTGGAAAACCTCAAAGGCAAAAAAATCGCCATGACCTGGGCGTATTCCCCGAGCTACGGTAAACCGCTCTCCGTACCGCAGGGGATTATCGGCCTGATGACCCGCTTCGGTATGGACGTCACGCTGGCGCATCCGGAAGGCTATGACCTGATTCCCGATGTTATCGAAGTGGCGAAAAGCAACGCCAACGCCTCCGGCGGCAGCTTCCGCCAGGTGACCAGCATGGAAGAGGCCTTTAAGGACGCCGACATCGTCTATCCAAAGTCATGGGCCCCTTACAAAGTGATGGAAGAACGTACCGAATTACTGCGCGCTAACGACCACGCCGCACTGAAAGAGCTGGAAAGACAGTGTCTGGAGCAGAACGCGAAGCATAAAGACTGGCACTGCACCGAAGAGATGATGGAACTAACCCGCGACGGCGAAGCGCTGTATATGCACTGCCTGCCAGCCGATATCAGCGGCGTCTCCTGTAAAGAGGGCGAAGTTACCGAAGGTGTGTTCGAAAAATACCGCATCGCCACTTATAAAGAGGCCAGCTGGAAGCCTTACATCATCGCCGCGATGATCCTCGCCCGCAAATATCCGAAGCCCGGCGTCCTGCTGGAACAACTGTTGAAAGAAGCGCAACAGCGCATGAAATAACCCTCGAGCCGACCCGCCGGTCGGCTTTCCCTTCCGGAGGCCAATAAGGATAGGATATGTCCGTTTTCACACTGAAGATCGATATTGCCGACAACCATTTTTATAACGGTGAAACGTCGCCCCTTTTTTCGCAAAAACAGGCCAAAGTGGCGCGCCAGTTCCACCAGCAAATTGCGGGCTACCGCCCAACGCCGCTCTGCGCGCTGGACAGTCTTGCCAGCCTGTTTGGCGTGAAAAAAATTCTCGTCAAAGATGAATCAAAACGCTTTGGGCTGAACGCCTTCAAAATGCTCGGCGGTGCCTATGCCATCGCCCGCCTGCTATGCGAGAAATATCACCTTGATATCGAGACGCTCTCGTTCGCGCAGCTCAAAAACGCCATCGGCGAAAAGATGACCTTTGCCACCACTACCGATGGCAACCACGGTCGCGGCATCGCCTGGGCCGCGCAGCAGCTCGGGCAACATGCGGTGATTTATATGCCGAAAGGCTCCGCTCAGGAGCGCGTCGACGCCATTCTTAACCTCGGCGCTGAATGCATCGTTACCGATATGAACTATGACGACACCGTTCGTCTGACCATGCAACACGCGCAGCAAAACGGCTGGGAGGTGGTGCAGGATACCGCCTGGGAAGGTTACACCAAAATTCCGACCTGGATTATGCAGGGCTACGCGACGCTTGCCGATGAAGCCGTGGAGCAGATGCGCGAAATGGGTGTGGTCCCGACTCACGTGCTGCTCCAGGCTGGCGTCGGCGCGATGGCGGGCGGCGTGCTGGGCTACCTGGTGGATGTTTATGGCCCGCAAAACCTGCGCAGCATTATCGTTGAGCCGGATAAAGCCGACTGCATTTATCGCTCGGGCGTTAAGGGCGACATCGTCAACGTCGGCGGCGATATGGCGACCATCATGGCCGGTCTGGCCTGTGGCGAACCTAACCCGCTCGGCTGGGAAATTCTGCGCAACTGCGCCACGCAGTTTATCTCCTGCCAGGACAGCGTCGCCGCGCTGGGTATGCGCGTGCTGGGTAATCCGTATGGCGACGATCCGCGAGTGATCTCCGGCGAGTCCGGCGCCGTAGGCCTGGGCGTTCTGGCCGCCGTACACCATCACCCGCAGCGTCAGGCCCTGATGGAAAAACTGGCGCTGGATAAAGACGCCATCGTGCTGGTTATCAGCACCGAAGGCGACACCGACGTGAAGCACTATCGCGAAGTGGTCTGGGAAGGCAAACATCCGGTCACCCCGTAATCCCCCTATAAGAACAGGCTCCCAAGGAGATACGGGAGTGAAAACTGGAGAACAACAATGGCTAAGCACATTCCCTTTAAACTGATTCTGGAAAAAGCACACCACTACCAGGCCGACATGACGCGCTTCCTGCGCGATATGGTCGCCATCCCCAGCGAGAGCTGCGATGAAAAACGCGTGGTTCACCGCATCAAACAGGAGATGGAAAAAGTCGGCTTCGATAAAGTCGAGATCGACCCGATGGGCAACATTCTCGGTTATATCGGTCATGGCCCGCGGCTGGTGGCGATGGACGCCCATATCGATACCGTGGGGATCGGCAATATTAAGAACTGGGAATTTGACCCGTATGAAGGCATGGAAACCGATGAGCTGATCGGCGGACGCGGCACTTCCGATCAGGAAGGCGGCATGGCATCGATGGTGTATGCCGGGAAGATCATCAAAGACCTCGGCCTGGAAGATGAGTACACCCTTCTGGTGACCGGTACCGTGCAGGAAGAAGACTGCGACGGCCTGTGCTGGCAGTACATTATCGAGCAGTCGGGCATTCGCCCGGAATTTGTCGTCAGCACCGAGCCGACCGACTGTCAGGTGTATCGCGGACAGCGCGGGCGTATGGAAATCCGCGTTGATGTACAGGGCGTCAGCTGTCACGGCTCTGCACCAGAGCGCGGCGATAACGCGATCTTCAAGATGGGGCCGATTCTCAATGAATTGCAGGATTTGTCACAGCATCTGGCTTACGACGAATTCCTCGGCAAGGGCACGTTGACGGTTTCCGAGATCTTCTTCACCTCGCCAAGCCGCTGCGCGGTGGCGGATAGCTGTGCGGTCTCCATCGACCGCCGTCTGACCTGGGGCGAAACCTGGGAAGGCGCGCTGGACGAAATCCGCGCCCTGCCCGCCGTGCAAAAAGCCAATGCGGTGGTGTCGATGTACAACTATGACCGCCCATCCTGGACCGGATTAGTTTATCCAACCGAATGCTACTTCCCGACCTGGAAAGTCGAAGAGGATCACTTCACCGTCAAAGCGCTGGTTAATGCTTATGAAGGGCTGTTCGGCAAAGCGCCGGTGGTCGATAAGTGGACCTTCTCCACCAACGGCGTCTCGATTATGGGACGTCACGGCATTCCGGTGATCGGCTTTGGTCCGGGCAAAGAGCCGGAAGCCCATGCGCCAAACGAGAAAACCTGGAAATCGCATCTGGTCACCTGCGCCGCCATGTACGCCGCCATCCCGCTGAGCTGGCTGGCAACAAAATAATCATCCCTCTGCATCCCCCGGCTTACCGGGGGATTTCTGGAGTCTGCTATGCGCGTACTGATTAAAAACGGAATCGTCGTTAACGCTGACGGACAGGCAAAACAGGATTTGCTGATAGAAAACGGTATTGTTCGTCAGCTCGGTGACAATATTACGCCACAGCTACCTTGCGAGATCGTCGATGCGGCCGGCTGCTACGTCATGCCCGGCGGCGTGGACGTGCACACCCATTTCAACATTGACGTCGGCATTGCCCGTAGCTGTGATGATTTTTTTACCGGCACCCGCGCGGCGGCGTGTGGCGGTACAACAACCATCATCGATCATATGGGGTTTGGCCCGGCAGGCTGCCGGTTACGCCATCAACTGGAGGTTTACCACGGTTACGCCGCACATAAAGCGGTGGTCGATTACAGCTTCCACGGGGTCATTCAGCATATTAATCACGCCATTCTTGATGAAATTCCGATGATGGTTGAAGAGGGGATCAGCAGCTTTAAGCTCTACCTGACCTATCAGTACAAGCTCAACGACGATGATGTGCTGCAAGCGCTGCGTCGCCTGCACATCTCCGGCGCGCTGACGACGGTCCATCCGGAGAATGATGCCGCCATTGCCTGCAAGCGCGCCGAGTTTCTTGCTGCCGGGCTGACCGCGCCGCGCTATCACGCCCTGAGCCGCCCGCTGGAGTGCGAGGCCGAGGCCATTGCCCGGATGATCAATCTGGCGCAGCTCGCCGGAAATGCGCCGCTGTATATCGTCCATCTCTCCAACGGTTTGGGGCTGGATTATTTACGCCTGGCAAGAGCTAACCACCAGCCGGTGTGGGTAGAGACCTGCCCGCAATATCTATTGCTGGATGAGCGCCGTTATGACGCACCTGACGGGCTGAATTTTATTCTCAGCCCGCCTCTGCGCAACGTCCGCGAGCAGGACAAACTCTGGTGCGGCATCAGCGACGGCGCAATCGACGTGGTCGCCACCGACCACTGCAACTTTTCGATAGCCCAGCGCCAGCAGCTCTCCGGCGGCGATTTCAACCGCTGCCCGAACGGTCTGCCCGGCGTGGAAAACCGCCTGCTGCTGCTCTTTTCCAGCGCCGTGATGAGCGGGCGCATCACGCCAGAACGCTTTGTCGATATGACCAGCGCCATGCCGTCCAGGCTGTTCGGCCTGTGGCCGCAGAAGGGGCGGCTGGCCCCCGGTTCCGATGGCGATGTGGTGATTATCGACCCGAATCAAACGACGGAAATTCGTCACGCCGAACTGCATGACAACGCCGACTACTCCCCGTGGGAGGACTTTCGCTGTACCGGGGCGATCGTCAGAACCCTTTCGCGCGGTGAAACCCTCTTTTGCAAAGGGGAGTTTAACGCCAGAGCGGGCCGGGGCCGCTTCCTGAGACGCAAACCGTTTAGCCATCCCTGGCATACTGAATAAGTGAGGAAAAATGAGTAAGAAAATTGTTCTCGCCCTCGGCGGAAATGCGCTGGGAGAGGATCTGGCCGGGCAGATGCAGGCCGTCAAAATGACCTCTCAGGCGATCGTCGATTTAATCGCCCAGGGCCATCAGGTAGTGGTCACCCACGGCAACGGGCCGCAAGTCGGGATGATCAACCTGGCCTTTGAGGCGGCGGCGAAAACCGAAGCCCACACGCCGATGCTGCCGATGTCGGTATGCGTGGCGTTGAGCCAGGGCTATATCGGTTACGATCTGCAAAACGCGCTGCGCGAAGAGCTGCTGTCACGCGGGATGCATAAGCCGGTAGTGACGCTGGTGACCCAGGTGGAAGTTGATGCCCACGATCCCGCGTTCCTGAATCCGACCAAACCTATCGGTTCATTCTTCACTCAGCAGGAGGCTGAACAGCTGGAGAAACAGGGCTATACGCTGAAAGAGGATGCCGGTCGCGGCTATCGCCGCGTCGTCGCGTCGCCTAAACCGATAGACATCATTGAGAAAGAGACCGTCAAAACTCTGCTGGATGCCTGGCAGGTAGTGATCACCGTTGGCGGCGGCGGCATTCCGGTGATCCGTGAAGGCAACCATCTGCGCGGCGCCAGCGCGGTGATCGATAAGGACTGGGCCAGCGCCCGGCTCGCCGAAATGATCGATGCGGATATGCTGATCATCCTAACGGCGGTGGAAAAAGTGGCTATCAACTTCGGTAAACCTAACGAACAGTGGCTGGATCGCTTGTCATTAAGCGATGCGGAGCGCTTTATCAACGAAGGGCATTTCGCCAAAGGTTCCATGTTGCCGAAAGTCGAAGCCGCCGCCTCGTTCGCCCGTTCCCGACCAGGACGCGAATCTCTGATTACCGTGTTGAGCAAAGCGAAAGAAGGAATCGAAGGTAAAACCGGCACCGTGATTTGCCAGTAGC
Source organism: Klebsiella sp. RHBSTW-00484 (assembly GCF_013705725.1). Classification (NCBI taxonomy): domain Bacteria; kingdom Pseudomonadati; phylum Pseudomonadota; class Gammaproteobacteria; order Enterobacterales; family Enterobacteriaceae; genus Klebsiella; species Klebsiella sp. RHBSTW-00484. Next base: position 1,092,519 of record NZ_CP055481.1, on the reverse strand, counting down.
CGGATATCGATCCAGACAACATGAGATTTGTCGTGCGGGAAAATCCCTGAGGGAACCCCGAACGGTTTTCTCCCTCTCCCTTCGGGGAGAGGGCCGGGGTGAGGGCATCAGAGCGCACACTTCCCCTCACCCTAACCCTCTCCCCGAAGGGGAGAGGGAACCGTCTTGCTAACATTTTTTAATACATAACAATGGGATACACTAACCAACCTTATGCGACTTCCAGCACCTCGTTAGTCGATTTCACGCCCTGATGCATCAGCATCATCAGCGCTTCCAGCACGCCGCCGCCAATCGCCCTCGCCTTATCAGAAACGCTGGTAAAATCAGCGGTCTCGCCGCGCGGGTCGATATCGCCAATCTTAAAGCCGCCGACCACAGCCAGACCATCGCTTAACAAGCCGCGCACCATGCCCGATAGCGGCGCTTTAATTTCGCTTTCGCCAATCCAGGCCACGACATCACCCTCTTCTACCAGATCGCCTAGCTTCACGTTGGCACGCATGATGCCTGCGGCGGGCGCGCGGATCACCCGACGCGCGGTGTGGCCCATAATATTGCCGGGTACCCCGGTATTTTCCTGCGCGCAGCCCGAGTAAATCACCTGCCCCAGCCAGTGACCGCGATTGGTCTCAATCACCGCACGGCAATCCTCACCTGCACGGAACCCTGGCCCGAGCGCGATAGTCACCGGCGCCATTTCAATATGAGTGCCCAGATTCTGTTTCGCCAGAATCGCATCGACCACGCAGACGGGCTTCAGCGCCTCAAGCGATGAACAGAAAGGGTCGACCAGTATCGGGATAATGCCGCGTTCAGCCAGCGCAATCGCCTCTGCCGTCGTGCTCGCCAGCCGGGCGGTTACGCCTTCGACCACCATTTCGCCGTCAAACGCGGCCTGGGCAAAAGCCACGCTGCGGCGGATAACCGTCGGTTTCTCAACCTCCAGCATGAACACTTTGAATCCGGCGTGAAACAGACGCAGCGCCACGCCGCTGGCGATATCCCCCGCGCCGCGAACCACCACGCGCTGGTGTCCGGACGGGTGCGCCGCTCGCATCATCAAGCCGCCGGGAGCATTGTTTTTAACCTGTAAGATTTCAGCCAGCACGCTCACCGCAATCTCCTGCGGCGTTTCGGCACCAATGTTATAGCCCACCGGCGCATGCAGGCGCGCGAGATGCTCTTCATCAACCCCCTTCTCTCGCAGCTGGCGCATAAAAAGCTGAACCTTGCGGCGGCTCGCCAGCAACCCCAGCCATGCCACCGGGCGCTCCACCAGCTTATCCAGCGCCTCGCGATCCTGATTATTGGTGGCGATCAGCACAAAGTTATCGGGGCGGATCTCCAGCGCATCCACCGCCGCGGCAAATGACTCGGCACAGAGTAACTGTACCGAAGGAGGAAAAGAGGCCGGATTTAAGCTTTCGCGATGAATATCCGCCACGGCAATATCAAAACCCAATAGCGCCGCGCTCTGGGCAATAGCCCGATTCACATGCCCCGCGCCAATCAACACCAGCCGGGGCCGCAGCCCGTGGACGCTAATAAATACCGTCATCGCGCCGCCGCAATCTGAACCTACAGCATCGGTGCCGTTACGCGCCATTCGCCCATGAAACAGGCGCGGCTTTCGCTCCTCTAATGCCTGTAGCGCCTCGTCGATCACCTTACGCTCCACCATACCGCCGCCAATGGTGCCGACGATGGTTCCATCCTGATGGACAAGCATTTCTGCTGAATGTCGCGGCGTTGAGCCACGGCTATCCACAATTTGCGCCAGCGCAAATGGACTGTTCTGTTCTTCGAGTCTTGCAGCTTCTGTGAAAATATTCATAAAAACCTCAATGGATATCCGTTCGGTAGATCCGGTCTCCCGGCATCGCTATCTCACAAATCTGCGCATAATCGGCGGGCGTTCCAGTATCGCGCCCAGCCAGATGGCATCCATATCCCCATTGCGCAAGAGCGAGTTCAGTTCGTCTTCAGCCAGGCGATTCTCAGATTGAGAAAACTGGTTGAGGAACCAGATCCGTCGGCTGCCCGGCGGTACGTTTTTAAACGCGCCCTGCGGATGGCGAATGAGCCGGAGAAGGTGCCCGAACGTCAGCGGCTCATCCGCTGTCAGGCCAGTGATATCAGCAAACAACGGCCAGCGATGGACATTCTCCGCGCCCGTTTTCTCCCCCAGCATGTGCCCGCCCGTTACGGCAATCACGCAGCAGCTGCTTTCAGGTATGCAAGGTTCATGCTCATCCGGCGCTTTCAGCGGCAATCCGTGAGCGCCGTCAGCTTCCACTAAAATAACGTCGCATTCCTCTCGCGCCGCCAGCGCATCAATGGCGCTCGCCGAAAAACCTCGCGCTTTGCCCTCCTGCGCTTTCCAGGAGTGAAAACAGGTTAAAATGGGCAGCTTGAGATAGTGGGAAGGCAGAGCGGCAGCCTCCCGACAAAAGATCACCGGATAAGCAGCATCAGGCAGGAACATTTGAGTCGTCGTCGTCACCACGACGCGCCGTCCGCTGGCATGGAATAACTGAGCCAACCAGAAAATGGTGCTGGTTTTGCCTCCGGCCCCCACTACTGAAATAACCGAGGGACGACTCTGCGCACCTAAGTCAAAGAACAATTCGGCGTTATCCTTTATATTTTCCTTGGTAACCATCAATCACCTTAAATAATGGACGCGCAATGCCAGCTATCGACTGTATTATTACCGCCGCAGGGCTTTCATCACGGATGGGCGAATGGAAAATGATGTTACCCTGGCAAGGAGGGACAATTCTTGATGCAAGTATCAAAAACGCCCTGCAATTTTGCAGCCGGGTTATTTTAGTCACCGGATATCGTGGCAATGAACTGCATCAGCGTTATGCCAATATGCGTAATATTATTATTATCCATAACTCAGATTATGCTGACGGTTTATACTCCTCCGTGAAGGCTGCCGCCGCCGCCGTTGAGAGCGAATACTGCTTCATCACCCACGGCGACATGCCCTGTCTCACCGTTGAAATATTCAATAAAATGTGGATATTACGTAACACTAGTGCGCTCATACCTTACTATCACGGCGTCCCTGGACACCCTATTTTGCTCACCAGAGAGTGCCTGCGGCAAGCTATCTCCCGGCCACATAAAAATATGCGTCAGGCATTGCTGGCGGGTGCGCATAATAGAGTAGAAATAAACAATCGCGAAATCACTTTAGATATCGATACGCCAGAGGATTTTATTAACCTGCATCATTGTCAATAAAATAGCTTATCTGCCGAGTTAAACGATTGCGTTCAAATAATCAAACCAGGCGTCTTCCGCACTTATCATAATGATACAAACTCACCCTTTTTGAGAAAATAAGATACTTTCGAGAAACGCTGACTTCATCAACAACCAGGACTGATTTTAATTCTCATTTACGCAATGTGAGATCTTTCACAAAGCAGACATAACTTTAGAAGCGCTTCACAAAAAATTATATTTATGCCGCTCGCCAGCAAGAGTGGTGCGAATGTTGCTCTATCTCTCTCAGGCTACCGGTTTATCTATACCGGTCAATCAGTGAGAACTATATACCCTAAATAATTCAAGTTGCAGGAAGGCGGCAAGTGAGAGAGTCCCCAGGAGCTTACATAAGTAAGTGACTGGGGTGAACGAGTGAAGCCAACGCACATGCAACTTGAAGTATGACGGGTAAAGGAGAGGGTTATGGGGGATATTATGCGTCCCGTTCCGTTCGAGGAACTCTTGACGCGCATATTTGATGAATACCAACAGCAGCGCTCCATCTTTGGTATTCCCGAGCAACAATTTTACTCACCTGCCAAAGATAAATCGGTCAGCGTCTTTGGTGAAACCTGCGCTACCCCCGTTGGCCCCGCTGCTGGCCCACACACCCAGCTGGCGCAAAATATTGTCACCTCCTGGCTCACCGGCGGCCGTTTTATCGAGCTGAAAACGGTACAAATCCTTGACCGGCTGGAGCTGGAAAAACCCTGTATCGATGCCGAAGACGAGTGCTTCAATACCGAATGGTCCACCGAATTTACCCTGCAAAAAGCGTGGGATGAGTACCTGAAAGCGTGGTTCGTTCTGCATCTGTTAGAGCAGGTTTTCCAGCCCTCGGGCGCGGAAAAGTCTTTTATCTTCAATATGAGCGTCGGCTACAACCTGGACGGCATCAAGCAGCCGCCGATGCAGCAGTTTATTGACTCAATGACAGACGCCTCCACGCAGCCGAAATTTGCGCAATATCGCGACACGCTTAGCCGCTGGCTGCACGACGACGCCTTCCTTGAGCGCCACGGCCTGAGCGGGCAGCGGGAAAACCTGCGCGCGCTGCCCGCGCGCATACCAGCCACCCTGGTTCACGGCGTCACGCTCTCCACCATGCACGGCTGCCCGCCGCACGAAATCGAAGCTATCTGCCAGTACATGCTGGAAGAAAAAGCGCTGAACACCTTCGTGAAGCTGAACCCGACGCTGCTGGGCTATGCGCGCGTTCGCGAGATTCTGGATAGCTGCGGCTTTACTTATATCGGCCTGAAAGAGGAGTCGTTCGAGCACGATCTCAAACTGGCCCAGGCGCTGGAAATGCTGCAACGCCTGGTGGCGCTGGCAAAACAGAAATCGCTCGGTTTCGGCGTGAAGCTGACCAACACCCTTGGCACCATCAATAATAAAGGCGCGCTTCCCGGCGATGAGATGTATATGTCTGGCCGCGCGCTGTTCCCGCTCGCCATCAACGTGGCGGCGGTGCTGTCCCGCGCTTTTGACGGCAAATTACCCATTTCTTATTCCGGCGGCGCCAGCCAGCTGACCATTCGCGACATTTTCGACACCGGTATCCGCCCCATTACGATGGCGACCGATCTGCTCAAGCCCGGTGGCTACCTGCGCCTGAGCGCCTGCATGCGCGAGCTGGAATCATCGGATGCATGGGGCATGGCCCACGTCGACGTCGAGCGGTTAAATCGGCTGGCAGAAGACGCCGTCACCATGGCCTATACGCAGAAACACTGGAAACCGGAAGAGCGCATTGAGGTTGCTGAAGATCTGCCGTTGACCGACTGCTACGTCGCACCTTGTATTACGGCCTGCGCGATCAAACAGGATATTCCGGAATACATTCGCCTGATGGGCGAACAGCGCTATGCCGACGCGCTGGAGCTGATTTATCAGCGCAACGCCCTGCCCGCTATCACCGGGCATATCTGCGATCATCAGTGCCAGTACAACTGTACGCGCCTGGACTACGACAGCGCACTGAACATCCGCGAACTGAAGAAAATTGCCGTAGAAAAAGGCTGGAACGAGTACAAACAGCGCTGGCATAAACCGGCGGGCTCCGGCTCACGCCATCCGGTTGCGGTGATTGGCGCAGGCCCAGCGGGGCTTGCCGCAGGCTATTTTCTGGCGCGCGCGGGGCATCCGGTTACCGTGTTTGAGCGGGAAGCCAACGCTGGCGGCGTCGTCAAAAACATCATTCCGCAGTTCCGCATTCCGGCGGAGCTCATCCAGCACGATATCGATTTTGTCGCCGACCACGGCGTGAAATTTGAGTACGGCTGCGATGCGCATCTGACGGTCGAACAGCTAAAAAATCAGGGCTATCAGTATGTGCTGGTTGCTACCGGTACCGATAAAAACAGCGGCGTCACGCTGCACGGCGATAACCCGCACGTCTGGAAATCACTGCCTTTCCTGCGGGAATATAATCTGGGTTCCACGCTCAATCTGGGTAAACACGTGGTGATTGTGGGTGCAGGTAATACCGCCATGGACTGCGCCCGCGCGGCGTTACGCGTACCCGGCGTAGAGAAAGCCACTATCGTATATCGCCGTTCGCTTCAGGAAATGCCCGCCTGGCGTGAAGAGTACGAAGAGGCGCTGCACGACGGCGTTGAATTCCGCTTCCTCAATAATCCGCAGCGCTTTGATGCCGACGGCACGCTGACCCTGCGGGTGATGTCGCTGGGTGAACCGGACGCCAAAGGCCGCCGCCGTCCGGTTGAAACCGATGAAACCGTAACGCTGCATGCCGACAGCCTGATCACCGCCATCGGCGAGCAGCAGGATACCGACGCCCTGAGCGCCATGGGTATTCCGCTGGATGAAAAAGGCTGGCCGGAGGTCAATGCCAGCGGCGAAACCCGCCTTGCCAACGTCTTTATGATTGGTGATGTTCAGCGCGGCCCCTCTTCCATCGTCGCCGCTATCGGCTCAGCCCGTCGGGCAAGCGATACCATCCTCTATCGGGAAAATATCCGCTCCCACCACGCGGATAAACGCTGGAACAACGTCAGCCCGGCGGAAATCTACCAGCGCAAGGGGGAAATAGCGGTCGCGATAGTCGATAAAGACGACCGCGATGCTTTCGTCGCTCAGGAAGCCGAACGCTGCCTTGAATGCAACTATGTGTGCAGCAAGTGCGTGGACGTCTGTCCGAACCGCGCCAACATCTCTATTGCGGTCCCTGGCTTCCAGAATCGCTTCCAGACGTTGCATCTGGATGCTTACTGCAACGAATGCGGCAACTGCGCCCAGTTCTGCCCGTGGCTGGGCAAACCCTACAAAGACAAAATCACCGTCTTCAGCCTGGCACAGGATTTTGACTCCAGCAGCAACCCCGGATTCCTGGTGGAAGATGACCGCGTGCGCGTGCGTCTCGATAGCCAAAGCTGGGTACTGAATATCGACAACGACGGCCAGTTCGCCAGCATCCCTCCGGGGCTGGATGAGATGTGTCGCATCATCAGCCATGTCCACCAGCAGCATCATTATCTGCTGGGCCGGGTGGAGGTATAACGATGTTAATTCTAAAGAATGTGACCGCCGTACAACTTTATCCGGCAAAAGTGCAGGAAGGCGTTGATATCGCTATCGAAAATGACGTTATTGTTGAGGTTGGCGATGCGCTGACCCGACGCTATCCACAGGCTGACTGGAAGGAGATGCACGGACGCATCGTGATGCCCGGACTGGTATGCGCACACAACCATTTCTACTCCGGATTGTCGCGCGGCATTATGGCCAACATCGCCCCCAGCCCGGATTTTATTTCGACGCTGAAAAATCTGTGGTGGCGACTGGACCGCGCGCTGGACGAAGAGTCGCTCTACTACAGCGGGCTGATTTGCTCAATGGAAGCCATTAAGAGCGGATGCTCTGCGGTCATCGACCATCACGCTTCTCCGGCGTATATCGATGGCTCGCTCTCTACGCTGCGCAATGCCTTTTTGAAGATTGGCCTGCGCGGGATGACCTGCTTTGAAACCACCGACCGCAACGGTGGAGTCGATGAATTGCAGGCAGGCGTAGAGGAAAATATCCGCTTCGCCCGCCAGATAGACCATGCGCGGGCGACGGGCACGGAGCCCTATCTGGTGGAAGCGCATATCGGCGCTCATGCTCCCTTTACCGTGCCGGATGCCGGGCTATCCATGCTCAGTGAGGCCCTCAAGGTTACCGGGCGCGGGCTGCATATCCACGCGGCGGAAGATCTCTATGATGTCTCCCACAGCCACCATCTTTATGGCAAAGACCTGCTGGTTAGGCTGGCGGAATACGACCTTATCAACAGCAAAACGCTGGTGGCGCACGGACTGTATTTGTCGACAGACGATATCGCCCTACTCAACGAACAGGATGCTTTTCTGGTGCACAACGCCCGTTCCAACATGAACAACCATGTGGGCTACAACCATCACCTCACCGATATCCGCAACCTGGCGCTGGGTACCGACGGTATCGGCTCCGACATGCTGGAAGAGATGAAGTTTGCCTTCTTTAAGCATCGCGATGCTGGTGGCCCGCTGTGGCCGGACAGCTTCGCCCGCGCGCTGGCCAGCGGTAACGAACTGCTGAGCCGCAACTTTAGCGCCCGCTTTGGGCAGCTAGAGGCTGGTTATAAAGCCGACCTGACCATTTGCGATTATGCCGCGCCAACGCCGCTGCTGGCAGACAATATTGCCGGACATATCGCCTTTGGCCTCGGTTCCGCCAGCGTTCATAGCGTGATGGTCAACGGCGTGATGGTCTACGAAGACCGGCAGTTCACCTTTGATTGCGATTCGATTTACACCCAGGCCCGAAAAGTCGCCGCAGATATGTGGCGACGTATGGACTCGCTGGCATAGCCCACGCCCTCTTTCGTGCTGAAAGGGGGATTGATGAGGAAAGATTATGATCGAGCAATTTTTCAAACCAGACTCTGTAGAGCAGGCGCTGGAGCTCAAATCGCGCTACCAGGATGATGCCGTCTGGTTTGCCGGGGGCAGTAAGATCAATGCCACCCCGACGCGACCGGATAAGCGAATCGCCATTTCGTTACAGGACCTTGAGCTGGAATGGGTGGATTGGGACAACGGCGCGCTGCGCGTTGGCGCGATGACGCGTCTGCAAACCCTGCGTGATGCGCACTTCATTCCCGCCGCGCTACACGACGCGCTGGGCTTCGTCTACTCTCGCCACCTGCGCAACCAGTCAACCCTCGGCGGCGAAATCGCCGCACGACAAGAAGAGTCGGTGTTGCTGCCCGTTCTGCTGGCGCTGGACGCGCATCTGGTATTTGGCGATGGCAAGTGCCTGTCGCTGGAGAGCTATCTCGCCGATCCCGGCGCACGGCTGATCACGGAAATCGTCATTAAAGACCCCTTCCGCCCCTGCGCCACGCGCAAAATCAGCCGCTCACAGGCGGGGTTAACCGTCGTCACCGCGGCGGTTGCCATCTCAGAGCACGACGGCGTACATATCGCGCTGGACGGCGTGGCCGATGGCCCTCTGCGCCTGCGGGACGTGGAGTCGCAGCAACTGGAAGGCAGCGCGCTGGAGCAGGCCGTCGCCGCCGCAATTTTCCCTCAGCAGGATGTTCGGGGCAGCGTGGCCTATAAACGCTATATCACCGGCGTGGTTGTCGCAGACCTGTATGCCGACTGCCAGCAGATGGGCGAGGAGGTCGTATGATGATTCACTTTACCTTGAACGGCGCTGCGCGCGAGATGAAGGTCAATCCCGGCGCTAACGTACAGGCGCTGCTTTTCGGCCTCGGGATGCACTCGGTGCGCAACAGCGACGATGGTTTCGGCTTCGCGGGCTCCGACGCGATTCTGTTTAACGGCCGCATCGTTAATGCCTCCCTGCTGATCGCCGCTCAGCTTGAACAGGCGGAGATCCGCACCAGCGAATCGCTGGGCAAATGGAATCAGCTCAGTCTGGTGCAGCAGGCGATGGTCGATGTCGGCGTGGTGCAATCGGGCTATAACGATCCCGCCGCCGCGCTGATTATCAGCGATCTGCTGGATCGTATCGCCACCCCGACCCGCGATGAGATCGATGACGCGCTCTCCGGATTATTCAGCCGTGACGCGGGCTGGCAGCAATATTATCAGGTGATCGAACTGGCGGTGGCGCGTAAAGGCGACCCGCAGATCGCTATCGATAGCGCCCCGACCTTCCGCGACGATCTGGCGGTCGTCGGCAAGCTGTATCCGAAAACCGATGCGGCAACCATGGTGCAGGCCAAGCCCTGCTACGTGGAGGACCGCGTCACGCCGGACGCCTGCATTATTAAAATGCTGCGCAGCCCGCATCCCCATGCGCTAATTACTCATCTCGACGTCAGCAAGGCCGAGGCGCTACCGGGCGTAGTTCACGTGATCACCCATCTTAACTGCCCTGATATCTATTACACCCCCGGCGGGCAGAGCGCACCGGAACCGTCACCGCTCGACCGGCGGATGTTCGGTAAGAAGCTACGCCACGTCGGCGATCGCGTCGCGGCGGTTGTCGCTGAAAGTGAAGATATTGCATTGGCCGCGCTGAAGCTTATCGACGTCAAATATGAGGTGCTTAAGCCGGTGATGTCGATTGATGAGGCGATGGCCGATGACGCGCCAGTGGTTCACGATGAACCGGTGGTGTATGTCGCTGGCGCGCCGGATACGCTGGAAGAAGATAACCGCCACGCCACCCAGCGCGGCGAACATATGATTATCAATTTCCCCATTGGCTCGCGCCCGCGCAAAAATATCGCCGCCAGCATTCACGGCCATATTGGCGATATGGAGAAAGGTTTCGCTGAAGCCGATGTGGTTATCGAGCGCACCTACTCCTCCACTCAGGCCCAGCAGTGCCCGACGGAACCGCATCTTTGTTTTACCCGCATGGACGGCGATCGTCTGGTTATTCACGCCTCGACCCAGGTTCCGTGGCACCTTCGCCGCCAGGTGGCGCGTCTGGTCGGCATGAAGCAGCACAAGGTTCACGTAATTAAAGAGCGCGTGGGCGGCGGCTTCGGCTCGAAGCAGGATATCCTGTTGGAAGAGGTCTGCGCCTGGGCCACCTGCGTCACCGGACGCCCGGTCTATTTCCGCTATACCCGTGAAGAGGAGTTTATCGCCAATACCTCTCGCCACGTCGCCAAGGTGACGGTGAAGCTGGGGGCGAAGAAAGATGGTCGCCTGACGGCAGTGAAGATGGATTTCCGCGCCAACACCGGCCCCTACGGCAACCATTCGCTGACCGTGCCGTCCAACGGACCGGCGCTGTCGCTGCCGCTGTATCCCTGCGATAACGTCGATTTCAAAGTGACCACCTACTACAGCAATATCTGCCCAACCGGCGCTTATCAGGGCTATGGCGCACCGAAGGGCAACTTCGCCATCACTATGGCGCTGGCGGAACTGGCGGAGCAGCTACAGATCGATCAACTGGAGATTATCGAGCGCAACCGCGTGCATGAAGGGCAGGAGCTGAAGATCCTTGGCGCGATTGGCGAAGGTAAAGCGCCAACGTCGGTGCCTACCGCTGCCAGCTGTGCGCTGGAGGAGATCCTGCGTCAGGGCCGCGAGATGATCCAATGGTCGTCACCGAAACCGCACGCGGGCGACTGGCGGACAGGTCGCGGTGTGGCGATCATTATGCAGAAGTCGGGGATCCCGGACATCGACCAGGCCAACTGCATGATCAAGCTCGAATCCGATGGCACCTTTATCGTTCACTCCGGTGGCGCAGATATTGGTACCGGACTGGATACGGTGGTCACCAAGCTGGCGGCGGAAGTACTGCACTGCCCGCCGCAGGAGGTGCATGTTATTTCCGGCGACACCGATCATGCGTTGTTCGACAAAGGCGCTTACGCTTCGTCCGGCACCTGCTTCTCTGGCAATGCGGCGCGTAAGGCGGCAGAAAATCTGCGGGAAAAAATACGCTTCCACGGCGCAGAGATGCTCGGGGAACCGCTAAGCGACGTTGAGTTGATAGCCCCCGGCGTGGTGCGCGGTAAGCAGGGGGAAGTGAGCTATGCCGATATCGCCCACAAGGCCGAGACCGGCACCGGCTTCGGTACGTTAGTCGCCACCGCCAGCTATATCACCGCTGATTTCGCCTTCCCGTATGGAGCCAACTTCGCCGAAGTAGCGGTGAATACCCGCACCGGTGAAATCCGCCTCGACAAGTTCTATGCGCTGCTGGACTGCGGCACGCCGGTTAACCCGGAGCTGGCGCTGGGGCAAATTTACGGGGCGTCAATGCGCGCCATTGGTCATAGCCTGACGGAGGAGATTCTTTACGACGCACAGGGCCATCCGCTTACCCGCGATCTGCGCAGCTATGGCGCGCCGAAAATCGGCGATATTCCGCATGATTTCCGCGCGGTGCTGGTGCCAAGCGATGACAAGGTCGGCCCGTTTGGCGCGAAATCAATCTCCGAAATCGGCGTCAACGGCGCGGCTCCGGCGATTGCCACCGCCATTCACGATGCCTGCGGCGTCTGGCTACGCGAATGGCATTTCACGCCAGAGAAAATACTGAGCGCGTTAGGAAAACTGTAACCACAAGGGGCCGCTACGGCGCTGTTGCCGATGCCCTCACCCCGGCCCTCTCCCACAGGGAGAGGGAGAAAACCGGAGGGTGCGGGCTGTAACTCCGCTTATCCGTTGCTATTTAACAAAAAATCGCAGAGGGGAGTCCCCTCGCCCCTTTGGGGAGAGGGTTAGGGTGAGGGGAAAAACACACACTCCCCCTCACCCCGATGCTTTCTCTGAGGGAGAAAACCTGCCGGTTCCCCATTTCGGGGAGACGGCCTGGCTAAGTGATTCAATCAATATTAAATGCCGTCTGTGGATTGAGAACCGCCTTTCTCAGGGCCTCCTGCGCCCAAAATTCGCAGAATTTAATTTCACTGATTCAGATGATCAAATTTGCTTATACCCTAAATAATTCGAGTTGCAGGAAGGCGGCAAGTGAGCGAATCCCCAGGAGCTTACTCTGGTAAGTGACTGGGGTGAACGAACGCAGCCAACGCACATGCAACTTGAAGTATGACGGGTATATACCCAAATAGAGGGAGTAAAGGGATGTCTGATATAAACCGCACAGGTTCCGATCTGATTTATGAGCTGGAGGATCGCCCCCCTTTTCACCAGACGATTGTGGGAGCGATTACCCATCTATTGGCCATTTTCGTTCCCATGGTCACCCCCGCCCTGATCGTGGGGGCAACGCTACAACTCTCTGCGGAAACCACCGCCTACCTGGTTTCGATGGCGATGATCGCCTCCGGGATCGGCACCTGGCTACAGGTGAACCGCTACGGCATCGTCGGCTCCGGATTACTGTCGATACAGTCGGTGAACTTCTCGTTTGTCACCGTGATGATCGCGCTTGGCAGCGGTATGAAAAGCGACGGTTTTCACGAAGAGCTGATTATGTCCTCGCTGCTCGGCGTGTCGTTTGTCGGCGCGTTTCTGGTGGTCGGCTCCTCTTTTATCCTCCCCTATCTGCGCCGGGTCATTACACCTACCGTCAGCGGTATTGTGGTGCTGATGATTGGCCTGAGCCTGATTAAAGTCGGCATTATTGATTTTGGCGGCGGCTTCGCGGCAAAGAGCAGCGGCACCTACGGTAATTACGAAAATCTCGGTGTGGGTTTATTGGTCCTGATGGTGGTGATTGGCTTCAACTGCTGTCGTAGCCCGCTGCTGCGCATGGGGGGGATCGCCATCGGCCTGGGCGTGGGCTACGTGGTGTCGCTGTGCCTGGGAATGGTCGATTTCAGCGGCATGAAAAACCTGCCGCTGGTGACTATCCCAATCCCCTTTAAATACGGTTTTCATTTCAGCCTGCATCACTTTCTGGTCGTCGGCACCATTTACCTGCTGAGCGTGCTGGAAGCGGTTGGCGATATCACCGCTACGGCGATGGTGTCGAGACGCCCCATCCAGGGTGATGAGTACCAGTCGCGCCTGAAAGGCGGCGTGCTGGCGGACGGACTGGTCTCGGTCATCGCTTCCGCGCTTGGCTCCCTGCCGCTCACCACTTTTGCGCAAAACAACGGGGTTATCCAGATGACCGGCGTCGCCTCGCGTTATATCGGGCGCACCATCGCCGTCATGCTAGTGATCCTCGGCCTGTTCCCGACCATTGGCGGCTTCTTCACCACCATCCCCTCGGCGGTACTGGGCGGCGCGATGACGCTGATGTTCTCGATGATCGCTATCGCCGGGATCCGCATCATTATTTCCAATGGCCTGAAGCGCCGTGAAACGCTGATCGTCGCCACCTCTCTCGGGCTGGGGCTTGGCGTCTCTTACGATCCGGAAATTTTCAAAATCTTACCCGCCTCAATTTATGTGCTGGTGGAAAACCCCATCTGCGCAGGCGGACTGACCGCAATCCTGTTGAATATCATTCTTCCGGGCGGCTATCGGCAAGAGGACGTCTTGCCCGCAGCCGATTCATTGGAAGAAGCGGATTAACTGTAAGGAGTTCACATGTCAGGAGAACACACGCTAAAAGCCGTGCGTGGTAGCTTTATCGATATCACGCGCACCATCGAACATCCCGAGGAGCTCGAATCGGCGCTGCGGTTTATCGAGGATGGATTGCTGTTAATTCGCGAGGGCAAAGTCGAATGGTTTGGCGAATGGGAAAAGGGAAAACATCGGGTTCCTGAAGCCATCCGGGTCCGCGATTATCGCGGCAAGCTGGTGATTCCGGGATTTGTCGATACCCATATTCACTACCCGCAGAGCGAGATGGTTGGCGCCTATGGCGAGCAGCTGTTGGAGTGGCTGAACAAGCACACCTTCCCCACCGAGCGGCGCTATCAGGACCTGGAATATGCGCGCGAAATGTCCTCTTTTTTCCTCAAGCAGCTACTGCGTAACGGCACTACCACCGCGCTGGTCTTCGGCACCGTGCATCCGCAATCGGTAGACGCCCTGTTTGAAGCCGCCAGCCATATCAACATGCGCATGATTGCGGGCAAAGTGATGATGGACCGCAACGCGCCGGAGTATCTGCTGGATGATGCCGAAAGCAGCTACCAGCAAAGCAAAGCGCTGATTGAACGCTGGCACAAAAATGGTCGCCTGCTGTATGCCATCACCCCGCGCTTCGCCCCAACCTCAACGCCGCAACAGCTGGCGATGGCGCAACGTCTGCGCCAGGAGTATCCCGACACCTGGGTACATACGCATCTGTGTGAAAACAAAGATGAAATTGCCTGGGTTAAAGAGCTCTATCCCGATCATGATGGCTACCTTGACGTCTATCACCAGTATGGTTTGACCGGTAAAAACTGCGTTTTCGCCCACTGCGTACATCTGGAAGAGAAAGAGTGGGATCGCCTGAGCGAAACCGACTCCAGCATCGCTTTTTGCCCCACCTCGAACCTGTACCTCGGCAGCGGGCTGTTCAATTTGCAAAAAGCCTGGCGTAAGAAAATCAAGGTTGGGCTGGGCACCGACATCGGCGCAGGCACCACCTTCAACATGCTGCAAACGCTAAACGAAGCCTACAAAGTGGTGCAGTTGCAGGGGTATCGGCTCTCGGCCTATGAGGCGTTCTACCTGGCAACCCTCGGCGGCGCGAAAGCGCTGGGGCTTGACCATCTGATTGGTAATTTCACTCCGGGCAAAGAGGCCGACTTTGTGGTGCTGGAGCCGACGGCGACGCCGTTGCAGCAGCTACGCTACGACAACTCGGTATCCCTGGTCGACAAGCTGTTCGTGATGATGACGCTGGGTGACGATCGTTCTATTTATCGTACCTATATTGACGGCCGCCTGGTGTATGAGCGCACCTGACGAAACCCTTCTATTCTGCTGAGGACATAACTATGTCTGGAGATACTCTGCCTACCCCGGATGCATCGCAGCCCCGCGGTGCGCTGGACGCTTATTTCAAAATTTCGGCTCGCGGCAGTACGGTTCGCCAGGAAGTGCTGGCGGGACTCACCACCTTTCTGGCGATGGTCTATTCGGTCATCGTGGTGCCCGGCATGTTGGGAAAAGCGGGTTTCCCGCCCGCCGCCGTGTTTGTCGCCACTTGCCTGGTTGCGGGCTTCGGTTCACTGCTGATGGGGCTGTGGGCAAACCTGCCAATGGCCATCGGCTGCGCCATTTCCCTGACCGCCTTTACCGCCTTTAGCCTGGTGCTGGGGCAGCACATCAGCATTCCCGTCGCCTTGGGCGCGGTTTTTCTGATGGGGGTAATTTTCACCGCCATTTCGGTTACCGGGGTGCGCACCTGGATCTTGCGTAACCTGCCGATGGGTATCGCTCACGGTACCGGCATCGGTATTGGGCTGTTTCTGCTGCTCATTGCAGCGAACGGTGTCGGCATGGTGATAAAAAACCCACTGGAAGGGCTGCCGGTGGCGCTCGGATCGTTTACTTCCTTTCCGGTGATCATGAGCCTGTTGGGTCTGGCGGTAATTTTTGGTCTGGAAAAAAATCGCGTCCCCGGGGGGATCCTACTGGTCATTATTGCCATTTCAATTATCGGCCTGATTTTCGATCCCGCCGTTCAGTATCACGGCCTGGTCGCGATACCCAGCCTGAGCGGTGAAGATGGTAAATCACTGATTTTTAGTCTCGACATCATGGGTGCGCTCCAGCCCACCGTGCTTCCCAGCGTGCTGGCGCTGGTGATGACCGCCGTATTCGACGCCACCGGCACTATCCGCGCCGTGGCCGGGCAGGCAAACCTGCTGGATAAAGACAACCAGATTATCAACGGCGGCAAAGCGCTGACCAGCGACTCCATTAGCTCCGTGTTCTCCGGCCTGGTCGGTGCCGCCCCTGCGGCGGTCTATATTGAATCCGCCGCAGGAACCGCCGCCGGAGGGAAAACCGGCCTGACGGCGACCATCGTCGGCCTCCTGTTCCTGTTGATTCTGTTTTTATCGCCGCTGTCGTATTTGATTCCCGGCTACGCCACCGCGCCCGCGCTGATGTACGTGGGGTTACTGATGCTAAGTAACGTCTCGAAGCTCGATTTTGATGACTTTATTGATGCAATGTCCGGGCTGGTCTGCGCGGTATTTATCGTCCTGACCTGCAATATCGTCACCGGCATTATGCTGGGTTTTGTCACCCTGGTTGTCGGGCGTGTCTTCGCTCGCGAGTGGCAAAAGCTGAATATCGGCACCGTGATTATCACCCTCGCCCTGGTGGCATTCTATGCCGGAGGATGGGCGATTTAAGCGCCAGATGTGATGGGTCGAAAGGTTCGCCATTTTACTGCCCGGTAACCGATTTTGGCGCGTGCCGGGTTCAAGGAGAAATACACATGAGCGCCATAGATTCTCAACTTCCACCTCCCGCCGAACCCGGCGGCACCATCGACGAGGTTGACCGCATCTTATCGCCGGGAAAGCTGGTCGTCCTCGGGCTACAGCATGTACTGGTGATGTATGCAGGCGCAGTGGCAGTGCCGCTGATGATCGGCGACCGGCTCGGGCTGAATAAAGAGGCCGTCGCGCTGCTGATTAGCTCCGATCTGTTTTGCTGCGGCGTGGTGACGCTGCTGCAATGCATTGGGATCGGTCGCTTTATGGGCATTCGTCTGCCGGTAATTATGTCGGTGACGTTTGCCGCCGTAACGCCGATGATCGCCATCGGGATGAATCCGGATATTGGCCTGCTGGGGATTTTTGGCGCAACCATTGCCGCAGGCATCATCACCACCTTACTGGCACCGCTTATCGGGCGCTTAATCCCGCTGTTTCCTCCGCTGGTTACCGGTGTGGTGATTACCTCTATCGGCCTGAGCATTATCCAGGTCGGCATCGACTGGGCCGCCGGGGGAAAAGGGAATCCGCAGTACGGCGATCCGGTTTATTTGGGTATTTCATTTGCCGTGCTCGTTTTTATCTTATTAATCACCCGCTTTGCCAAAGGTTTCCTGTCCAACGTCGCCGTATTGTTAGGCATTATTTTCGGCTTTGCGCTGTCGTGGATGATGAATGAGGTTAACCTCTCCGGCCTGCAGGACGCCTCGTGGTTTGCCATCGTCACGCCAATGGCCTTCGGTATGCCGGTGTTTGATCCGGTATCGATCCTGACCATGACGGCGGTGTTAATCATCGTCTTTATCGAATCGATGGGCATGTTCCTCGCCCTCGGGGAGATTGTCGGTCGCAAACTGTCTTCGCAGGATATTATCCGCGGACTGCGCGTTGATGGCGTGGGCTCGCTGATTGGCGGCTTATTTAATAGCTTTCCCCATACGTCATTTTCACAAAACGTCGGACTGGTCAGCGTGACCCGGGTATACAGCCGCTGGGTGTGTATTGCCTCTGGGGTGATTTTGATTCTGTTTGGCATGGTGCCCAAAATGGCGGTACTGGTGGCATCGATCCCGCAGTTTGTACTGGGCGGAGCCGGTCTGGTGATGTTTGGCATGGTGCTGGCGACGGGGATTCGCATTCTGTCGCGCTGTAACTACACCACCAATCGCTACAACCTCTATATTGTGGCGATCAGCCTCGGCGTGGGCATGACGCCAACATTGTCACATGATTTCTTTTCTAAACTGCCTGCCGTACTCCAGCCGCTGCTGCATAGCGGTATTATGCTGGCCACCGTTAGCGCCGTGGTGCTTAACCTCTTCTTTAATGGTTATCGCCACCATACGGAACTGGCGCAAGAAACGGCATCCTCGGGTGGAAAAGTCCGTACGGTACGCATGTGGTTGCTGCTGCGAAAGCTAAAAAAGAGCCAGCGGGAGGAGTGATATGAATATCTTACTGCGCTGTATGATTAGCCTTTTCTTACTGATGCTGATGGCGATCCCTGCCGTTTCTGACGGTATTGCGTTAGGCATTGAAAGTCGGTTTCACTTTCTGCTGCTTTTCTAAGCATCTCACTTCAAGCAGTTCCGTTTCTGTTACGGTACTGCTTCCCCCTATCGGTTAAATAGTCCGAAGTGTTAATTATTCCGTCGCATTAAGGCTTATAATAGCGAGTGCTTAAGATTCTTGGTGGACACTATGCGACAGGAACATGTCATCTTGCTGGATGAGCAAGATAAGCCTTCAGGTATGCTGGAGAAGTATACCGCTCACACCCTCGACACCCCGCTGCACCTCGCGTTTTCCTGCTGGTTGTTTAATGAACATGGCCAGTTACTGGTCACCCGGCGTTCGCTGGATAAAAAAGCCTGGCCCGGCGTGTGGACTAACTCAGTTTGCGGGCACCCGCAAACGGGCGAAACGTTTGAGCAGGCCGTTGCGCGCCGCTGCCGCTTTGAGCTGGGCGTCGATATCCACAGCATAACGCCTGTTTATCCTGAATTTCGCTATCGGGCCGTGGCGCCAAACGGTATTGTCGAAAATGAAGTCTGCCCGGTGTATGCCGCCCGAAGAGCCAGCCCGCTACAGATAAATCCTGATGAAGTGATGGATTTCCAGTGGTGCAATCTTGAAGATGTTTTCAGCGGGATCCGCGCCACGCCGTGGGCTTTCAGCCCGTGGATGGTGATGCAGGCTGCGGATGATAATGCGCGTAACGCATTGATAAACTTTAGCCGTCAGGCATAAAAACCCCAGAAAATCTGGGGTTTCATTTATTACGGTAATGCTTATTTTACCGGACGCATCGCCGGGAACAGGATCACGTCGCGGATGGTGTGGCTGTTGGTAAACAGCATGACCATACGGTCGATACCAATACCCAGACCCGCAGTCGGCGGCAGGCCGTGCTCCAGCGCGGTCACGTAGTCTTCGTCATAGAACATCGCTTCGTCATCACCAGCGGCTTTCGCGTTTACCTGATCGAGGAAGCGCTGCGCCTGGTCTTCTGCGTCGTTCAGTTCGCTGAAGCCGTTACCGATTTCGCGCCCGCCGATAAAGAATTCAAAGCGGTCGGTGATTTCCGGGTTCTCGTCGTTACGACGCGCCAGCGGAGAGACTTCTGCCGGGTATTCAGTAATGAAAGTCGGCTGAATCAGGTGCGCTTCCGCGACTTCTTCGAAGATCTCGGTCACGATACGGCCCAGGCCCCAGCTTTTCTCAACGTGAACGCCGATGCTTTCAGCAATGGCTTTCGCGGAATCGAAGTTATCCAGATCCGCCATCTCGGTTTCCGGACGGTATTTCTTAATCGCTTCGCGCATGGTCAGTTTTTCAAACGGCTTGCCGAAGTCGAAGGTCTCATCGCCATAAGGCACCGCAGTGTTGCCGAGGATATTCTGCGCCAGGGTGCGGAACAGGGATTCGGTCAGCTCGATCAGATCTTTATAGTCCGCATAAGCCATATAGAGTTCCATCATGGTGAACTCTGGGTTATGACGAACGGAGATGCCTTCGTTACGGAAGTTACGGTTGATTTCGAACACGCGCTCGAAGCCGCCGACCACCAGACGCTTCAGGTACAGTTCCGGCGCGATACGCAGGTACATGTCCATATCCAGGGCATTGTGATGAGTGACAAACGGACGGGCAGATGCGCCGCCGGGGATCACCTGCATCATCGGGGTTTCCACTTCCATAAAGTTGCGGCCAACCATGAACTGACGAATGCCAGCCAGGATCTGCGAACGAATTTTAAACGTGTTGCGGGATTCATCGTTGGAGATCAGGTCCAGGTAGCGCTGACGATAGCGCGCTTCCTGATCCTGCAGGCCGTGGAATTTGTCCGGCAGCGGGCGCAGGGCTTTGGTCAGCAAACGCAACTCGGTGCAATGGATAGAGAGTTCACCGGTTTTGGTTTTGAACAGCTTACCGCGTGCAGCGATGATGTCCCCGAGGTCCCATTTCTTGAACTGCTCGTTGTAGACGCCTTCCGCCAGATCGTCACGCGCAACGTACAGCTGAATGCGGCCGCCAACGTCCTGCAGCGTAACGAAAGAGGCTTTACCCATGATACGACGGGTCATCATGCGGCCAGCAACGGCGACTTCAACGTTCAGCGCTTCCAGCTCTTCGTTTTCTTTCGCATCGAAGTCAGCGTGCAGTTGATCAGAGGTGTGGTCACGACGGAAATCATTCGGGAACGGGATACCCTGCTCACGCAGTGCGGCCAGCTTCTCACGACGGGCTTTCAGTTCATTATTAAGGTCAATTGCCGCGTCAGCGCCCTGTGCTTGTTGTTCAGACATGTTGGTTCCTCATAACCCTGCTTTCAAACTTGCTTCGATAAATTGATCCAGGCTGCCGTCCAGCACTGCCTGAGTGTTGCGGGTTTCCACCCCGGTGCGCAGATCTTTAATGCGGGAATCGTCCAGCACGTAAGAACGGATCTGGCTGCCCCAGCCGATGTCGGATTTGGTATCTTCCATCGCCTGCTTCTCGGCATTTTTCTTCTGCATTTCCAGCTCATAAAGCTTCGCTTTCATCTGCTTCATGGCCTGGTCTTTGTTCTTGTGCTGTGAACGGTCGTTCTGGCATTGGGTGACCGTATTGGTTGGAATATGGGTGATACGCACCGCAGATTCCGTACGGTTAACGTGCTGACCGCCCGCACCGGATGCGCGGTAAACGTCGATACGCAGATCCGCCGGGTTGATTTCGATATCAATATCGTCATCCACTTCCGGGTAAACGAACGCAGAGCTGAAAGAGGTGTGGCGACGGCCGCCGGAATCGAACGGGCTCTTACGCACCAGGCGATGGACGCCGGTTTCGGTACGCAACCAGCCGTAGGCGTAGTCGCCGATAATCTTAATGGTGACGGACTTAATACCCGCCACTTCGCCTTCAGACTCTTCGATAATCTCGGTTTTAAAGCCACGCGCTTCGGCCCAGCGCAGATACATACGCGTCAGCATGCTGGCCCAGTCCTGCGCTTCCGTACCGCCGGAACCGGCCTGGATATCCAGATAGCAATCGGCGCTGTCGTATTCACCGGAGAACATACGGCGGAATTCCAACTGCGCGAGTTTCTCTTCCAGCACGTCGAGTTCAGCAACGGCTTCGTTGAAGGTCTCTTCGTCGTCGGCTTCAACGGCCAGCTCCAGCAGACCGGAAACGTCTTCCAGCCCCTGGGACATCTGATCCAGCGTATCCACGATGGCTTCCAGCGAGGAACGTTCTTTGCCCAGCGCCTGTGCGCGCTCTGGCTCGTTCCACACGTCCGGCTGTTCCAGCTCGGCGTTTACTTCTTCGAGACGCTCTTTCTTAGCATCGTAGTCAAAGATACCCCCTAAGAACGTTCGAGCGCTCCGTGAGGTCCTGAATGCGGTTATTTACCGGATTTATTTCAAACATGGTCGGTTTCTTTTAATGGATTCGTCAAAATGCGGTGATAAGAGCGGAATTCTACCGGATTCGCGCTCCCATTAATATACTGTTGTCAATTTGGCCAGAGGTGGTCAATGATCAGCTGCAGGCTGCGGTTGCCGCGGAACTCATTGATATCAAGCTTGTAGGCAAGCTGGACTTCGCGCACGCCGTTATCTGGCCAAATGGAAGTATCGACATTAAACGCGATACCATCCAGCAGCGGGCCGCCGCCAACCGGTTCAACCATCACTTTCAGGTGACGTTCGCCGACCAGGCGCTGCTGCAAAATGCGAAAATGACCATCAAACAGCGGTTCGGGGAACATTTGCCCCCAGGGGCCCGCATCGCGCAGCATTTGAGCGACTTCCATGCTCATTTCAGCCGCTGCTAACGGGCCGTCGGAAACCACTTCCCCTTGCAATAGCGCGGGGTCGAGCCACTCGGTCACCAGTTCGCCAAAGCGCTGCTGAAACTCATCAAAGCGCGCCTCTTCCAGCGACAGTCCTGCCGCCATGGCGTGACCGCCGAACTTCAAAATCATGCCAGGATAGAGCGTATCCAGGCGCTCCAGCGCATCGCGCATATGCAGCCCCTGAATCGACCGACCGGAGCCTTTTAGCAGTCCGTCTCCGGTGGGCGCAAAAGCGATGACCGGGCGGTGAAAACGCTCTTTAATACGTGAAGCCAGGATGCCGACCACGCCCTGGTGCCACTGCGGGTGGTACATCGCCAGCCCGCCGGGCAGCGTCTCGCTGCTGCGCTCCAGCTTTTCACATAAGGTCAGCGCTTCCGCCTGCATCCCCTGTTCAATCTCTTTACGCGTCTGGTTTAGCGCATCCAGTTCATTCGCCAGCACCCGCGCTTCGCCAGTACTCTCGCACAGCAGCAATGCGACGCCGACGGACATATCATCCAGCCGTCCGGCCGCATTAAGGCGCGGACCGAGAGCAAAACCGAGATCGCTGGCCGCCAGCTTTTGCGGGTCGCGATTAGAGATTTCCAGCAGCGCCTTAATACCCGGACGGCATTTACCCGCCCGAATGCGGCTCAGCCCCTGCCAGGTCAAAATACGGTTGTTGGCATCCAGCGGCACCACATCCGCCACGGTGCCAAGCGCCACCAGGTCGAGTAAGTCAGCCAGATTCGGCGGCGCGATGCCGCGCTCCTCAAACCAGCCTTTATCACGCAGGAAAGTGCGCAGCGCCAGCATCAGATAAAAAGCCACGCCAACCCCGGCCAGCGATTTCGACGGGAACTCACAGTCGCGCAGGTTTGGGTTAATGATCGCATCAGCTGCGGGCAGCGTGTCGCCAGGCAGGTGGTGATCGGTCACCAGCACCGGAATGCCCAGAGCATGAGCGTGATCGACGCCAGCATGTGATGAGATACCGTTATCAACGGTCATAATCATCTGCGCGCCGCGGGCATGAGCCTGATCGACCACTTCCGGGCTCAGGCCGTAACCGTCCTCAAAGCGGTTCGGCACCAGATAGGAAACGTTGCCGTAACCCAGCGCGCGCAAGGCGAGCACGCTCAACGCCGTACTGGTGGCGCCATCGGCGTCAAAATCGCCAACCACCACGATGTGCAGTTGTTGTTTAAATGCGCCGTAGAGCATTTCTACCGCTTTTTCGACGCCGGTCAGTTGCGCCCACGGCAGCATGCCTTTCACGCCGCGTTCCAACTCCTGCGCACTGCGCACGCCCCGGCTGGCGTACAGCCGTTGCAGGAGCGGAGGAAGGTCTGGAGGTAAGTCGACGTCGTCAGCCGCCTCCCGGCGGCGTAGTTGTATCTGTTGTTTCACGCGAATCAGTTACCGCTTGTCTGTTTTTGATGCTCATCGAGGAGCGCTTTCAGGTCTTTAGGATCGCGATAGCCCGGCATAAGGGTCCCGTCGCTCAGCACCATCGCCGGGGTGCCGTTAACACCAAGCTGCACGCCAAGCGTGTAGTGTTTAGCGATATCAACATCGCAGCTGGCAGCCTCTACGGCTTTGCCGCTCATGGCGTTATCCAGTGCTTTGTTAGGATCTTTGGCGCACCAGATAGCCTTCATATTCTGCTCGGCTTCGCTTTGCAGCCCCTGGCGCGGGAAGGCCAGGTAGCGCACGGTGATGCCCAGCGCATTGTAGTCGCTCATCTGCTCGTGCAGCTTGTGACAATAGCCGCAGGTAATGTCGGTGAAGACGGTGATGACGTGTTTTTCCTGCGGCGCTTTGTAGACAATCATCTCTTTTTCCAGCGCGTTGAGCTTACCGGCCAACAACGTGTTGGTAACGTTCACCGGCTGCGCGCCGCTGACATCGTACATCGGCCCCTGGATGATGTGCTTACCATCATCGGTGACGTACAGAACGCCGCTATCCGTCAACACGGTGCTGATGCCCTTGACCGGAGAAGGTTGCACGTCCGTGCTCTGCACACCCAGCTTTGCCAGCAGCTGCTTAATCGCCGCGCTATCGGCATGTGCTGCACCGGATAAGGTGGTCGCCAGCAGGGTGAACATCAGTAAACCTTTTTTCATACTCAATCCTTTTTATTCAGCGCTCACGCACGCGGGTGATGCTGTTGATGAAGTTGTCGCAGACGCTCGGTCGCCACGTGGGTGTAGATCTGCGTCGTGGAGAGATCGCTGTGTCCTAACAGCATCTGCACCACGCGTAAGTCCGCGCCATGGTTAAGTAAATGCGTGGCGAATGCATGGCGTAACACGTGCGGGGAGAGCTTTGCGCTGTCAATCCCCGCCAGTACGGAATAGTGTTTAATCCGATGCCAGAACGTCTGGCGCGTCATCTGCTGCGCGCGCTGGCTGGGAAAAAGCACATCGGACGCCACGCCGTTCAGCAACCAGGGACGCCCGTACTCAAGGTAATTCTCAACCCACAGTACCGCCTCTTCGCCTAACGGTACCAGTCGTTCTTTATTGCCTTTACCAATCACGCGCACAACGCCCTGGCGCAGGCTGATGTCGCTCATGGTCAGACCCACCAGTTCTGAGACGCGCAGACCCGTCGCGTACAGTACTTCCAGCATCGCTTTATCGCGCAGCTCCAGCGGTTGCTCCACCAGCGGTGCCTGCAGCAGGCGTTCAACCTGGGCTTCGCTCAGATCCTTCGGCAGCCTCTGCGGCAGCTTTGGCGATGCCAGCAGCGCGCTTGGATCATCCGGGCGGATTTTTTCCCGATAAAGATGCTGAAAGAAACGACGTACGGCGCTCAGTAAGCGCGCAGTACTGGTGGCTTTATAGCCGCCGGTCTGGCGCTCCGCCAACAGCGACTGGAGATCCTCGCCGCTAACGCTGGCAAGCGACAGCTCGCGATGATGCAGCCATTCGACCACCATCGTCAGATCCCGGCGGTAGGCGCTTAGCGTGTTCTCCGCCAGATTACGCTCCAGCCATAAAGCATCGAGAAACTGCTCGATTTGTGCGAGATCCTGTTTCACATCGGCCTCTTTGCTTATCAAAACGGCGTCATTATACCCTAAATAATTCGAGTTGCAGGCGGCCACGGCCTTTCTGGTAGACTAAGCACAAAGTCACAACAAGAATTGAGACATTTTTGCGATGAACATAGGTCTTTTTTACGGTTCCAGCACCTGCTACACCGAAATGGCGGCGGAAAAAATCCGCGATATCATCGGCCCTGAACTGGTGACGCTGCACAACCTGAAAGATGATTCCCCTGCCCTGATGACGCAATATGACGTGCTTATCCTCGGCATTCCAACCTGGGATTTTGGTGAAATCCAGGAAGATTGGGAGGCCGTCTGGCAACAGCTCGATACGCTGGATCTGCAAGATAAGATCGTCGCGCTATACGGTATGGGCGACCAGTTAGGCTACGGCGAATGGTTCCTTGATGCGCTGGGTATGCTGCACGACAAGCTGGCAACCAAAGGCGTGAAGTTCATCGGCTATTGGCCAACTGAAGGCTATGAGTTTACCAGTCCGAAACCGGTTATCGCCGACGGGCAGCTGTTTGTTGGGCTGGCGCTGGATGAAACTAACCAGTACGACCTGAGCGATGAACGCATCCAGAACTGGTGCGAACAAATCCTCGGCGAAATGGCTGAGCAGTTCGCCTGAGGCTCTTAATCTTGCGCCGATTTCTGTAACACCAGTCGGCGCAGGTCGCGCCACTCCCCCGCGTCCATACTATCTGCCGCGACCCACAGATGCTGGGTACGGTGGTTTTTTGTATCCCGCAGACGCAGCAGCATTCCGCTATTGATCACCCATGGGGTACCGACGATTTCCCACTCCGCTTTTTGCCAGCGCAGTCGGGAGTCCATCAGCAGTTTTATTTCGCCCTGACGGGCGTGAATCCGCCTCTGGCTGCGCACGCAGTCAAACACCACCAGCGACAGCAGTATCAGCCATAACGGGGTGTAGCTGAGCGGCCAGGGCATCAGCAGCACAAGTGCCGCCACAACACCATGCAGCAACAGCGAGAACCACTGCGCTCGCCATGAGATGCGTAAATCAGATTGCCACAGGACCACGTTCCCGATTCCGTATCTGAATTAATTTTACCATCCGTTGCAGTTCCGCATCAGCCGGTTCGCCATGGTTCATTAACCAGTTGAACAGGTCCGGATCGTCGTTTTCCAGCAGGCGGATGAACAACAGCTTGTCGCCATCGCTGAGCGTATCGTACTCGTACTCAAAAAACGGCATGATGGAGATATCGAGTTCACGCATCCCCCGGCGACACGCCCAGTGGATACGAGCTTTATTGTTAATATCCATGTTTACTTCCTACTTATAAATATTTCTTAGTTTAACCCGTTTTCGCCACTGACTTCACAGGAATATCAAGATTCGCGAGCGCGCCTCCATGAAAACCCTAAAATAATCAGGTCTTTCATTATTTCCTGCGGTCTGGCTTCCCGCCATTGAGGGCACAAATGGCTTGCCGAAAGCGCTTGCATTGCACTCTAGCTCTTTTACCATTAGTCACACACTCTGCGTTAAGCTATTCGGGATATGACTATGGCTTTTACACCTTTTCCTCCGCGTCAGCCTTCCTCTTGCGCGCGTCTGCCGTTAACGCTGATGACGCTGGATGACTGGGCGCTGGCGACGATTACCGGTGCGGATGGCGAAAAATATCTGCAAGGGCAGATTACCGCTGATATCAGTCAACTGACCAACGAGCAGCACCTGCTTGCCGCGCATTGCGATGCTAAAGGCAAGATGTGGAGCAATCTGCGCGTTTTCCGTCGTAACGAGGGGTTTGCATGGATTGAACGCCGCAGCCTGCGCGACGCGCAATTGACTGAACTGAAAAAATACGCGGTGTTCTCTAAAGTGACGATCGCCGCCGATGATGAACTGGTGCTGCTGGGCGTCGCCGGTTTCCAGGCCCGTGCCGCGCTGGCACCGCTGTTTAGCGAACTGCCGAATGCCGACAAGCAGGTTGTCAGTGAAGGATCCACCAGCCTGCTGTGGTTTGAGCATCCGGCCGAGCGTTTCCTGCTGGTGACCGATGAGACAACCGCCACCCGCGTCACCGAGGCCCTGCGCGGTGAAGCGCAGCTTAACAACAGCCAGCAGTGGCTGGCGCTGAATATTGAAGCCGGACTGCCGGTTATCGACAGCGCCAACAGCGCACAGTTTATTCCGCAAGCGACTAACCTTCAGGCATTGGGCGGCATCAGCTTTAAGAAAGGCTGCTACACCGGTCAGGAAATGGTTGCCCGCGCAAAATTCCGCGGTGCCAACAAGCGTGCTCTGTGGTCCCTGGCGGGGAAAGCCAGCCGCGTGCCGGAAGCCGGGGAGGACCTTGAGCTGAAAATGGGTGAAAACTGGCGTCGTACCGGCACCGTTTTAGCCGCCGTGCAGTTAGATGATGGTCGCCTGCTGGTGCAGGTGGTGATGAATAACGATATGGAGCCGGACAGCGTATTCCGTGTGCGCGATGATGCCGGTAGCCTGAGCATCGAACCGCTGCCGTATTCACTGGAAGAGAGTTAAAATATTCCTGGCCGTCTTCTCCCCGGAGGCGGTGCAATGCGCCTGTCCGTATATGGACACCTCCCGTGATGCAAGCTATTTTTTGTGTGAGTCACCAGGGTAAGTTGCGTTCGTATATCCGGCCTCTCTTTCGGTACCGTCGTACCCGGGCCATGATGTGTTCTGCGCACCTGCTTCCTTTCGGGCTATCGGCTTTGCTTCGCAGGGAGCCTTCGGACAGGCCGGATTTCTCAGGTGCTGGTCTTACCGGTTACTCATCACGCTAAATCGCTTCGCAATCTCACGACAGGGTTACTGCTCTTTTTACTGCATGGCTCACGGGGCGTCGGTTAACCGGCGACCCGTGAACCATGGTAATCTTCTCCGCGACTCATCACCGCCCACGCTATCCGCACATTCTTGTTCGCCAGCGCCACCGTCGCGATATTCCGGTTCCGTCTTTCCGCCACCGACTGCAGCCACTGGCTCCGCCGGTCTTCTTTGCCTGCACATGTCTTCAGAACTGACCGTGCCCCGTGGATGACCAGCGTACGCAGGTAGCTGTCACCCCGCTTGCTGATATGCCCCAGCTGCTGCTTACCGCCGCTTGAGTGCTGCCGGGGAACCAGCCCCACATAAGCCGCCATCTCCCGACCGTTCTTAAACTGCGTCGCGTCACCCAACAACGCCACCATCGCGCTGGCGGTTATCACGCCGATACCTTCTATTTTCATCAGCCGCTGGATGCAGATATCTTCCCGCGCCGCCTCTGCGAGCCGCCGGTCATGCCCCGCCACCCGGTCATCCAGCATCCGCAGCTCTTCGGCCAGCTCGCACAGCAGGCGCATAAACCGGTCATCCCACTGCTCCTGCTGTGACAGTATCTCCGGCAGCGCCTTACGCAACTGGCTGATGCCGACCGGCAGCACCACGCCGAATTCGCCCAGAAAGCCCCGTATCTCGTTGCACAGCGCCGTGCGGCTTTTTATCACTCTGGCCCGCACGCGATGCTCCGCCTGAAGGGTCTGCTGGCGCTCTGTCTTAACCGCGACGAAGCGCATGGCGGGGCGGCTGATGGCTTCACAGATGGCTTCGGCATCGTTGGCATCATTCTTGTTGCCTTTGAGGTAAGGCTTGACGAATTTCGGGGGAATAATGCGCACGGTATGCCCCATGCGGGTGAGTTCGCGGGACCAGTAGTGGGATGATGCGCAGGCTTCAATCCCGATGGTGCAGGGAGCCAGCTGAGAGAAATAAGCGTGCATGTGGGCGCGGCGAATAGATTTTCGTACGACGACATGCTCATGGTGATCCACGGCATGGATCTGAAAGACATTTTTTGCCAGGTCAAGACCGATACGTTTAATATTCATGGTGGACACCTCCTCCTGTGGACTGCAGGTAACACTTCCAGTCTGGCACGTTATGATGCCGTAAGGTGGGAGGTGTCCATCACATCGGGCTACCGGACAGCAGACGACTGTGAACCTGTAGCCCGGTCAGCGCAGCGCCACCGGGGGATTTTCCCGAAAGCGATACCGCCTCCCCGTCGTCCCTCAACTGCCATAGCCGTCTGAGCTAATGCACCATCTCTGGCCCCAGGCCACTTTCTTGCATAGCAGAATAGTGTATGTTCTGAACAATCATTTATTTCTTAAGCGGTAAAGAGAATGAGACGGATTGAGGTAATACAGGGAGAGCTGGCGCGGCTGACGAGCGGCTTGAGTCTTGCGGATTTAGCGCAGGAGACAGCGTTTACGGCAGAAGCCATCGGCTTTAACCTTGGGCTGGCGCGTAACTCAGTTAGCAAAGATCTCAATCAGTTGTGGAGCGACGGTTTGGCGATTAAGAGTCGTGGCCGTCCGGTGTTCTTCCTGCACCGTCAAGCGGTGGAAACGCTGCTGGGACGCACGCTGGATGAGTCCGAGCGTGAAGTGCGCACGGTTGCCGATCTGCTCCCCCATCAGGAAGACCACTCGACTGATGACCCTTTTAGCGGCCTGATTGGTTATGACCGTAGTCTGCGTGACGCAGTGGAAAAAGGCCGCGCTGCGGTACTTTATCCCCACGGGTTGCATGTGCTGTTGACCGGCCCTTCCGGCGTTGGCAAAACCTTCTTTGCCGAACTGATGCATCGCTTTGCCTGCGAACATGCAACGGGAACTGCGCCGCCGCTGGTCTACTTTAACTGTGCAGAATATGCCCATAACCCGGAACTGCTCTCCTCGCACCTGTTTGGTCACCGGCAGGGCGCATTTACCGGAGCAAACGAGAATAAACCCGGTTTGGTTGAACAGGCAGATGGTGGCTATCTACTGCTCGATGAGGTCCACCGTCTGCCATATGAAGGGCAGGAAAAGCTATTCTCCATTCTCGACAAAGGCCAGTATCGCCCGCTCGGCTCAAGCGCCACTGCGCGCTCAATTTCGGTACGCCTGATTTGTGCAACGACTGAACCGGTCAGCTCGGCGCTGTTGCGCACCTTCCAGCGGCGTATTCAGGTCTGCATCGATCTGCCCGGTATTCGCCAGCGCTCGGTGGAAGAGCAGGTTGAATTGATTGTCGGCTTCTTACAGCGTGAGAGCCGTAAAATCGAGCGCACAATAAGCATCGACAAAACGCTGCTGCTCTGGCTGTTAAATAAACCGCTGGAAGGCAATATTGGCCAACTCAAGAGTGATATTCAGTTCCTGTGTGCCCAGGCGTGGGCATCAGGGATGACGGAGCATAGCGATACGCTACAGCTGGATAAACGGCTGGCGGAGATGCCGTTTAACGCCACGCCGGAGCAGCGTCTGCTGGTCGATACGCTATTTGACGGTAAAGAGCGGCTAAGTGTTGATGCGCGCACGCTGCCGGCGTTGAAAACCTCGCTGGCGACGGGGGCGGAGATTGAAGAGAGCGATCTGTTTTACAGCTTCCTGACTCGCGAATATGTCAATCTGCGCAACAGCAACGTTCCGCCAGCTGAAACGCTGGCAATCCTGAAAAATAAGCTCAGTTCAATTTTTGAATATGGTCTCTACAGCCGCGACAATATTGCCCATCCGCCGCGCTATGGCGATCAGATTGAGGAGCGCGTGACGCTGCTGATTGGCTGCGTGGAGCAGGTGCTTACGTTTACGCTGCCTGAAAACCTGGTGAATCCGCTGCGTAAGCACTTTCTGGCACTGATTGGCTACGTGCAGCGTGGTCTTATCCCGCAGCTTTACTCCTCCAGCCTGATCCTCGACCGCTGTAAAGATGAATACGACAATGCCACGCTGCTGTGTCGAAAAATCAACGAACTACTGCATATCCAGTGCCCGGCGACGGAAGTGGTCTGGTTATGCCTGTTCCTGAAAGAGTGTCGACATTACCGTCAGCGCATCGATGCCAGCCCGGACTGCGGGGTGATTTTGATTGCCCATGGTTCGACGACGGCCACCAGCCAGGCGCAGTACGTGAACCGGGTGCTGGAGCGCGAGCTGTTTAGCGCCATCGACATGCCGTTTGAGCAGTCGGTGCATGACACCCTCGAAACGTTAATCCAGATGATCCAGGCCCGACGCTGGCAGCGGCTGATATTGATGGTAGATATCGGTTCACTGATTCATTTTGGTAGTACGATCAGCAAGTTATTTCAGATTGATGTACTGCTGATGCCCAATATCACTCTGACCAGCCTGCTGGAGTTAGGGCTGGATTTAAGCTATGAAACCAGCGAGTTACCACAGTTGGCGGCGTTAATGCAGAGTAAAGATATCCCCTGTCAGCTCTGCACGCCGCAGCAGGAGAACGGCGGTAAAGTACTGGTAATCTCCTGCATTACCGGCATGGGCACGGCGGAGAAAATCAAAAAGGTGCTGGAGGAAAGCTTTGGCGAACTGATGTCACAGGACACGCGGATGGTGATCCTCGACTACAACGAGGTGCGCAGTCTGGAGCGGGTCCAGCAGGCGATTAACCCCAGCGAACGGTTGGCGGGAATTGTCGGCACCTTCCAGCCCGGTCTGCCGGATATTCCGTTTATCTCGCTGGAAGAATTGTTCTCCGAACAGGGGCCGGAGCTGGTGCTAAGCCTGCTGACACCGGATCTCTCAAGCAGCGAACGCCGCCTGGAGATGGAGCGCAGCGCGATGCGTTTTATCAGCGCGCTAACCATGGAAAGCATCATCAACCATATTTCGGTGCTCAATCCTCAGCGCATTCTCAAAGAGATGGAAGGCGTGCTCAACCATCTGACCACCTCACTTTCGCTGAAACCGAGCCGCCAGGTGACACTGCGCTTCCTGATCCACTGCTGCTGTATGGTCGAGCATATCGTGATTAACCGCAAACCGTTACAGATGTCGCTGGAGAACAAGCCCGATCTGGATGCCCGGGCGTTTAGTGTCATTAAATCCGCCTTCCTGCCTATCGAAGAGGCTTATGCCATCCGTTTATCCGACGCGGAATATTTTTATATCTACGAACTGTTGTATCGCTAACTCCTTATCTGGCGTGGCTCTGCGCCTCGCCAGCCCTCTCTCCTCCCCCACGTGACACAAATTCTGGCACAGCCTTTGCTCTTACTACGTGTGTAAACGTAATAGAGCCAGGAGGCCATTTTGACTACCACTGAACCCTTGTCCCAGATCCTGCTGCTGACGCATGGCGGCTGGGGGCAACAGCTTTGCAACAGCCTGTGCATGGTGACGGGCGAAATCAAAGGCGTGACGGAAATTGCGCTGATGCCCGTCGATACGCTGGGCGAATTTTACCAGCGTGTCGAAGCCGTTGTGAAAACCATGCCGGAAGGTTCACTCATTCTGACCGATTTTGTTGGCGGTACCACCTCAAACGTGGCGGCGCGACTGAGTGCGGATTATCCGGTGGCGGTGGTTTCCGGGCTAAATGCCTCGCTGTTGCTGGAGGCGCTGGACAGGCGTGAAGAGGGGCCGCTCTCTGCCTGCGTGGCCGACCTGGTGGAAGCCGCACGCAGCAGCTGTCTGGACGTTGTCGCCCACGTTCGTCAATTACAACAACCAAAATAAGGGAAAAATATTATGGCTAACATCGTGTTATGTCGCATCGACAGCCGTCTGATTCATGGACAGGTGGTGACAAAGTGGGTCGGACAATCTCAGGCCAACCGGATTGCGGTGGTCAGTGATGAGCTGGACGCCGATCCGTTTATGAAAAACATCTATCTGATGGCCGCACCGCCAAACATTAAAGTGGATTGCTACAGCAATCAGAGCTTTGCGGCATCGTGGAAAGAAAATCAGCTTGGCGATGGCAATGTGCTGGTGCTGTTCCCTTCTCTGGCGGCGATTCAGGAAGCCGTACAGCTGGGGTTTGATGTCTCCGCCATTCAGGTGGGTGGTTTAGGCGGCGGGCCGAACCGCAAAGTCGTTTTCCAGAACATCACGCTGGATGAAAAAGACGTAGGCATTCTTAACGACCTGAAAAGTCGCGGGATTAAGGCAGTATTCCAGACCATTCCGGAAGATAAGCCGCAGTCTCTGGACGATATCCTGAAAAAATTCTAACCATTTAACATACACAAAATCATTCTGGATGCATCGAGGCGGCAACTGAGTGAATCCCCTGGAGCTTACTAAAGTAAGTGACTGGGGTGAGCGAAGGTAGCCAACAAAGAGGCAGCCTGAAGGATGAAGTGTATAGGAAAATATTATGGATACTTTAGTCTTTGCAAGCCTGATGGGATTGTATTACTGGTTTGCCCGATTACGCCTTGGCTACACCTTCTCCGCCATGCTGCTTCAGCCGGTGGTTATCGCAGTCTTCGTCGGCTTGCTGCTTGGCAACATGCAAACGGCAATGATCATTGGTGCGGGCATGCAGCTCGTCTATCTCGGCGTAACTTCGACGCCAGGCGGTAACGTACCGTCGGACCCCGCGCTGGCCGCCTGTATTGCTATTCCCATTGCCGTGAAGGCCGGGATGGATCCGAACCTGGCGATAGCGCTGGCGATTCCGTTTGGCGTGATCGGCGTGTTCCTCGATCAGCTGCGTCGTACGCTGAACGCCGCCTGGGTACATATGGCGGATAAACATGCGGAAACGGCGAATATGGCGGGTATTATGCGCTGCGCCTTCCTCTACCCGGCACTGCTTGGGCTGGTACTGCGCTTCCCGGTGGTATTTGCCGCCAACTATTTCGGCCAGAACGTGGTGGAAAGTTTCCTCAAGCTGATGCCGCACTGGCTGACCCACTCCTTTGAAATCATGGGCGGGATCCTCCCGGCGCTGGGTTTCGCCATCACCATTATGGTGATCGGTAAAAAGAGCCTACTGCCGTGGTTCATTGGTGGATTCTTCGCGGTGCTCTATCTGAAGGTAGACATCATGGCGATGGCCATCTTCGGCACCTGCGTGGCCTTCCTGATTAAAGGCCTGGCGAAAAATGAAGGAGCAGCATGATGAGCAGCGACGTAATGCAGAATGAACTGGTCGAACGCGCACGAGTAAGCGGCACGCTGACCAAAGCCGATATCACCAAAGCCTGGTTTATCTACTGGCTGGGTGCGGAAGTTTCCAGCTCCTATGAGCGCCTGCAAAGCCTGATTTTCTGCGCATCGATGACGCCGATCA
Organism: Klebsiella sp. RHBSTW-00484; assembly: GCF_013705725.1. NCBI lineage: Bacteria > Pseudomonadati > Pseudomonadota > Gammaproteobacteria > Enterobacterales > Enterobacteriaceae > Klebsiella > Klebsiella sp. RHBSTW-00484. Next base: position 1,058,477 of record NZ_CP055481.1, on the reverse strand, counting down.
TCAAAAAGCTTTACCCGCAAAAAGAGGAGCAGGTAGAGGCGCTAAAACGCCATCTGAACTTCTTCAACTCGGAACAGACCTTTGGTGCGGTGATTCAGGGGATCTCCATTGCGATGGAGGAGCAAAAAACCCGCGGCGAGCCGATTAGCGATGCCTCGATCACCGGGATTAAAACCGGCCTGATGGGGCCGCTGGCCGGGATGGGCGATTCCATCATCTGGGCGGCTGTGATGCCGCTGCTGATTGCGATTTTCATCCCGTTCGCCGCCAACGGCAGCGCAATGGGCGGCATTGTGCCCTTAATTCTTTATCCGGCGATTACGCTGGCGATCAGCTACGGCATGGTTCACAAAGGCTACACGCTGGGGCGCGACTCAATAATCGGCCTGCTGCAAGGGGGGCGAATTAAAGAACTGATCTACGGCGCGAACGTGCTGGGTTTGATCATGATGGGCGCGCTTTCGGCGAGCTACGTCAAAATCACTACGCCGTTAAAAATCAGCGCCCTGAAAGGTTCTGAGGTGGTTGTCCAGCAGATCCTCGACTCCATCGCGCCGGGCCTGCTGCCGCTGGCGGCGGTATTCGCGGTCTACTTCTATCTGCTGAAGAAAGGGCCGCGTTACACCACTATTTTGCTGTCGATTGTCGCGCTGAGCGTGGTCTGTTCGCTGCTGGGAGTGCTGTAAACCATGACGCAGAACATCTATCAACAGTTGGGGCTAAAACAGGTGATTAACGCCTGCGGCAAGATGACGATTCTGGGCGTCTCCAGCGTCGCGCCACAGGTGATGCAGGCCACGGCTCGGGCGGCTTCAGCCTTTGTGGAAATCGACAGACTGGTGGACCGTACTGGCGAGCTGGTTTCCCGCTTTACCGGCGCTGAGGACAGTTACGTCACTTCCTGCGCCTCGGCGGGCATCGCCATTGCCGTCGCCGCCGCCATTACTCGTGGTGACCAGGCCAGAGTCACGCAGATACCGGACAGCTCCGGTATGGCCAACGAAGTAGTGATGCTGCGTGGACATAACGTCGACTACGGTGCGCCGATTACCAGCGCCATTCGCCTCGGCGGCGGGCGTGTGGTAGAGGTGGGTTCGAGCAACCTGGCGGCCCGCTGGCAACTGGAGAGCGCGATTACTGGCAATACCGCCGCGCTGCTGTATGTGAAATCGCACCACTGCGTGCAGAAAGGGATGTTGAGCATTGAAGACTTCGTGCAGGTCGCGCAGGTTCACAACCTGCCGCTGATTGTTGATGCCGCCGCCGAGGAGGATTTGCACGCCTGGGTGGCGAGCGGAGCGGATATGGTTGTCTACAGCGGGGCAAAAGCCTTTAACGCGCCCACCTCCGGGTTTATCACCGGTAAGAAACCGTGGATTACCGCCTGTAAGGCGCAGCACCATGGTATTGCGCGGGCGATGAAAATCGGTAAGGAGAATATGGTTGGGCTGGTGTACGCGCTGGAAAATTATCATCAGGAGCAGGCGGTAGTGACTGCCGAACAACTGCAGCCAGTGGCGGAGGCGATTTCCGCCATTCGCGGGCTGAACGCCGATATTGAGCAGGATGAAGCAGGGCGCGCCATCTGGCGTATTCGTGTCCGGGTGAATGCGCAGGCGTTAGGCATTAACGCCCGTGAAGTGGAAGCGCAACTGCGCGGCGGCGATATCGCCATTTATGCCCGACGCTATAACCTTCATCAGGGCGTATTTAGCCTTGATCCACGGACGGTCGCAGAAGGGGAAATGGCGTTAATTGTGGCGCGACTCAAGGAGATTGCAGACCATGCAGCAGATTAATTTTTATCGCCAACGAGTGGCGATCAACGTGCTGGCGAAAGATATTGCCAATGCCAGGGAAATCTATGATGCCGCAGAGGGCCATGCGGTAATCGGCGTGCTCTCCGCGCAGTTTGCCTCAGTGGAAGACGGCGTTCAGGAGATCAAACGCTGGATGGCGGAGGTGCCGTCCATCTCCGTGGGGCTGGGAGCCGGGGATCCGGCACAGTATTACAAGGCAGCGATGATCGCGTCGAAGGTACATCCGGCGCACGTCAACCAGACCTTTACCGGCTGCGGTTTTGCGGCTGGCGCGCTGGCGGCGACGGGCGGCGGGCAGACGCATATCAACGCGCTGGTCAGCCCGACGGGTACGCCGGGCGAGGTGCTGATTTCAACTGGAGTCAGCAGTAGTCAGGGAACGCCCGCCCGCGTTTCCTGCGATGCGGCGGTACGTATGATGCAGGATTCAGGGGCGCATGCGGCGAAGTTTTTTCCAATGGGCGGTGAGAAGTCGCTACCGGAGCTGTATGTGCTGGCGACCGCCGCTGCGCGCAACGGGATGACGCTGATAGAACCAACCGGCGGAATCGATCTCGATAATTTTGGCATTATTTTGCAAAGCTGTCTGGAAGCAGGCGTACCTCGCGTGATGCCTCATGTTTACAGCTCGATAATCGACCCGCAAACCGGCAATACACGACCAGAAGATATCCGCAGATTAATGGATATAGTGAAAGCCGTAGTCTAAATAAAAAAACCAAGCCGTAGCCCTGGCAAGCAAGCCATCACCAACGGAGAATGTCCCGGAGGCGGCGCTTGACGCGCCTTGTCCGGGCTACCAAACCACAAACCGCGCGGGCTCGTAGCCCGGCCAGCGTTAGCGCCACCGGGAGATTTCGCGAAATTTAAACCTGTCCGACGTACAGATAAATCGCCAGGAAGTGGCACACGCTGCCGCCGAGCACAAACCCATGCCAAATTGCATGATTGTACGGAATGCGCTTGCAGACGTAGAAAATCACCCCCAGCGAATAGACCACTCCGCCGACCGCCAGCAGCGTGACGCCGCCCACCGCCAGCTTAATCGCCAGCTGATAAACCACGATAAGCGACAGCCAGCCCATCGTCAGGTAGGTCACCAGTGAGAGGATCTTAAAGCGATGCGCGATGGTCAGCTTGAACAGGATCCCCAGCAGCGCCAGGCTCCAGATAACAATCATCAGCCCGCGCGATAGCGGTGAATTTAGCCCCACCAGCAGGAACGGCGTGTAGGTCCCGGCAATCAGCAGATAGATGGCGCAGTGGTCGAATTTTTTCAGCCACAGCTTAGCCCGCTGATGCGGAATCGCGTGATAGAGAGTGGAGGCGAGGAACAGCAAAATCATGCTGCCGCCGTACAGGCTGTAGCTGGTGATAGCCGTTGCGCCAGCGTTGCTATCTACCGCCTGCACCAACAACAACACCAGACCGACGATACCAAACACCAGCCCGATCCCGTGACTGATGCTGTTGGCAATTTCCTCTGCCAGAGAATATCCCTGAGTGATTAATGGCTTGCGAACCATATTTGACTCCGAAAACAAGTACGCTTTTTGTGCTCACTTAGGTTAACTGAGAATGATTCCAGTGAACACCTGTTAGCTAAAATAAAAAGATGAATATTTATGAATACTATAAAATCATAGTGTTACAGTTAAATTTCAACTAACAGTCGTTCACTATTTTATTAAAGCGTTTCGAATTCAATGACATAAAACTGCTGTTCACCCGGATAGATCTCCGCAATCACGTCTCGTAGTTGCGTCAGCGTCATATTCTCCTGCTGCGCATGCAGATCGGTCAGCGTCTCCAGAGTTACCGTTGAGGTCGCCACTACGCGGATGGTACAAAAATAGCCGTTATCTTCGTAGCGGCCAACGCGCAAGATATCGCCCACTTTAAAGTGCGATTCGGCAGCATCGCGGATAGTAATGGTTTTACGCCCGGCAAGGATGTCGTCCTGAAAGCGCTGAAAAAAGGTAATGTCATTCTGCTGCATGATATAATTCCGTCCTGGTCATTATGAATTGTGAGTTTGCCACTGTGAGTATCTTCTCCCACGCTGCTATCGCCAGTCTCAACAATCTTGAGATGATGGTCTATCACTACGTTATTAAGAATCGTGACAAAGTGATGTATATGACCATCCGCGAACTGGCGGAAGCCGTCGGAGTCTCTACGACAACCGTCCTGCGCTTCTGCCGTAAACTGCAGTGCGAAGGCTACTCAGAGTTTCGCGTACGCTTTAAATTATATCTGGAGCAGAATGAGCCTCAACAGGCAAATATCGGTGCCAGTGAAATAATGAGCTTTTTCAAAAGCGTCAATAATGATGAATTTGATGGATTACTGGAACAGGCCGTCGATATTATCCTCTCTTCTGAGCGTATTATTTTCGTTGGCGCGGGGACTTCCGGCGCATTGGCGAAATATGGTGCCCGCTTCTTTTCTAACGTTGGGAAATTCAGCAATCATATCGATGACCCTTATTTCCCGGTCACCAATGATATGGCGCGCAATGCGCTGGCGATCGTGCTGTCGGTCTCCGGCGAAACCGAAGAGATCCTGCGTTTCGCCAGCCAGTTTAGCCTGCACCGCTGTAAAGTGATGTCCATCACCAGCCACGAACACTCGCGGCTGGCAAAGCTTGCAGACTTTAATCTCTCATGGCACGTCCCGCAAACTCGCATCGGCGGAGTCTACGATATTACGACGCAGATCCCGGTTATTTATATTCTTGAAAGCCTCGGGCGTAAATTAGCGCGTAAACTCGCCTGAAAATAACACCCTGTTTTTTCGATGTAACAAATCCCACGCAGGGAAAATTGTTATATCGTGACATTTATATCCCCTTTGCTAGACTCGAAACCAACAAGTAATTATGACGAGATTAGCAAAGATGAAAAAAATACCTTTACCGAAAGACTTTTTATGGGGTGGCGCGGTAGCTGCACACCAGGTTGAAGGCGGCTGGAATAAAGGCGGCAAAGGCCCAAGCATCTGTGATGTGCTGACCGGTGGCGCGCACGGCGTACCACGCGAGATAACCCAGCAGGTTGAGCCGGGTAAATACTACCCGAACCACGAAGCCATCGACTTCCACGGCCACTACAAAGAAGACATCAAGCTGTTTGCCGAGATGGGCTTTAAGTGTTTCCGTACCTCTATCGCCTGGACCCGCATCTTCCCATTAGGTGACGAAACCCAGCCGAATGAAGAAGGCCTGAAGTTTTACGATGACATGTTCGATGAACTGTTGAAGTACAACATCGAGCCGGTTATCACCCTCTCCCACTTTGAGATGCCGCTACATCTGGTTCAGCAATATGGTGGCTGGACCAACCGTAAAGTGGTCGATTTCTTTGTGCGCTTCGCCGAAGTGGTCTTCGAGCGCTATAAGCACAAAGTGAAATACTGGATGACCTTTAACGAAATCAACAACCAGCGCAACTGGCGCGCGCCGCTGTTTGGCTACTGCTGCTCGGGCGTGGTCTATACCGATCATGAAAACCCGGAAGAGACCATGTACCAGGTGCTACACCACCAGTTCGTGGCAAGCGCGCTGGCGGTAAAAGCAGCGCGTCAAATCAACCCGGATATGCAGGTTGGCTGCATGCTGGCGATGGTTCCCCTCTATCCATTTTCCTGTAAGCCGGAAGACATCATGTTCGCTCAGGAATCAATGCGCGAGCGCTATGTCTTTACCGATGTCCAGCTACGCGGCAGCTACCCGAGCTACGTCTTAAACGAGTGGGAGCGTCGCGGCTTTAACATCAAAATGGAAGACGGCGATGCGCAGATCCTGCGTGAAGGCACCTGTGCTTACCTCGGCTTCAGCTACTACATGACCAACGCGGTGAAAGCGGAAGGCGGCACTGGCGACGCGATTTCCGGCTTTGAAGGCAGCGTACCAAACCCGCACGTCAAAGCCTCCGACTGGGGCTGGCAAATCGACCCGGTAGGCCTGCGCTATGCGCTGTGCGAACTGTATGAGCGCTATCAGAAGCCGCTGTTTATCGTCGAAAACGGTTTCGGCGCGTACGATAAAGTAGAAGAAGACGGCAGCATCAACGACGACTACCGCATCGACTACCTGCGCGCGCACGTCGAAGAGATGATCAAAGCGGTCACTTACGACGGCGTTGAGCTGATGGGCTACACCCCGTGGGGCTGCATCGACTGCGTCTCCTTCACCACCGGCCAGTACAGCAAACGTTACGGCTTTATCTACGTCAATAAACACGACGACGGCACCGGCGATATGTCGCGCTCGCGTAAGAAAAGTTTCAACTGGTACAAAGAGGTTATCGCCAGCAACGGTGAAAAACTATAATGCTTCTGCCCTCTCCCGGCCGGGAGGGGGCAAAAAACCCCACGATATATACCCTAAGTAATTCGAGTTGCAGGACAAGGCACTTGTACCTTGAACAGCGCTTGCGCTGGCCCCGAAGGGGCGAGGCCGTAGGCCGAGTAACGCGGCAAGAGAGTGAATCCCGATGAGCTTACTTTGGTAAGTGATTCGGGTGAACGAACGCAGTCAACACACCTGCAACTTGAAGTACGACGGGTACAGACACTTCTTTACAGCATTAACATTGCCAAAAAGCTTTCGCCCGATAAGATAGGCCACGTGAATAATTGAGGCGATCATGATCAAGCGACAACGCAAAGCCATCCTTCTTGTAGCCCTTGCCTGTCTGGTGGTGCTGATATGCACCGCGCAGCGTATGGCCGGGATGCATGCGCTTGTCATAAATGCGACTGCCGCCACTCAATCGGTACAGCAGGGTCAGAGTAATAGCGATGAGCCGGTGACGCCCTGCGAGCTGAGCGCCAAATCGCTGATGGCCGTTCCGCCGATGCTGTTCGAAGGCGCGCTATTTGCCATCGCCCTGCTGCTGGCGGTACTGGCGGCAAGTCCTGCGCGTATTGAGCGCCTCTGGCCCCCCCGCGAAATTTCTCCTCCCCGGTTACGGGTGCATCTCCGATTATGTGTTTTCCGTGAATGAGCACTGGCCTGACGGTTCAGGTTAATCATTCATTTACGGAGAAAATTTATGCTTATGGTATTCAGGCGACTACTGGTCTGCCTGCTTTGGCTATGGCTGCCCGTCAGTCAGGCCGCCGACAGCGGCTGGTTACGCGCCGCCGATAATCAACACGCCAGCGTCAGGCTGCGCGCGCAAAATGAGAGCAGCGGCGAAACGCGCTTGCTGCTGGACGTCGCGCTGGAAAAGGGCTGGAAAACCTACTGGCGCTCGCCGGGTGAGGGGGGAATTGCTCCGGCAATAACCTGGTCAAAACCGCTTGATGTCAGTTGGCACTGGCCAACGCCGCAGCGCTTTGACGTCGCCGGGATTTCTACTCAGGGCTATCACGGCAACGTCAGCTTCCCACTGGAGATTCGCGGCCCGCTGCCGGAAACCCTGCACGGTGTGCTGACGCTATCCACCTGTAGCAACGTCTGTATTCTCACCGACTATCCCTTCTCGCTGGATATGACCTCCCCCGCTGGAAGCGATTTTCGCTACGACTTCACCCGGGCGATAGGCACTCTGCCGCTGACGGACGGCCTGACCTCGCAGCGTAGCGCCAGCTATATCAGCGGTAAGTTAACGGTCACCGCCGTTCGCGAATCAGGCTGGCAGCAGCCTTCGCTATTTATCGACAGTATGGATGACGTGGATTTCGGCAAGCCCGCCTTCGCCATCAAGGGGAATACGCTTATCGCCACGCTGCCGGTCACCGATAGCTGGGGCGATGCTGCGCCAAACCTCAGCGGTAAGACTTTATCGCTGGTGCTTGCCGAGGGCGGTCAGGCCGAGGAGAGCCGGGTTGCCATTGTTCAGGGGACCGCTGCACCGGAACTGTCCCTGTGGTGGGTGCTGCTGATGGCGCTGGCCGGGGGCCTGATCCTCAACGTGATGCCCTGCGTGCTGCCGGCACTGGCCATGAAGCTGGGCACGCTGGTGCAAAGCGCTAACCAGCAGCGCGGGGTAATAAGACGCCAGTTCCTGGCATCCGTTGGCGGGATTATCGCCTCTTTCCTCGTTTTGGCGCTGATGATGACCCTGTTAAGGCTGGGCAATCAGGCGCTGGGCTGGGGCATTCAGTTCCAGAATCCGTGGTTTATCGGTGCGATGGCGATGGTGATGGTGCTGTTCAGCGCCAGCCTGATGGGGCTGTTTGAGTTTCGCCTCACCTCTAACACCAGCACGTTTCTGGCCACCCGCGGCGGAAGCGGTTTATTGGGCCACTTCTGCCAAGGGGCATTCGCCACGCTTCTCGCCACGCCGTGTACCGCGCCGTTTCTCGGCACAGCCGTATCGGTGGCGCTCGTTGCGCCACTACCGCTGCTGTGGGGGATCTTCTTCGCGATGGGTCTGGGAATGAGCCTGCCGTGGTTGCTGATTGTCGCCTGGCCCGGTTTCACCCGACATCTTCCTCGCCCAGGCCGCTGGATGAACCGCGTTCGGGTCATTCTCGGGCTGATGATGCTCGCCTCGTCGCTGTGGCTGGTAAGTCTGCTGACGGTGCACATAGGTCGCCTGCCGGTGCTCGCACTGTTGGTGATTCTGGCTCTCGTTCTGCTGCTGGCGACGGCCTGGCGCTACCGCTGGCGTACGGCGCTACAGGCCGCAGCGCTGGCCCTGGTGATTGCGGTCGCGGTTGCTTTGATTTCACCACCGGAAGGCCAGGGCTCGCGCCGCGATCGCGTCAACTGGCAACCGCTCAGTGAACAGGCGATTGCCGACGCGCTGGCAAATCATCAGCGAGTGTTTGTCGATGTAACTGCCGACTGGTGCGTGACCTGTAAAGCCAATAAATACAACGTATTGCTTCGTGATGAGGTACAGGAGGCGCTCTCAGCCCCGGATGTGGTGGCGCTGCGCGGCGACTGGAGTCGACCGTCGGACACCATTAGCCAGTTTCTGACCGCTCGCGGCAGCGCCGCCGTACCGTTCAATCAGGTTTATGGACCGGCGTTACCGCAGGGCCAGACGCTGCCTGCGCTATTAAATCGAGAAGAGCTTCTCGCCACCCTATCCGCTGCGAAAGGAAAATAATCATGAGAATCATCACCGCATTACTGCTGCTGTGCATAGCAACATTTAGCATGGCCGCGCCGGAATCGTCCACCGATGACCAGCTCGCCAGGCTGCTGTTTAACGATCCCTTAAGCCCGCGTATGGGAGCCAAAGAGCCGAAACTGACCATCGTCTCATTCACGGATTACAACTGCCCTTACTGCAAGCAGTTCGACCCAATGCTGGAGAAAATCGTCCATGATAATCCTGACGTTTTACTGATTGTGAAGCTACTGCCGTTTAAGGGGCAAAGTTCGGTCAACGCAGCCAAAGCCGCGCTCTCAACCTGGCAGCAGCAGCCAGATAAGTTTTGGACGCTGCATCAGCGGCTGATGGCGAAAAAGGGCTATCACGATGATGCCAGCATTCACGCCGCGCAGCAGAAAACCGCCACCGACGGGGTGAAGATCGATGAGAAAACCATGGAGTCGCTGAAGATGAACCTGATTTTATCGCAGGTACTGAATATTCAGGGCACACCGGCCACCATTATCGGCGACGAGATGGTAGCGGGCGCAATCCCCGAAGCAGATCTGGAGGGGCTGGTGAAAGAACAGCTGGCGAAAGCGGATGCGCAGTAAATTAACGCGCTGGCTGCGCGAGGGGATCGTCTTGCTATTGATTGGGGTGGCGATAAGCCTGGCGGTGGATTACGTGCGTAAACCCGCATTGCCGCAAAATTTCACCAGCACACCGCTGCAAACCCTTGATGGCCGGACGGTCGACCTGGCGGCGATGAGCCACGAACGTCCGCTGCTGCTGTACGTCTGGGCCACATGGTGCGGCGTATGTCGTTACACCACGCCATCGGTAGCCGCGTTGGCTGACGATGGCAGTAACGTTATAACCGTGGCGCTGCGCTCCGGCGATAACGCTGCCCTGGAGAAGTGGCTGGCGCATAAAAAGATGGCGTTACCGACGATAAACGACGCCAGCGGTCAGCTCTCACAGCAGTGGGATGTGCAGGTGACGCCAACTCTGGTCGTAATTTCGCGCGGCGAGGTGAAGTCGGTCACCAGCGGCTGGACCAGCGGTTGGGGGATGCGCCTGCGGCTGTGGATGGCGTCGTAGCGCATCTCCCCCGCTCGCGCTACGCTTAGCGGGGCTACGGGTTCACAGCCGTCTGCGGTCCCGTAGCCCGGGTAAGGCGTTAGCCGCAACCCGGGAGCAGGTTCAGTTTTGCAGCCCGGACAGGTGCGCAGCGCCGCCTCCGGGAAGGCGTTGTGGATTATCTTCCGCCCGCCAGCTCCAGAAAGCTGCCGGTTACGTAGGAGGCTTTGTCGCTCAGCAACCAGACGATGGCCTGGGCGACCTCTTCTGGCTGACCACCGCGCTGCATCGGCAACATCGACTTCACGCGATCCACGCGCCCCGGTTCACCGCCGCTGGCATGCATTTCAGTATAAATTAGGCCAGGACGAACCCCGTTGACCCGAATTCCCTGCGCCGCAACCTCCAGCGACAGGCCAGTGGTCAGGGTATCTACCGCGCCTTTTGACGCGGCATAGTCCACATATTCCCCCGGTGCGCCCAGGCGCGAGGCCGCTGATGAAACGTTAACAATCGCCCCACCCTTACCGCCGTGCTTGTGCGACATCCGCTTTACCGCCTCCCGGCAGCAAAGAAAATAGCCAGTGACGTTGGTCGCCAGTACCCGGTTAATCCGCTCGGCGCAAAGGCTTTCAATCGTCCCCTGGGTAAACAAAATGCCAGCGTTATTGACCAGCGCCGAGAGCGGTTCGCCAAGGCGATCGACAGCCTCAAACATCGCCACCACCTGTGTTTCATCACTGACGTCCGCTTGCAGCGCAACGGCCTTTCCGCCGCAGGCGATAATTTCGTTCACCACGCCGGTCGCAGCTTCACTGTTCTGGTGATAATTCACCACCACGGTATAACCTTCCTGCGCCAGCAGCAGCGCCGTCGCTTTACCTATTCCGCGGCTGCCGCCCGTCACTAATGCTATCGTCATGCCATTCCCCCAAAAAATAAAGGCGCCGCAGCGCCTTTAAAAGATAGTCTAATCAGCAGATTACTGGTATTCGCTCATCGGGACGCAAGAGCAGAACAGATTACGGTCTCCGTAAACATCGTCCAGACGCTTCACGGTCGGCCAGTATTTATTGTTCAGCCCTGCCGGGAATACCGCCAGCTCACGGGGGTACGGGTGGTTCCACTCGCTCACCAGTTCGCCCTGGGTATGCGGAGCGTTAACCAGCGGGTTGTCTTCCAGCGGCCACTCACCGGCTTTCACACGGTCAATTTCGCCGCGAATCGCCAGCATCGCATCGATAAAACGGTCCAGCTCGGCTTTGCCTTCCGATTCGGTCGGCTCAACCATCAGCGTACCCGCTACCGGGAAGGACATCGTCGGCGCGTGGAAACCAAAGTCAATCAGGCGTTTAGCGATGTCCAACTCGCTGATGCCGGTCTCTTCTTTCAGCGGACGAATATCAAGAATGCATTCGTGCGCCACGCGACCGTCGCGTCCGGTATACAGCACCGGGAACGCGTCTTTCAGGCGGGTGGCGATGTAGTTGGCATTCAAAATCGCCATCTGGCTCGCCTGCTTCAGCCCTTCTGAGCCCATCATGCGGATATACATCCAGCTGATCGGCAGAATCGAGGCGCTGCCGAACGGGGCGGCGGAAACTGCGCCCTGACGGGTCAGCACACCTTCGATTTGCACCACGCTATGGCCCGGAACAAACGGCGCCAGATGTGATTTCACGCCAATCGGCCCCATACCCGGGCCGCCGCCGCCGTGCGGAATGCAGAAGGTTTTATGCAGGTTGAGATGCGATACGTCCGCGCCGATAAAGCCTGGAGAGGTAATGCCGACCTGCGCGTTCATGTTCGCGCCGTCGAGGTAAACCTGGCCGCCGAACTGATGCACGATTTCGCACACTTCGCGGATCGTCTCTTCGTAGACGCCGTGGGTAGACGGATAGGTGACCATAATGCAGGAGAGGTTGTCCGCGTGCTGCTCCGCTTTTGCCCGCAGATCTGCCAGATCGATGTTGCCATTTTTATCACAGGCCACTACGACCACCTGCATCCCCGCCATCTGCGCGGAAGCCGGGTTGGTGCCGTGGGCAGAAGCCGGGATCAGGCAGATATCGCGATGCCCTTCGTTACGGCTCTCATGGTAATGACGGATCGCCAGCAGGCCCGCGTACTCGCCCTGTGCGCCAGAGTTCGGCTGCATACAAACGCTGTCGTAACCGGTCAAGGTGACCAGCCAGTCGGCAAGCTGGGCGATCATTTGATGATAACCTTCCGCCTGTTCTATCGGGCAGAACGGGTGCAGCTCGGCAAATTCCGGCCAGGTGATCGGGATCATCTCAGCGGCGGCGTTCAGCTTCATGGTGCAGGAGCCCAGCGGGATCATCGCCTGATTCAGCGCCAAATCCTTGCGTTCCAGCGAGTGCATATAGCGCATCATTTCGGTTTCGCTGTGATAGCGATTAAATACCGGATGGGTCAGGATCGCATCGTCGCGCAGCATGCTGGCCGGGATCGAGCGGCTATCAAGCGCCACGTCTTTATCCAGGGTGTCGATATCCAGACCATGATCATCGCCAACGATGGCACGGAACAGGTTCTGCACGTCTTCGCGGGTGGTGGCTTCATCCAGCGTGATGCCGACGGCGTTGTGAATATCGCTGCGCAGGTTGATCTGCAGCACTTGCGCCCGCGCCAGTACCGCTGCTTTATCAGCAACTTCCACACACAGGGTATCGAAGTAATGCGCGTGACGCAGCTTGAGGCCTTTTTTCTGTAGGCCATCGGCCAGAATATCGGTCAGGCGATGAATACGGCTGGCAATACGCTTCAGGCCTACCGGGCCGTGGAATACGGCGTACAGGCTGGCGATGTTAGCCAGCAGCACCTGGGAAGTACAGATATTGGAGTTCGCTTTCTCGCGGCGAATATGCTGCTCACGAGTCTGCATCGCCATGCGCAACGCAATATTGCCCGCCGCATCTTTCGATACGCCGATAATACGGCCCGGCATGGAGCGTTTGAATTCATCTTTTGCGGCAAAGAAGGCCGCGTGCGGGCCGCCGTAGCCCATCGGTACGCCGAAGCGCTGAGCGGAGCCGAAGACAATGTCCGCGCCCTGCTTGCCCGGAGCGGTCAGCAGAACCAGCGTCATAAAATCGGCGGCGACGCTGACAATCACTTTGCGCGCTTTCAGTTCCGCGATCAGCTTGCTGTAATCATGCACTTCACCCGTGGTACCGACCTGTTGCAGCAGTACGCCGAAGACATCCTGGTGGTCGAGGACTTTATCAGCATCATCGACAATCACGTCAAAGCCAAAGGTTTCCGCACGGGTGCGCACCACGTCCAGGGTTTGCGGATGGATATCGGCGGCAACGAAGAAGCGGTTGGCGTTTTTCAGTTTGCTCACGCGTTTGGCCATCGCCATTGCTTCAGCCGCGGCGGTGGCTTCATCCAGCAACGAAGCCGAGGCGATATCCAGGCCCGTCAGGTCCAGCGTGACCTGCTGGAAGTTCAGCAGAGATTCCAGTCGGCCCTGAGAGACTTCCGGCTGATAAGGCGTATAGGCGGTATACCAGCCTGGGTTTTCCAGCATATTGCGCTGAATAACCGGCGGCAGCTGCACGGCGCTGTAGCCCATGCCGATGTACGACTTGAAGCGCTTGTTACGACCGGCAATCGCCTTCAGCTCCGCCAACGCGGCGAATTCAGTAGTTGCTTCGCCCACCTGCGGCGGCGTCGCCAGCTGGATATCCTGCGGCACAATCTGGCCAATCAGGGCGTTAAGCGAGTCGGCGCCAACGGTTTTCAGCATCTCCTGCTGTTGCTGGGCATCCGGGCCGATGTGACGTTCAATAAAGGCGTCACGGTTTTCAAGCTGGCCTAAAGTCTGGGTCATGAGCGATGGTTCCTGAAACGTGCGGTGAATCGTAGGTGTCTCTACTTATCTGAATACGCAAAATAATTCGCGTTGCAGGCAGGCGGCAAGTCAGTGAATCCCCAGGAGCGTACATAAGTACGTGACTGGGGTGAGCGAGCGCAGCCAACACACCTGCAACGTGAAGAATGAAGCGTATTTATTCGTCTTCTAACAGCGCTTCGTACGCAGTGGCATCCAGCAGAGCGGCAACCTGAGCTTCGTCGCTGGCTTTGATTTTGAAGATCCAGCCGTCGGTGTACGGCTCGCTGTTCACTAGCTCAGGAGAGTCATTCAGCTCTTCGTTAACGGCAACGATTTCGCCGCTAATGGGGGCATAGATATCGGAAGCCGCTTTCACAGACTCGGCAACCGCGCAGTCAGCACCTGCTTCGACGATGGCGCCCACTTCAGGAAGGTCAACGAAGACCATATCGCCAAGCAGCTCCTGTGCGTGTTCGGTGATCCCGACGGTATAGGTGCCGTCAGCTTCTTTACGCAGCCATTCGTGTTCTTTGCTGTATTTCAGTTCTGCTGGTACGTTGCTCATCAATTCATCTCCAAAAGGGGAAATCACACCACGGCTTTGCCGTTGCGTACAAAAACAGGTTTAGTCACTTTTACCGGCATTTCACGGTTACGAATCTGCACCACGGCGGTTTCGCCGATGCCTTCCGGTACGCGTGCCAGCGCAATACTGTAGCCCAACGTTGGGGAGAAGGTGCCGCTGGTGATAATGCCTTCTTTCTGATTACCCTCGGCATCGCTAAAGCGCACCGGCAGGCCGCCGCGCAGGACGCCTTTGTCGGTCATCACCAGGCCAACAAGCTGCTCAGTGCCTTTTTCACGCTGTAACTCCAGCGCTTCGCGGCCGATAAAATTACGCTCCGCGGGCTCCCATGCAATGGTCCAGCCCATGTTCGCCGCCAGCGGAGATACGCCTTCGTCCATCTCCTGGCCGTACAGGTTCATCCCCGCTTCCAGACGCAGCGTGTCGCGTGCGCCCAGGCCGCATGGCTTAACGCCTGCATCCAGAAGACCGCGCCAGAAATCCACCGCCTGCTCGTTCGGCAGCGCAATTTCATAACCCGCCTCGCCGGTATAGCCGGTGGTGGCGATAAACAGGTCGCCCGTCTGCACGCCAAAGAACGGCTTCATGCCTGCAACCGCCTGGCGCTGTTCATCGGTAAACAGCGTCGCTGCTTTTTCTTTCGCCTTCGGACCCTGTACGGCAATCAGTGAAAGATCGTCACGCACGGTCATTTCAAGACCATAAGATTCAGATTGCTGAGTTATCCAGGCAAGGTCTTTTTCACGGGTGGCGGAGTTAACAACGAGGCGGAAATAATCTTCAGAAAGGAAATAGACAATCAGGTCATCGATGACGCCGCCAGAAGCGGTTAGCATCCCACTGTAGAGCGCTTTGCCCGGCGTGGTGAGCTTATTCACGTCGTTAGCCAGCAAATAACGCAGGAATTCACGGATGCGGCTGCCGTGGAAATCAACGATGGTCATGTGCGACACATCGAACATCCCGGCATCACCGCGCACCGCATGATGCTCATCAATCTGGGATCCGTAATGCAGCGGCATCATCCAGCCATGGAAATCCACCATGCGCGCGCCGCATAGCGTGTGTTGTTCAAACAACGGAGTCTGTTGAGCCATCTTTTCCTCATCGAATAAAACGGAACCAGCCACTATTTTTGGCGATTTTGCGCCACGAAATCCGCCGTCGACATCGCTAACGGACGTCGACGCAAACGTTCTCTTTGGCCAGAACTTACCACCGATACCGGGAGTAAACCATAAGCTGAATCAGGACATCACATTAGCTTATGACCAAAATCCGCCGATGAGCCTACAGAGTTATCAACTAAATTAAAGCGATAGACGCCACATAAAAACAATGTAATGAACCTTAAAGACAGAGGGTAATGATATTTTATGCGAAATTACGCACCTAATTTCTATAACAAAAAAAAGGTAACATTAATAAAACTAATGCGAAAAAAGAGGTGAGATTAGATTATTTCAAATGAGCGGGGAGACCCGGCGCGATGGCCGGGAGAGAGAAGTGTGATGGGCTTAACGTAACCAGGCAGGAAGGTCGTTTAGTCCCATTGCCTGACGGATAAGCTGCGGCTTCACACCGGGCAGCGTGTCCGCCAGCTTAAGGCCGATATCGCGCAGCAGCTTCTTCGCCGGATTGCTGCCGGAGAACATCTCGCGAAAACCCTGCATTCCTGCCAGCATCACTGCGGCGCTATGCTTGCGGCTGCGCTCATAGCGACGCAGATACAAATGCTGACCAATATCTTTTCCCTGCGCATGCAGGCGTTTGAGCTCATCAATCAGCTCGGCGGCATCCATAAAGCCAAGATTGACACCCTGCCCCGCCAACGGATGAATGGTGTGAGCAGCATCGCCAACCAGCGCCAGACGATGGGCGGCGAACTGACGCGCATAGCGGCCCGTCAGCGGGAAAACCTGACGCTCGCTTTCCACCGAGCACAAGCCAAGGCGGTTATCGAAAGCAATATTCAACGCCTGGTTGAAAGCGACTTCGTCCGCCTGCTGCATCCGCTTCGCGTCTTCAGGAGACAGCGACCAGACAATAGAGCAGAGATGCGGATCGCTCAGCGGCAAGAACGCCAGAATCCCTTCGCCGTGGAACGCCTGACGCGCAATCGCTTCGTGCGGCTCTGCGGTACGAATAGTGGCAACCAGCGCATGATGATGATAATCCCAGTAAGTCAGAGGAATATCGGCTTTGTTGCGCAACCATGAATTGGCACCGTCAGCGCCAACCACCAGCCGGGCGGTTAACATGCTGCCGTCCTGCAGGCTCAGAAAAGCCTCGTTCTCGCCCCATGCGACCTGCTGCAGTTGAGCCGGGGCCAACAGGGTGACATCGGAACAGCGCTGAGCTTTCTGCCACAGGGCATGGTGCACCACAGCGTTTTCGATAATATGCCCGAGGTGGCTGAATCCCATGCTCTGGTCATCAAAGCTGATGCGACCAAAACTGTCTTTGTCCCACACTTCCATACCGTGGTAGCGGCTGGCGCGTTGGGCGACAATATCCTGCCAGACATCCAGTTTGCTCAGCAGCTTCTCGCTGGCGGCGTTAATCGCCGATACCCGCAACGCCGGTGGCGCATCCATACCCAGCGGCTGAGGGGTTGCCTGTTCCAGCACCGCCACGCGCAGCCCGCTCCCCTGCAAACCACAGGCAACCGCCAGACCAACCATCCCACCGCCAACAATGGCGACATCAACACTTTGCACGTTTTACTCCTTAACGGGGGACCCAACCGAGGGTACGCTGCGCCAGCGCATCTCGCGCCGGGGTAAATAATTCCATCGCCATCAGGCCCAGGTTGCGCCCCGCGACCAGCGGCGCCCAGCGATTGGCGAACAGATGCACCAGCCCGTCGGTCACGCCGATAGTGGCGGCTTTGTCATCGGCGCGCCGCGCCTGATAGCGGTTCAGAAGCGAGTAATCGCCCGGGTCCTGACCAGCGGCCTGCGCCTGCGACAGCATTTCCGCCAGGCTCATCACATCGCGCAGACCGAGGTTAAAACCCTGTCCGGCAATAGGATGTAACGTTTGTGCCGCATTGCCGACCAGCGCCAGACGATGCGCAACCGTGCGGGTGGCCGAAGTCAGCGATAGCGGATAAACGCTGCGCTTTCCGGCATGGGTAATTTGACCGAGTCGCCAGCCAAACGCTTGCTGAAGCTCATGGCAAAAACGTTCGTCAGACCAGCTCAGCACCTCTTCTTGCCGCGACTGCGGATGACACCACACCAGCGAGCAGCGCCCCTGCGACATCGGCAGCATCGCCAGCGGGCCGTGTTGGGTAAAGCGTTCGAAGGCGCGGCCGTTGTGAGGCAGAGCGGTGCTAACGTTGGCAATAATTGCCAACTGTTCATAGGGTTGCTGCTGCCAGCTGATGCCACAACGAGCCCCCAGAGTGGAGCGAGAGCCGTCTGCCGCCACCAGCAGTTTACCGTGGAGAACCTCGCCGCTGTCCAGAGTCAGGCTTACGCCCTCCCCGCTGCGGCTGACGTCTTCAACTTTTGCCGGGCAGTGCAACGTAATGCCCGGCGCTTTGCGCAGTTGCGCAAACAAGCGCTGGCCCACATCGTGCAGCTCAACCACCTGGCCTAATGCCGCCAGGCCATACTCCTGAGCATCGAGCGTCACAAAACCAGCATGGCCGCGATCGCTGACGTGGACACGCTGAATAGGCGTAGCGCAGTCGGCAATCTCTTGCCAGATACCCACCCGAGCCAGCTGTTGGCAGGTGCCGGCGGCCAGGGCGATAGCGCGGCCATCAAAACCCGGATGCTGCGCGGATTCCGGTGCTGTCGCTTCTACCAGATGCACCGGCAACGTGCCGCTGGTGAAGCGAGAAATGGCTAACGCCAGCGTCGCGCCGGTCATTCCGCCGCCAACAATCAGCACGCTCATGGCTGGCGTGCCGCCGCCATCAGCGCCTCAATCTCATCCGCTTTTTTCACCACGCCAGCGGTGAGGTTCTCATTGCCGTCTTCGGTAATCACGATGTCATCTTCGATACGAATGCCGATACCGCGATACTGAGCCGGAACATCGGCATCCATCGCAATATAGAGTCCCGGTTCGATGGTCAGCACCATCCCTGGTTCGAGGATGCGCGAACGGTCTACGTCATAGTTGCCGACATCATGCACGTCGAGGCCAAGCCAGTGGCTCAGACCATGCATAAAGAAAGGACGATGGGCGTTGTTGGCAATCAGCTCGTCGATATCCCCTTTGAGGATCCCCAGACGCGCCAGGCCAGTAATCATAATCCGCACGACCTGCTGGTTAACCTCGTGAATTGAGGTGCCGGGACGATAGAGCTTCAGCGAGGTTTCCAGCGATTCGAGGACGATATCGTAAATCTCGCGCTGCGCCGGGCTGAACTTGCCGTTAACCGGGAAAGTTCGGGTGATGTCGCCCGCGTAGCCGCGATATTCACAGCCGGCATCGATCAATACCAGATCGCCGTCGCGCAGTTCACATTCGTTTTCAGTGTAGTGCAGGATGCAGCCATTTTCGCCGCCACCAACGATGGTGTTGTAGGAAGGGAAGCGCGCGCCATGGCGGTTGAATTCGTGAAGGATTTCGCCTTCAAGGTGATACTCAAACATGCCCGGGCGACATTTTTCCATGGCGCGGGTGTGGGCCAGCGCGGAAATTTCACCAGCTCGCCGCATCACCTCAAGTTCTTCCGCCGACTTAAACAGGCGCATTTCATGCACCATCGGCCGCCAGTCAATCACCGAGTTCGGCGCTTGCAGATTCTGGCGCACGCCTTTGCGCAGTTTTTCCAGCGCGTTAAACACAATTTCGTCTGCGTAAGCGTATTCACCCTGTGCAAAATAAATAGCATCGAGGCCGTTAAGTATCTGGAATAGCTGCTGATTGATTTCACTAAACGCCAGGGCGCGGTCGACGCCGAGTTTTTCCGGCGCAGCGTCCTGACCAAGACGACGGCCAAACCAAATTTCCGCCGTCAGATCGCGCACGCGGTTAAACAGAACGCTGTGATTATGCGTTTCGTCGCTTTTAATCAAGATAAGGAGCGCTTCTGGCTCGTTAAAGCCGGTGAAGTACCAAAAGTCGCTGCTTTGCCGGTAGGGATATTCCGAATCTGCGCTGCGTACCGCTTCCGGTGCAGCAAAAATTAGCGCTGCGCTGCCTGGCTGCATCTGTGCCAGCAGAGCCTGGCGACGAGAGAGAAATTCCTGCTGAGTCATGACGCCCCCTGAACGATTTAATCAATGATTAGTGTAATGTCGGTTTTTGAACTTCCGGCGCAGTGGGCTTTTGCGTAGAGAAGGTATCGTGGCACAGCAGCGCGGCAACGCGTACGTACTCGATAATCTCTTCGAGGGAC
The DNA here is from genome assembly GCF_013705725.1 of Klebsiella sp. RHBSTW-00484. Classification (NCBI taxonomy): domain Bacteria; kingdom Pseudomonadati; phylum Pseudomonadota; class Gammaproteobacteria; order Enterobacterales; family Enterobacteriaceae; genus Klebsiella; species Klebsiella sp. RHBSTW-00484. The sequence continues at coordinate 1,038,712 of NZ_CP055481.1, read as the reverse complement.
ATTTCCAGTTCTTCCTGGTCTTCATCCTCGTCGTAGCCTAACTGGGCAATGTTGCGCAGATCGTCTATGGCTTCGCCGGTTTCATCTTTGACCTTATCTAACTTAGGCTGCGTCACGCCCAACCCGAGCAGAAAATGGTTCACCCAACCCGCCAGCGCATCGGCGCGATCGAAAACGCTCACCGCGTCTCCATCCGGCAAATAGAGCTGGAACAGAAAGCCGTCATCTTCCAGCGCATCGCTGGTGGCGGAATGCATGTTACGCAGCGCCTGTGCCAGCTCATGACCAAAAGCAAGACCTTCGTTGGCCAAGTCATGTACCAACGGCTGCCAGCTGCTGTCTTTATTGCCACCGCACAGGATCCCGCTGATCAAACCGTGCATTTCGGCAGGGGTTAATCCCACCCCTTGTTGGTTCAGTAACTGGTCTACGTCGTTGTAACCAGGCATTTCGTTCTGTATAGACATGCGCATTCGTCATCGTTGGGAGGAATTCATGATATGCTACCACTTTGGACCCTGGTGAACCAGAATGGGGCTTGTATCTTCATTCCAGGGTAGCTATAGTGTCGCCCCTTCGCAGACCCGGGCAGGGCGTGAAGGCAGCGCAGTCAATCAGCAGGAAGGTGGCATGTCTGCACAACCCGTAGATCTCCAAATTTTTGGCCGTTCACTACGAGTGAATTGCCCGCCTGAACAAAGGGATGCCTTAAACCAGGCAGCTGACGACCTGAATCAGCGGTTGCAAGATTTAAAAGAACGCACTAGAGTCACAAATACTGAGCAGCTGGTTTTCATCGCCGCGTTGAACATCAGCTACGAATTGGCTCAGGAAAAAGCGAAAACCCGCGACTACGCCGCCAGCATGGAACAGCGTATTCGGATGCTTCAGCAGACCATTGAACAAGCGTTGCTTGAGCAAGGTCGCATAAGCGAAAGACCCGGGCAGAAGTTTGAATAACACTTTGCATTTAACTGTGTTAGAGTAATCGCAAGAACAAAATTTCTCTGAGATGTTTGCAAGCGGGCCAGTCCCCTGAGCCGATATTTCATACCACAAGAATGTGGCGCTCCACGGTTGGTGAGCATGCTCGGTTCGTCCGAGAAGCCTTAAGACTGTGACGACACATTCACCTTGAACCAAGGGTTCAAGGGTTACAGCCTGCGGCGGCATCTCGGAGATTCCCTTCTTTATCGTTCCATCCCCCTGTTTTCATTTTCGGCTCTTGCCTCTTGGTGTATTACACTTGCTTCGTTCGTCTCCTTTGCTCTCGTAACGCTTTTCAGGCAGCCAGGTATGACTCAAATTCCGGATATCCCACTTAGCCGACAACAAATTCGCCAGCAGACTCGCCTGCGTCGACGCGCATTAACGTCAGAGCAGCAAACGCAGTTTGCCCTTCAGGCCGCTGACCGAATGATGGCCTATCCACCGGTTTTACTGGCGCATACCGTTGCAGTGTTTCTCTCGTTTGATGGGGAACTGGATACGCAGCCGCTGATTGAGCAACTGTGGCGGGCGGGTAAACAGGTTTATCTTCCGGTGCTCCACCCTTTCAGCCCGGGTAATCTTCTGTTTCTGCACTACCATCCGAGCAGCTGCCTGGTAGTGAATCGTTTGAAAATCCGCGAGCCAAAGCTTGACGTGCGCGATGTCCTTCCCCTTAGCCAACTGGATGTTCTGATTACGCCGCTGGTGGCGTTTGATGCCGTTGGGCAGCGCCTGGGAATGGGCGGCGGATTTTATGACCGGACGCTGCAAAACTGGCGGCAGTATCATCTACAGCCGGTCGGCTACGCCCACGACTGCCAGCAGGTCGAAACGCTGCCAACGGAGCAGTGGGATATCCCGCTGCCCGCAGTGGTTACGCCAGCAAAAACCTGGCTCTGGTAGAGCGTCGGCCCCATTGACATTGCTTTTTTTTTAACCTAAATTCTCGGGTAAAGGGTGAGGGAGGCGAACCTCCCTCCTGCTTCCTCTCTGTTAATATGCTGGCCAGGCGATGATTAACAGGATAAGCAACATGATGAGTAGTCTCATCATCGTCCCTTTCCTCTTATACCCGTCATACTTCAAGTTGCATGTGCGTTGGCTTCACTCGCTCACCCCAGTCACTTACTCATGTAAGCTCCTGGGGACTCCCTCACTTGCCGCCTTCTTGAAACTTGAATTATTTAGGGTATTGAGCCCCAGCTTCGCCAGGGGCTTTCCCGTATCAGCCTCATGCTGCGCCCTTATCGTAATTCCCTTTCTTTCAGGCACAACGACATCTATCGGCTTTAATCGCCGTTTGCGGCAAGCCTCGCAAAGAGTTTGTATGAGCGCGGGAAATTTCAGAAATGGGGGTTCGGAAAAGAAAAAGGGCAGGTCAACAACCTGCCCACAGGCAAAAAATGATTAGAACAACAAACGTGCGCGAATAGTACCTGGAATCGCTTTCATTGCCTGCAGCGCCTGCTGCGCGACATCTTCTTCCGCTTCGATATCAATAACCACATAGCCCATCTGCGGGGTGGTTTGCAGATACTGGGCCGCAATGTTAATGCTCTGGGCGGCAAAAATCTGGTTGAGAGCAGTCAGTACGCCCGGACGGTTTTCATGGATGTGCAGCAGACGGCGACCGCCGTGCAGCGGCAGCGACACTTCCGGGAAGTTAACCGCAGAAAGCGTTGAACCGTTATCGGAGTACTTCGCCAGCTTGCCAGCTACTTCCAGACCGATATTTTCCTGCGCTTCCTGGGTTGATCCGCCAATATGCGGAGTCAGGATCACGTTGTCGAACTCACACAGCGGAGAGTTGAATGGATCGGTGTTGGTCGCCGGTTCAGTCGGGAATACGTCAATCGCTGCGCCTGCCAGGTGGTTGCTTGCCAGCACATCGCACAGCGCCGGGATATCCACCACGGTACCGCGAGAGGCGTTAATCAGCAGCGCGCCCGGTTTCATCAGCGCCAGTTCTTCTGCGCCAATCATGTTCTTGGTGGAGGCGTTTTCCGGCACGTGCAGGCTCACCACATCGCTCATATTCAACAGATCAGAGAGATGCTGAACCTGAGTGGCATTACCTAATGGCAGTTTGCTTTCAATATCATAGAAATAAACGTGCATTCCCAGCGATTCTGCCAGAATACCCAACTGGGTACCGATATGGCCATAGCCGATAATACCCAGTTTTTTGCCGCGCGCTTCAAAGCTGCCGACAGCCAATTTGTTCCAGACACCGCGGTGCGCTTTGGCGTTTGCCGCCGGTACGCCACGCAGCATCAGTAGCAGTTCGCCGATCACCAGTTCAGCAACAGAGCGGGTATTTGAGAACGGCGCGTTAAACACCGGAATACCGCGTTTTGCCGCCGCATTCAAATCAACCTGATTGGTACCGATACAGAAACAACCGACCGCAACCAGCTTTTCCGCCGCCGCGAAGATCTCTTCAGTCAGGTGAGTACGGGAACGCAGGCCGATGAAATGGGCATCACGGATCGACGCTTTCAGCTCTTCGCTGTCCAGCGCGCCTTTGTGAAATTCGATGTTGGTGTAGCCTGCAGCGCGGAGGTTATCCACCGCTTTTTGATGCACACCTTCAACCAGTAGAAATTTAATCTTGTCTTTTTCCAGTGATACCTTAGCCATTTCCCCGTCCTGTTTTTGTCTTATCTGATGTCGTGCGGAACGAAAGTTCTTCTCAGCAACATATCAAAAAAAACTATTGCGGCAATATGAACGTTTGCGTCGACGACCTGAAGAAATATCACACAGAGGGAAATGACAGGACAAAACACCAGAAAGTAAAAGAAAGGTAGATTGTTAATGACATCCGCCGCATAAATGTGACAGAAGTCACCAAAATCGTCCTGACAAAAAAATATTTACGAGGGAGCCATTCACTCCCCCTGATCAGACTATTTAGTGATAGTTTTTACACCATCGGCGGTTCCGATCAACGCCACGTCAGCGCCACGATTAGCGAACAAACCAACGGTAACGACGCCTGGAATGCCGTTAATCGCATTTTCCAGCGCGATAGCATCCAGAATCTCCAGGCTAAATACATCGAGGATCACGTTGCCGTTATCGGTCACTACGCCCTGACGATACTCCGGACGACCACCAAGCTTAACCAGTTCACGCGCGACTGCGCTACGCGCCATCGGAATCACTTCCACCGGCAGCGGGAATTTGCCCAAAATATCGACCTGTTTAGACGCATCGGCGATACAAATAAACTTATCCGCGACCGAGGCGATAATCTTCTCACGCGTCAGCGCTGCGCCACCACCTTTGATCATCTGCATATGGCCGTTGATTTCATCAGCACCGTCAACGTAAACGCCAAGACTATCCACTTCGTTGAGATCAAACACATGAATGCCGAGGCCTTTCAGTTTTTCAGTCGAAGCATCAGAGCTGGAAACCGCGCCTTCAATCTGCCCTTTCATGGTGCCCAGCGCATCAATAAAATGCGCCGCCGTGGAGCCAGTGCCGACTCCAACAATGGTGCCAGGTTGTACATACTGCAATGCCGCCCAGCCTACCGCTTTTTTCAGTTCATCTTGCGTCATGATTATGGTCCGAGATGTGAATTCCTGTGGCGCATTATAGAACATCAAGGGTGCCATTGTCCCTGCGACGGGGATCACACAACTGAGTAGATCATTTTTCGTCTTCATCAAAAACAAATTTATGTCATAGTGCAAGTTAACGAAAAGTACTAGGGGTACGCCAGATCAATGAAACGACCGGACTACAGAACACTACAAGCGCTGGACGCGGTAATCAGGGAACGAGGGTTTGAGCGCGCCGCGCAGAAGCTTTGTATTACACAGTCCGCCGTCTCTCAGCGTATCAAACAGCTGGAAAATATGTTTGGGCAGCCGCTGCTGGTGCGTACCGTCCCGCCGCGTCCGACCGAACAAGGGCAAAAGCTATTGGCCCTGCTGCGCCAGGTTGAGCTGCTGGAAGAAGAGTGGCTGGGCGATGAGCAGACCGGTGCTACGCCGCTGCTGCTGTCATTGGCGGTCAACGCCGACAGCCTGGCGACCTGGCTGCTGCCCGCGCTTTCCAGCGTACTTTCCGACTCGCCTATTCGTCTGAACCTGCAGGTCGAAGATGAAACCCGGACCCAGGAACGCCTGCGCCGTGGCGAAGTGGTTGGTGCAGTCAGTATCCAGCCGCAGGCGCTGCCAAGCTGTCTGGTCGATCAGCTCGGGGCTCTGGACTACCTGTTCGTCGCCTCCAAAGAATTTGCACAACGCTATTTCCCTAACGGCGTGACCCGCTCGGCGCTGCTCAAAGCCCCGGTAGTCGCATTCGATCATCTTGATGATATGCATCAGGCCTTTTTGCAACAGAACTTCGACTTACCACCGGGTAGCGTACCCTGCCATATCGTTAACTCCTCTGAGGCCTTTGTGCAACTGGCCCGTCAGGGGACAACCTGCTGTATGATCCCGCACTTGCAGATTGAGAAAGAGCTGAACAGCGGCGAGCTTATTAACCTCACCCCTGGCCTGTTCCAGCGCCGGATGCTCTACTGGCACCGTTTCGCGCCAGAAAGCCGCATGATGCGCCGGGTCACCGATGCGCTGATCGCTTACGGCCACAAAGTGTTAAGACAAGATTAAGCCTCGCCAGCAGGCCGGATCCATCCGGCCTGCATGACCCACCATCTCCACATCACGTCTTTGAAATACATCACAAAATAAAATATTCCATGCGGCAAAAAACGACGCATTGATGGCTATTTTTTGCTGGCGACAAGGATCGTTAAAAAGCTCACCGTATTCGCAATACCTTATTTTAATTGTGGAATATGGAGCACAAAATGTCAGACTTGCAGGAGTGGCGGACACTCGCCAATAAGGAACTGAGTCGACGGGAAAAAACCGTTGAGTCTTTGGTAAAACAGACGGCAGAAGGGATTGCCATCAAACCACTGTATACCGAAGCCGACCTCGATAATCTGGAGGTCACTGGCACGCTTCCCGGCCTGGCACCTTACGTTCGCGGCCCGCGAGCTACCATGTATACCGCCCAGCCGTGGACCATCCGTCAGTACGCCGGTTTCTCCACCGCCAAAGAGTCCAACGCCTTTTACCGCCGCAACCTCGCCGCCGGGCAAAAAGGGCTTTCCGTCGCTTTCGATCTCGCCACCCATCGCGGTTACGACTCCGATAACCCGCGTGTGGCGGGCGACGTTGGTAAAGCGGGCGTCGCCATCGATACCGTCGAAGACATGAAGGTGCTGTTCGACCAGATCCCGCTGGATAAGATGTCCGTATCGATGACCATGAACGGCGCGGTGCTGCCGGTGCTGGCGTTTTACATCGTGGCGGCGCAGGAGCAGGGCGTGGCGCCGGAACTGCTTACCGGGACGATCCAGAACGATATTCTGAAAGAGTACCTGTGTCGCAACACCTATATTTACCCGCCGAAGCCATCGATGCGCATTATCGCCGACATCATCGCCTGGTGTTCAGACAACATGCCGCGCTTTAACACCATCAGCATCAGCGGCTATCACATGGGCGAAGCGGGTGCTAACTGCGTGCAGCAGGTGGCGTTCACCCTCGCTGATGGGATTGAGTACATCAGGGCCGCGCTCTCCGCCGGGCTGAAAATCGACGATTTTGCCCCACGCCTGTCGTTCTTCTTCGGCATCGGCATGGATCTGTTTATGAACGTCGCCATGCTGCGCGCTGCACGCTATCTGTGGAGCGAAGCGGTCAGCGGTTTTGGCGCGACCAATCCGAAGTCGCTGGCGCTGCGCACCCACTGCCAGACCTCCGGCTGGAGCCTGACCGAGCAAGATCCGTACAATAACGTGATCCGCACCACCATCGAAGCGCTCGGCGCTACGCTTGGCGGCACCCAGTCGCTGCACACCAACGCCTTCGACGAGGCGCTCGGTTTGCCCACCGACTTTTCCGCCCGCATCGCACGCAATACGCAGATCATCATTCAGGAGGAGTCGGAGATCTGCCGCACCGTCGATCCGCTGGCCGGTTCTTACTACGTGGAGTCGCTGACCGATCAGATCGTCAAGCAGGCGCGGGCCATCATCGAAAAGATCGACGAAGCAGGCGGCATGGCAAAGGCCATCGAAGCGGGCCTGCCGAAGCGGATGATCGAAGAAGCCTCCGCCCGCGAGCAGTCGCTGATCGACCAGGGCAAGCGCGTTATCGTCGGCGTCAACAAGTACAAGCTGGAGAAAGAGGACGAAACGGCGGTGCTGGAGATCGACAACGTTAAGGTGCGCAACGAGCAAATCGCCTCGCTGGAACGTATTCGCGCCACCCGTGACGATACGGCAGTAAAATCCGCGCTGAGCGCCCTCACCCACGCCGCACAGCATAATGAAAACCTGCTAGCCGCCGCCGTTAACGCCGCCCGCGTTCGCGCCACGCTCGGTGAGATTTCCGACGCGCTGGAAGCCGCGTTTGACCGTTATCTGGTGCCCAGCCAGTGCGTCACCGGAGTCATTGCGCAAAGCTACCACCAGTCTGATAAATCCGCCGGCGAGTTTGACGCCATTGTTGCGCAAACTGACCAGTTCCTGGCAGAGAACGGCCGCCGTCCGCGTATTCTGATCGCCAAGATGGGCCAGGACGGCCACGATCGCGGGGCCAAAGTGATCGCCAGCGCCTATTCCGATCTCGGCTTCGATGTCGATCTCAGCCCGATGTTCTCCACGCCCGATGAGATCGCCCGTCTGGCGGTGGAAAACGACGTGCACGTGGTTGGCGCGTCGTCGCTGGCGGCGGGCCACAAAACGTTGATTCCTGAACTGATTACGGCACTGAAAAAATGGGGTCGTGATGATATCTGCGTCATCGCCGGCGGCGTGATCCCGCCGCAGGATTACGCCTTCCTGCATGAGCATGGCGTAGCGGCCATTTACGGCCCCGGCACGCCGATGCTGGAGAGCGTGCGCGACGTGTTGAACCGGATTAGTCAGCATCATGATTAATGAATCCACTCTTGTTGATGCTATCCGTCGGCTGCGGCTTGGGGAGCGCGCCACGCTCGCCCAGGCCATGACGCTGGTAGAAAGCCAGCATTCCCGGCATCAGGCGCTAAGCACCCAACTGCTGGACGCCATTATGCCGTTCACCGGTAACGCGCTGCGCTTGGGCATCACCGGCACGCCGGGGGCCGGAAAAAGCACCTTTCTGGAAACCTTTGGCATGTTGCTAATCCGTGAGGGGTTAAGGGTCGCGGTGATTGCAGTCGATCCCAGCAGTCCGGTCAGCGGCGGCAGCATCCTCGGCGATAAAACCCGGATGGTTGAGCTCTCGCGCTCGGACAGCGCGTTTATCCGCCCGGTCCCTTCCAGCGGACACCTGGGCGGCGCAAGCCAGCGCGCTCGTGAATTAATGCTGCTGTGCGAAGCGGCGGGTTACGACGTGGTGATCGTCGAAACCGTCGGCGTCGGGCAGTCAGAGACGGAGGTCGCCCGCTTGGTGGACTGCTTTATCTCGCTGCAAATCGCCGGTGGGGGCGACGACCTCCAGGGCATCAAGAAGGGAATTATGGAGATGGCGGATTTGGTGGTCATTAATAAAGACGATGGCAATAACCACGCCAGCGTCGCCATCGCCCGCCATATGTACGAATCCGCGCTACATATATTGCGCCGCAAATACGCTGAGTGGCAGCCGCACGTTCTGAGCTGTAGCGCGCTGGAAAAACGCGGTATCGAAGAAATCTGGCTCGCCATCCTCGACTTCAGAACGGCGCTGACCGCCAGCGGCAGCCTGGAAAAACTGCGCCAACAGCAGGCGGTGGAGTGGCTGCAAAAGCAGACGGAAACGGAAGCTCTGCACCAGCTCTTTGCCCGTACCGACTTCGAGCACTACTTCCAGCAGACGCTACAGGCCGTCAAAAATAACAGCCTCTCGCCGCGCACCGGACTGCGGCAGATCAGCGAATTTCTCCAGAATCATTACTTTTAATGCAAGGATATTTATGTCTTATCAATATGTTAATGTTGAAATTATCCAGAAAGTTGCGGTCATTGAGTTCAACTACGCCCGCAAGCTCAATGCCCTGAGCAAGGTGTTTATTGACGATCTGATGCAGGCGCTAAGCGATCTCAACAAGCCGGAAATTCGCTGCGTTATTTTACGTGCCCCGAGCGGAGCAAAGGTATTCTCCGCAGGCCATGATATCCATGAGTTGCCCGCCGGGCGGCGCGATCCGCTTTCGTATGACGATCCGCTACGCCAAATCACCCGCATGATCCAAAAATACCCGAAGCCGGTGATCTCAATGGTTGAAGGCAGCGTCTGGGGCGGTGCATTTGAGATGATCATGAGTTCCGATCTGATTATTTCTGCCAGCACCTCAACCTTCTCAATGACCCCGGTCAACCTCGGCGTACCGTACAACCTGGTCGGCATCCACAACCTTACCCGCGACGCAGGTTTCCATATCGTTAAAGAGCTAATTTTCACCGCCCTGCCGATTACCGCCCAGCGCGCGCTGGCAGTCGGCATTCTCAACCACGTCGTGGAGGTTGAAGAGCTGGAGGATTTCACCCTCCAGATGGCGCACCACATCTCGGAAAAAGCGCCGCTGGCCATCACGGTAATAAAGGAAGAGCTGCGCGTGCTTGGCGAAGCGCACACCATGAATTCCGATGAGTTCGAACGTATTCAGGGGATGCGCCGCGCCGTTTACGACAGTGAGGATTATCAGGAAGGCATGAGCGCGTTTATGGAAAAACGTAAACCTAATTTCATCGGCCATTAAGGAGAGCAAAATGAAACGGATGAGCGCCGATGAAGCGGCGGAGATTATCCAGCATGACCAGATGGTTGCGTTCAGCGGGTTCACGCCCGCCGGTTCGCCCAAGGCCCTGCCTGCTGCCATTGCCCGCCGCGCCAGCGAACTGCATCAGATGCAACAGCCTTTTCAGATTCGTTTGCTAACCGGGGCGTCAATTAGTGCAGCGGCGGATGATGCCCTATCAGAAGCCGACGCCGTCTCGTGGCGCGCACCGTATCAGACCGCCTCCGGTCTGCGGCAAAAAATCAATCAGGGGAGAGTGAAATTTGTCGACCTGCACCTGAGCGAAGTGGCGCAGATGGTCAACTACGGCTTCTTTGGCGATATTGACGTTGCGGTGATCGAGGCTTCAGCCATTGCGCCGGATGGACGAGTCTGGCTCTCTAGCGGGATCGGCAATGCGCCAACCTGGCTGCTGCGGGCGAAAAAAGTGATCATTGAGCTTAATCACTACCACAGCCCGCGAGTTGCTGAGCTGGCTGATATCGTGATCCCCGGCGCGCCGCCGCGTCGCAATAGCGTCTCTATTTTTCACACCATGGATCGCGTAGGCAGCCAGTACGTACAGATCGATCCGAAAAAGATTGTTGCGGTGGTGGAGACCGAGCTGCCCGATGCAGGTAACGCACTGGAGAAGAGCAACCCTTTCTGCCAGCAAATCGCCGATAATGTAGTGACATTTTTGCTCAATGAGATGGCGCAGGGACGGATCCCGTCTGAGTTTCTGCCGCTACAAAGCGGGGTTGGCAATATCAACAACGCGGTAATGGCGCGGCTTGGCGAAAACCCGGATATTCCGCCGTTTACGATGTATTCAGAGGTTTTGCAGGAGTCGGTGGTACATCTGCTGGAAAGCGGAAAAATCACCGGGGCCAGCGCCTCCAGCCTGACGGTCTCCGCCGATTCACTGCACAAGATTTACGACAATATGGATTTCTTCGCCAGCCGCATCGTGCTGCGCCCGCAGGAGATCTCCAATAATCCGGAGATCATCCGCCGTTTGGGGGTAATCGCGCTGAACGTCGGGCTGGAGTTTGATATCTACGGTCACGCCAACTCCACCCACGTGGCTGGGGTGAATCTGATGAACGGCATCGGCGGCAGCGGCGATTTCGAGCGCAACGCCTATCTCTCCATTTTCATGGCCCCCTCAATTGCCAAGGACGGGAAGATTTCGACGATAGTGCCGATGTGCAGCCATGTCGATCACAGCGAACACAGCGTGAAAGTCATCATCACCGAGCAAGGGATTGCCGACCTGCGAGGGCTGTCGCCGCTACAGCGGGCGTACACGATTATCGAAAATTGCGCGCATCCGCTCTATCGGAGCTACCTGCATCGCTATCTGGAAAATGCGCCCGGCGGGCATATCCATCACGACCTCCGCCACGCGTTCGATCTGCACCGTAACTTAATTGAGTACGGCTCGATGCTCGGTTAATTCGCCGTGCCGTCACGATCTTCAGTAATGTGCTGAAGCATCGTGGCGGTATAGCGATGGTTTTTCAGCGAGTAGAGATACTCCTGCATATACATTGGGCTACCGGGCGCGTCGAAGTACTTCAGCTTCGCCGGGTTCACCAGACGCCAGGCAAAATGCGGGATCACCGTCAGAAACTGTCCGCGCTCCACGGCGCTGATCTTGGCCATAAAGCTGTAAGGCCGATAGATGACAGTGGGATTAATTCCGCATGGGCGCATATAAGCATCCAGCATCGCCTCAAAATTCGCCCGGTTCTGGAAGCGCATTTGCAACCAGGGTAGCTCACGCAAAAGCTCTTGCGGTGGCTTATCTTCGTAACGACGGGAAACAAGAAACCCCAGCCGCAAAGGTGCAAGCTCGGTGATGGTCAGATTTTCTAGCTCCTGAACGCGAGCGGAAACGTGCTGTGGCGAGATAATAAAATCGAGCTGATGGTCAAACAGATTATCAATCACCCCATTTTCGCTGAACTCCACCGCCTGCGCGGTGACGCCATCGTATTTATCGCCGAGGCTTATCAGCTGATCAAAAATAATGGTGGGATACGTGTTGTCGATACCGATGACAATATTGCGCGAACGGTGCGTAGAGTGATGGATTTCGTTATCAATTGCCGATAAGCGCTGATAAATCGGAAACAGCTTCTGATAAAGCTCCTGCCCAGCCTTATTCAGGCTGATGCTGTTATCTTTGCGGGTAAACAGCGTATAGCCAATTTGATCCTCCAGCGCGGCGATGCTTTTGCCAAAGGGGGAAGCGGTCATATGTATTTTTTCCGCCGCTCTGGCGATGTTATTGGTCTGCGCCAACAGAATAAAATTGCGCATTTTTTTCGAAATAAAGATATCCATGTTTACCTCATCAAGGGACAGGGATATATCCTCACTTCATCAGGGGAAAGACTTTTGTCGTGCTCCCATTTTTACAGATGGTCACAGAAAAAACCCGGCACGAATGCCGGGCAATCGAATTACTGTGCCGCTTTTGGCTCTTCAGCGGGTTTCGCTGGCGCAGCGGGTGCTGGCGTAGGCTGGGTCGGTTGCAGTTCAAACACCACATCAACCTGGTCATCAAACTGAATCGTCGCCTGCTCATAGGTTTCCTGGGCAGAAACCGGTGCTGCATCGGCCTTCATCATCCGCACCATCGGGCTTGGCTGATAGTTAGAGACATGATAACGCACGCTATAGACTGGCCCCAGTTTACCGTGGAAGCCTGTCGCCAGCTCTTGCGCCTGATGAATAGCATCATCAATCGCCGCTTTACGCGCTTTGTCTTTGTAAGAGTCCGGCTGCGCAACGCCCAACGACACGGAGCGAATTTCATTCAGACCGGCTTTTAACGCCCCATCCAACAGGCCGTTTAGCTTATCTAACTGACGCAGCGTGACCTCAACGGTACGCACCGCGCGGTAACCCTTGAGAATGCTTTTGCCATTCTGATAATCATAATCAGGCTGGGTGCGCAGGTTGGCCGAGTTAATATCTTTTTTTCCAATGCCGCTCTTTTCCAGGAAAGAAAGATACTGAGCCACGCGCTCATCGGCCTGTTTCTTTGCCGATGCCGCGTCTTTCGCGGAAACGTTGACTTCAATCGCCAGGGTTGCGATATCAGGAACCGCAGCAACGCTGGCGGTTCCTGAAGTAACAATATGTGGACCATTCGGCAATTCATTTGCCTGAACCGCCATTGCGCTAAATCCGAGTGCCGCCGCCAGGGCCATGACTTTTAACTTCACTGTCGTTTCTCCATCTTACATTGGTCGTCCATACACAGACGCATGCCTGCAAGCTTAGCGCGTACGCGTGGAAAGTCCATCGGACAAGGCTTAGTTAAGCAGCATCTGCACATGCGCCAGGCCGTCTTTCGCCAGCTGTAGCGCAATCACCCACATCACCAGGCCGACCAGCACGTTAATAATGCGCTGTGCCTTCGCCGTGCGCAGACGCGGGGCCAACCAGGCAGCCAGCAGAGCCAGACCAAAAAACCATAAGAATGAAGCACTGATGGTGCCTAACGCGAACCAGCGCTTTGGCTCCATAGCTAACTGTCCGCCCAGGCTGCCGAGCACCACGAAAGTATCAAGATAAACGTGCGGGTTGAGCCAGGTCACCGCCAGCATCGTGACGATGATTTTCCAGCGTCCCTGCTTCATGACTTCCGCACTGGCCAGTTCCAGATTGCTGCTAAAAGCCGTTTTTAACGCGCCGAAACCGTACCACAATAAAAAGGCCACGCCGCCCCAGGTTACCAACGCCAGCAGCCACGGAGACTGCATCAATAGCGCGCTACCACCAAATATACCGGCGCAGATCAGCAGCAAATCGCTGATAGCGCATAGCAGCGCAATCATCAGATGGTACTGGCGGCGAATGCCCTGATTCATCACAAACGCATTTTGCGGGCCGAGAGGCAAAATCATTGCCGCTCCCAGGGCAAGGCCCTGAAAGTAATAGGATAACATTGGGAGTGATTTCCACTGAAAGAGTCAATGCCGGGAATATAGCGCGCAGTGAGCATTAGCGGAAATTTATAATCTTAATTGCCAATAAGAATAGCTAATAATACAGGTAAAAAAGCGGAGCGGCCTGCTGGTCAGCTCCGCGTTAACTAAATGACGTGGTCAACGGTTTTTACATACCCATCAAAGAATTGACCGATGATCGAGAAGTACTGAGCGATGGCGCCATATTCAACGCGCAGTCATCGTCGCCTTCATCATTCGCCACAAACAGCGCCATCTGCTCGCGTACCCGCTGCTGCGAAACCGGAGTTGTTGCGGGCTGAAGCATGGGTAAAGGGATATTATCCTCAGTATGGTTCAGGATATCCTGGACCAGCCAGTCGGTACCGTCAGCAAAGGCAATATGCTCAACCTGATACCGCGCCGAAGAGAAATATTTCGCCACTCTTACGCTGTCCGCACTACCTTTCAAGCCGATGAGTAAATCATCACCGCTGCGCTGGACGATGGCGTTTTCCGCCGTTATGCCTTCACCAAAGCGTAGGGTATCGCTGTCGCCGAGGCTGCTGCTGCCTTCGCTAATCGTGTCCTGGCCGTCTCCGGTATTGAACAAATAGCTATCGCTACCATATCCTCCTTTAAGAACGTCGTTACCTGCGCCTCCCGCCAGTTGGTCGTTGCCACTCCCGCCATCCAGATGGTCATCACCTGCGCCACCGCTGAGCCAGTCGTTTCCAGCGCCGCCAGCCAGCGTATCTTTGCCGTCATCGCCATACAGGGTATCTCTGCCCTCGTCGCCTTTCAGAGTATCGTCGCCTGCACCACCGGCCAGCAAATCATCCCCGGTTCCACCAGAAAGCGTATCATTACCGTTCCCGCCGTATAATGTGTCGTCTCCATTGTCACCCGATATTTTATCGTCGCCATCATCCCCATACAGCGCATCGTTACCGTTGGCGCCGTACAGAGAGTCATTACCGCCCGCCGCGTGAATTTCACTGCCTTCGTCATAAGCGTAAAGCGATTGTGCTTCGTCGGATCTTGCATAACGAAGTATCTTGCTATGTATGTTTGTATCGTCCCAAACAGCACCGTCGGCGAAAACAATACGCCCTACCGGCTGGGTCTTACCAAAATAGTCATTTATCGTCACGCTGTCGTTGCTGTCGCGGAAGCTGATAACCAGATGGTCGCCGTTGCGCCGGGTAATTATATCTTTTTCCAAAAGTCCTTCGCCAAAACGCAGCGTATCGACTCCACCGTCATACCAGTCGCCGTTGATTTCGTCCTGGCCGTCTCCCGCGTTAAACAAGTAGGTGTCATTACCGTCTCCACCACACAAAACATCATTACCCGCGCCGCCGACCAGCAGATCGTCACCGTAGCCGCCATCCAGGACATCATCGCCATCATCGCCATATAACTTATCGTTGCCGTCAGCCCCTTGTAGAGTGTCATCTCCGCCGGCTGCATGAATTTCACTGCCGTTCTGAAAAGCTTCCAGCGTCTGCGCATCGTCGCGCCCTTTTAAAGTCAATGCCTCAACGGCGGCATAATCCCATTCAGAGCCATCCGCAAAAATGATTCGAAAATATGGGCGATAGTACTGAAGAAAGTATCTATCCAGGGTAATACTGTCACCGCTGTCCGGAAAAACGATAATCAGCGAGTCATCGCTGCGAGTGACCGTGGCCGCTTCGGCCTGCAACCCGCTGCCAAAGCAGAGTCGATTGTTCCCCCCATCGAACGCGGGCAATTCGCAGATAACATCCTGCCCGTCTCCGGCGTTAAATATATAGGTGTCGTTGCCCTCGCCGCCCTCAAGCCAGTCGTTTCCCTTGCCGCCGGCCAATGTGTCATTACCATACCCACCTGACAACGAATCATCGCCTTCGCCACCGGAGAGACTGTCGTTCCCCTCTGCGCCCTCAAGCCAGTCATTTCCACCGCCAGCATGAATCACACTACCTTCCTGATAAGCGACCAAATTATCGTCGTCATCCGTCCCGGCCAGCGTCTGCGCTTTTATCGTGGCAATATCCCACGAAGAACCATCGGCAAAAATAAGGCTGTCCAGCGAAGATACCGTCGTTTCAAAACAGTTTCTGACTGTGATGCTGTCATTGCTGCCTTCAAAAGTAATGAGGAGATCGCTGCCGCTACGCTGAACTCTGGTATTTTCCGGCGTCAGCCCTTCGCCAAAACGCAAAACATTTCTATCACGTTTATCGGCATAGCCTCGATCATCAATAACATCCTGACCATCGCCTGCGTTGAATACATAGGTATCACTGCCTTCACCACCGGCCAGGATATCGTTGCCCGCACCACCGTTCAGCCAGTCATTGCCATGCTTTCCATAGAGTTCGTCATCACCGGATGAACCATTCAGGGAATCATCATTATCTCCCCCCTCAAGAAGACCGCCGTCTGCTGTCGCGCAGAGAGTTTGCGCGGCATCTTTTACAACCCTTGTCGCAGCATTGATTTCCGGGGCATCCCAGACGGTACCGTCAGCAAAGATAATCTGTGAGAGCAGAGAATGGGGGTCAACAAAGTAGTCCTCAACGAGGATGCTGTCACTGCCATCGCGGAGCGCGACGATCAGGTTACCGCCATCCCGTCGCAGCACTATCTCTTCTGGCAGAATACCTTCAGCAAAACGCAGGATGTCGTGGCTAAGATCCTCTGGCTTTCCCCACTCAGAATAGCTGCGGTAAATACGGTCGTTGCCGTCACCTTTACTGAACAGATAAGTATCATTACCATAGCCGCCGGAAAGTGCGTCGTTCCCTGCACCGCCGGACAGAATATCGTTGCCGCCGCCGCCATACAGCCTGTCATCTCCATCATCACCAAACAACACATCATCTCCCCGCTCGCCTTCAAGCGTATCATCCCCACCAGCGGCATGAATTTCGCTACCTCCCCGCCAGGCTTCCAGAGTTTGATCATCCTCTGTCCCCATCAGCACTTTGGTTTCTACATCGGCCTGGTTCCAGACGGTACCGTCGGCAAACATCAGCGTTTCAACTTTATGTTCGTCAGCTTTGAAATAATTCTTTACCGTCACGCGGTCATCGCTATCCCGGAAGGTTATGACTAGATCGTCCCCGTCCCTACAAAGCAGTGTCTGCTCAGGCGACAGTCCCACACCCAATCGGAGTCGATCCTGGCCTGCGAGCGTCGCCCTGGTGAGGCTTTCTTCTTCCCCGCCATTCAGAAAGTAGCTCTCTTCAATATCACCGCTGTATTCGTGAATCACATCCTGACCATCGCCAGCGTTGAACAGATAGGTATCGTCCCCCTCCCCGCCAACCAGATAGTCGCTTCCTTTTCCGCCGCTCAGAATATTAGCTTCGGTATTGCCGAATAAAGATTCATTGCCATCGCCGCCAGTGAAAAAGTCGTCCTGGTTTTCTGCTTTATCCGGTGATGGATTAAGCTCAGCCTCATTTGAAGATTCGGTATACTGAAACGTTTTATCGTCTGCCAGATAATCGGCCATTTCCGGCTCGCGCTGAACCAATTCATATCGAAGCTGCGCGAGTTTGTTCCGGTTATAGTCGGAATAGACAGACAGGTTAATTAACGCGGTGCTGACTTCAGTGAGCAGGCTATATTTCCCAGCCTGGTAGAGTGAGGTAAACAGTGCTTCCGCCGCTGTCAGGCTAATCACAACTCCCGCTACGCCTGAGTTGTATCCCGTTAAAACAACGTCTTTCAGGTATTCATATAAAACGGTCTGCGCCTGTAGCTGCGCTTTGGTGTAATTTCTGAACTGCTGAAATTCTTTCAGCAACAATGTTGATGGTTCCGAGGCGATATATGAACCGTGAAGCCAGTGCTCATATGAGGACGCGGTAAGCTGTTCAAGCAAGGCAACCTGCTGCGCGGTAACGGAATACAGTTGAGTTGTTGAGACATCCTGAACTCCCGCCCATTGGTAAATTAGCCGATCCAGCAGCGCTTCTTTTTGGCCACTGTCAGTTTCCGCAATGTATTCGGTGACCAGTGCTTTTAATATATCGTCCCGGGCCATTGCTTCACGTAGATCGGCTACGTTGCCAAACCCTCGGGCGTTCGGCAACTGGATCACATCGGTTGTAAGGGGAACGTCATTGACGTGAACCCGCTCTGATTGATCTGTCTTAAACCAGACGTCCGCACTGTCCGTTGTCCTGCCGTCCGCCCACCTGACCGTACTGGTCTGCCGGTGCTCTTCGCCCTGGGCATCCTTATAGGTAGAAGAGGCGTAGCGAATGTTAATCGCCTCTATCCCGATCTCGTCCAGTGTGACGAGTTCCCCGTCATTCGTTTGACCGTTGCTGTTTTTATCCTGCCAGATTTTCAGCGACGACCAGGCCCTGTCACGGCTGTCCAGCACGCCGTCCTGATTATCGTCCAGTTCCTGCAGCGCCTGGAAACCATTGCTGGCGCTGCTGCCATCCCGCAATAACGTATGGTTGCCAAACAGCTCTCGACCGTTATTGATTTTGCCATCACCATTCAGATCCCGCGCCAGCAAACCGTCGCTAGCCGCCACCCAGCCGCTCCGTTCCCTGACGCCGTCACCGCCATAATCAAAATAAACGCCCCTGCCGGGCAGGGTTTCCACGCCATTACCATTTAAATCTATCGCCACCGGATCTATGTTTTCCGCCTCTCCGGTATCCGGCGTTTTGTCTTTCCCCTCTCCAGTGCCTGAAGAGGCTTCCTCGTCATTTTCCTCTTCATCATCACACCGGATGGTAATACCTAATGCTGACCAGACCTTATTCCCGGCTGAGTCGGTCTCAGCTCTTGCCCATTTTTTAAAATCAGCGATCCGCAACCCACCGTTAATAACCAGGGTGTCGCCAGCAAAGGTATATTTATTTCCGGCATAATCGCTGTAGGTTCCGTCAGGGTCGCCTTCTGCATGGCGGGCTTCTTTTAATTCCACCTGACCACCGTCTGCATTTGCGAGGAATACCGCTCCGTTTATATCGGTTTCTGCTGAGAGAATAATGGTATCGTGTTGATCGACAACGAAAGAGTTAAAGCCTTCACCACCATAGAGGGTATCGGCAGCACCGTCTCCAACA
Source organism: Klebsiella sp. RHBSTW-00484 (assembly GCF_013705725.1). Classification (NCBI taxonomy): domain Bacteria; kingdom Pseudomonadati; phylum Pseudomonadota; class Gammaproteobacteria; order Enterobacterales; family Enterobacteriaceae; genus Klebsiella; species Klebsiella sp. RHBSTW-00484. The sequence continues at coordinate 1,019,892 of NZ_CP055481.1, read as the reverse complement.
TCTTCCCGGCTGCCACCAAATAAAACATCATTTCCCTCGCCCCCCTCGATATAGTCTTCTCCGTCGCCCCCCGTCAGTACATCATTTCCGCCGCCGCCATACAGGCGATCTTTGTCTCCTCCACCGGTAATTTTCTCGCCTTTATGACTGCCGAATATTATTTGCCGGTCATTTGCGGAAATACCTGATCCATCAATACTTAACTGCATATAATCACTGCCGGCGAGCGGTGTACTCATATCGACAAAATCATAGTTTCCATTCACAGCAGAAGTATTTAATTCATCACCGACATCCAGTCCTTGCCGCTGATACTGAATGCGCCAGTACGCCATTTGCGCCCGATCCTGCCAGTACTGCTGTGAATAGCTGTCATACTGATATCCAGGATCGGATGCATAAGCTTGATAGTCGAAATCGGTAATCACGAAGGGGTTGAGGTTAATCAATGCATAACGGTATGCCAGGCTGTTTTTTGCCAGCTCCGCCATTGCTGCCGCGCTGGAGCGCGTATCCAGCGTATAGCGATGTTCAGCCGTGAACCCTGGCGGCAGACGATCGGGAACCTGCCCATTAACGCCGTAATACAGATTTTTCATGCGATCCAGAATGTCCATGATTCCGTTGGCATCCCGGTCGCGGATTAAATCAGCGTACTGGTCGACCGTCTCTTCGGTAATATACCCACCCAGAACAGCCGCACCCAGACCAACCGCAGCAATTACAGCGGCCGGAGCGCCTGCGGCAGAAGCCAACGCGCCACTGGCGACACCAGCAAGAATACCGATGGCTTCGCTGCCAAACTCTTTCGCGGCAAATTCGAGCCAAACCGCCAGCGCTTCATCTTTATCGCCACGCTCCATCGCCGCAGACGACTCGGCCGCTGCCATCGCGAGCGATGTTCCTAATAGCAGTTTACCCGCCAGAGGCGCATGTTTAGCCAGCTTAGTCCCTGTTTCCGCGAGAAAATCAGCCGTCTTTTTAAAGCTGCTCCGTTCTTCATCGCTTATTCCCGCCAGGTTTCGTTTGAGATTATCAATATTGTCAGGCGTTTCATAAGTTTCAGTGTTATAGTCAAGCCAGTCGTTAATATTACCTTTGGCGACATCCGAACCGAACATATGTAGTCGCGCCGTATTTTGTATATGTTCAAACGCTTCGTTAAGACCCTTTTTTTCCAGTGCCTCACGGGGGATACCTTCTATAAAGGTGACGTTCGGATTTTTAAGAAGAGCGGGGAGTTCAGTTTGATAGAAAATACTAAATTCTGAGGCATCTGTGGCGAGAATGCGGAAACTGCCGGAGGCTTCTTCGACATAGCGTTTAGATACTTGATCCCATATGGAATCGCTGGCGATTCTTTTTCCTGAAGCATCATTTCCGCTTATGGCTAATTCGTGATCTCTGTTTAAAATATCATACTGTTCACCCTGGGATAAATCTTTAAAACCGGGGATATTTGCTCTGTATTCATCCCGTCGGGCTAAAAAATATACTCTCTTAAAAAGTTCATTCTCAAGAAGCATTCCTACATGCGTATCAGCGATTACCAGAACATTTCTTTTTTTATTGCTTATATCGGTAGCCGTCTTCAATAATTTAATATCATCAGTATTTCCACTGTAAAGCAGATATATACTATCCGGACCCGCCTGTAGGGCCCTGGCTGACGTGTCGGCAATCAGTTTTTCAAGAGCCGCGACGCTTTCCTTTCCGTCACGCAGCAATATTTTTAACTGTTCAACCGCTTCGAAATAGGTATAAGCCATATTAAGACCTTATCTCCTGAGCAAACTCAAAAGCAGGATCAAACACAGCATCAGCGAAAATATCGGTAATACCCAACCCCCAGTAACCAGTACACTCTAGCCCTGCTAAAATTAAATATTTCACCCGGTAAGTTTCATTATCCAGTAAGGGGCTGTCATGAATAAACCTTACAGTCTTACGATCAATCAACTGAAAAACAATATAATTTTTACCAATTCTTAATATATACAAGTGTCTTGGATCATAAACTGGACTGCCGCCCAGACGCAGCAGGCAAAAACTGGCATCCTCTTCCTCATTAATATACCAGTAAAGGGGGGGATGTCCGCAGGCACCTGTAATCCGCCCCCCCCCCGTAGCCTGGTAAACCCGGTTCAGCTCTTCATCCTGTAGCAGCAGGGCGTAACTCTCTTCCGGTGTCACTTCAACTTTAACAAATGGCATAATAATTCCTCTCAGCATTAACAGAATGGTGTTGCTGAGACTATGCCTTGGCTTTTTATACAAAAACAATGCAGACGGAATAACACAAAGATGGAAATATGATTAAAAACAAAATATCAGAAAAGAGATAATTAAATCTCCTTAAAATATTCACACAACTAATAACCGGGAGAGAGAAAATACGTAAATTGCATTATTTAAACAGTATACAGGTAAGCCAGAGGTATCATATGATATATATATCATTATAATAATCCTGACCTGATCTATCAGGTAAGACAGAAACCAGCAGACAGCTGATATATCGATACCATACCGGCTATGGCCTTATCTATTATTTTCCTGGCTCTGGCTGTTCGTAAAGGCAGACGTTCAGGTTTTTAAAAAGGGCGGGGAGTTCAGTTTGATAGAAAAGACTAAATTTTGAAGCATCTGTGGCGAGAATGCGGAAACTACCGGAGGCTTCTTCGACGAAGCGTTTAGAGGCCTGGTCCCAGAGGGAGTTGTTGGTGGTTCTCTTGGCAGAACCGACAGACCCCTCGGTCCCCCCCCAAGCTAAGTTATGGTCTCTCTTTAAAATTTCTCCTTTTTGTTCTATCGATAAATCCGCAAAGCCCGTGATGGTTGCATCGTATTCATCCCAACGAGCATAGAAGTATGCTTTTTGAAAATCTAAATTACTAAGAAGCTTACCGACAGCAGTATCTTGTATTCTAAATATGTCATTTTTGTTAGCTATATTTTTAGATATATCGCTAAGGTATTTATCATCAAGTTTACCACTATAAAGTAAATAACGACTATTGGCATTGGCTCCGGCAATTTGTACTGATGTATTAGCAATCAGATTTTCGAAATCAGCTAAAGTCTTACATTTTTTCCACTCATTAAGTGCCTCATCATAGGTATAAGCCATACTAAGACCTCATACCTGGTGCGAATTCAAAAATTGGATCTGGTACACCATTTACACCATCAGTGTCGCCATCTCCCCATTGGCCAGCAACACTGAGCGCTGCAGTAATTAAATATTTTATCTTGTAGATTTCATTATTCAGCAGCGGACTGTCATGTAGGAATTGTATATTCCTAAATCTATATAGCCCCAAAATTATATAATTTTTTTTGACCCGTAAAATATACAGCTTTCTTGGATTATATCCAGGTGTTGATCCCAAACACAGCAAGCAAAAACTGGCATCCTCGTCCTCATTAATGAACCAGTAACGAGGTAGTGCCACATCAGCAGTTGTAACATGTCCTCCCCCAGTCTCTTGGTAAACCCGGTTCAGTTCTTCATCCCGTAACAGCAGGGCTTCGCTTTCTTCCGGCGTCACTTCAACTTTAACAAAGGGCATAATAATTCCTCTCAGCATTAACAGAATGATATTGCTGAGACTATGCCCTGGTTTTTTATACAAAAACAATGCAGACAGAATAACAGAAAGATGGAAATTTGATTACAGACAAAATATTCAGAAGTGGATAATTAAATTTCCTTAAAAAATTCACACAGATAATAACAAAGAAAGAAGAAATACGTAAAATGCATTATTTACACAGTATACAGGCAAGGGAAAGACATCATATGATATATATATTATTATAATAGCCATAACCTGTACTATCAGGTAAGACAGATACCAGAGAACAGCGGGCATCTCAATTCCACACGTCCTATGGCCTTATTTATTATTGTTCTGAATGGCTGTCCGTGAAGGTGATAGCCGGTTTTTTAGTAGTGCGTATCGGCAATCATTTTTCAACGGTTCAACTGCTTCAAAACAGGTATAAACCATATTAAGACCATATCTCCTGAGCAAACTCAAAAGCCGGGTCTAACACAGCATCCACTACAACATCAGCTACACCATTCCCCCAGTAACCAGCAGCATCCAGTCCTGCTAAAATTAAATATTTCACCCGGTAAAGATCATTATCCAGCAGAGAGCTGCGGTGAATAAACCTTACCGTTTTTTTACCATTAGCCAGCTGGAAAATAATATAGTCTTTATTTATTCTTAATATATACAGGTGTCTTGGATCAGATATCGGATTGTCTCCCATACACAGCAGGCAAAAGCTGGCATCTTCTTCTTCATTAACGTACCAGAAATCGGGGAACTCCCAGGCAGCCCCCGTAATCCGTCCCCCCCCCCCGTAGCCTGGTAAACCCGACTCAGTTCTTCATCCCGTAACAGCAGGGCTCTACTCTCTTCCGGTGTCACTTCAACTTTAACAAAGGGCATAATAATTCCTCTCAGCATTAACAGAATGGTGTTACTGAGACTATGCCCTGGCTTTTTATACAAAAACAATGCAGACGGAATAACAGAAAGATGGGAATTTGATTACAGACAAAATATTCATAAGTGGATAATTAAATTCCCTTAAAATATTCACGCAAATAATAAGCAAGAAGGGAAAAATACGTAAAACGCATTATTTAAACAGTATACAGACAGGTCAATGGCATCAAATGATATATATATATTAATATAATAATTATGACCTGTTCTATCAGGTAAGACAGATGCCAGCCGATAACTGATATATCAATACCATGCAGGTTATGGCCTTATTTATTCTTTCCCTAAATCTGGCTGACCGTAAAGGCAGATGTTTTTATTTTTAAGAAGGGCGGGAGTTCAGTTTGACAGAAAAGACTAAATCCTAGAGCATCTGTGGCGAGAATACGGAAACTACCGGAGGCTTCTTCGACAAAGCGTTTAGAGGCCTGGTCCCAGAGGGAATCGCTGGTGATTCTTTTTCCTGAGGTATCTTTTCCGCTTATGGCTAATTGGTGATCTCTGGATACAATGTCTCCTTGTTCTTCCAGAGATAAATCCTTAAAACCGGGAATGGTCGCTCTGTATTCATCCCGTCGGGATATAAAGTATGCGTATTCAAATCTTTTATCTCTCAGAAGCAAACCAACAGGACTGTCATCAATTACCAGAACATTTCTTTTTTGGTGATGCCTCTAATTAGTTGAATCTGATGTATAATGCGGGCTTTTGAGGTTCTTTCATGGCCAGCGTTAACATTCATTGTCCTCGTTGTCAGTCTGCACAGGTCTACCGCCATGGTCAGAACCCTAAAGGCCATGACAGATTTCGCTGCCGTGACTGCCACCGCGTTTTTCAGCTCACTTACACTTATGAGGCCCGTAAGCCGGGCATTAAAGAGCTGATCACTGAAATGGCCTTCAATGGCGCCGGGGTTCGCGATACCGCCAGAACACTGAAAATTGGCATTAACACCGTCATCCGGACTTTAAAAAACTCACGCCAAAGCGAATAACGTCTTCGCCCGTTGCTCATGCTGATGTGGCGCTTATCTGCGAACTTGATGAGCAATGGAGTTTCGTTGGCAGTAAAGCCCGGCAACACTGGCTCTGGTACGCGTATAACACCAAAACAGGGGGTGTACTGGCCTACACTTTTGGTCCCCGTACCGATGAAACCTGCCGGGAACTACTGACACTGCTTACGCCATTCAACATCGGCATGATCACCAGCGACGACTGGGGCAGCTATGGCCGGGAGGTGCCGAAGGATAAGCATCTGACCGGAAAAATATTCACCCAACGGATTGAGCGCAATAACCTGACGCTGCGCACCCGCATTAAGCGCTTGGCTCGTAAAACAATCTGCTTCTCGCGTTCAGTAGAGATCCACGAAAAAGTCATCGGGACGTTTATTGAAAAACACATGTTCTACTAATTGGAAGCATCACCTCTTTTTTTATTGCTGACATCAGTAGCTGTGTCAACTGAACGAACACCTTGAGTCTCTCCGCTATAAAGGAGATATATACTGTCCGGCCCCGCCTGCGGTACCTTTGCTGACGTGTCTGCAACCAGTTTTTCAAGCTTAGCGACGGTAACATTGCCATCTCGTAGTAATATATTCAGTTGTTCAAGCGCTTCAGAATAGGTGTACGCCATATTAAGACCTCAGTTCCTGAGCAAACTCAAAAACGGGATCGAGCACGAGATCAACAGTATCGGTAATACCCAACCCCCAGTAACCGACAGAATTCAGTCCTGCCAAAATAAGATATTTCACCCGGTAAAGATCATTATCCAGCAAAGAACTGTTATGAATAAACCTTACAGTGGTAAAACCAACCAACTGAAAAACGATATAGTTTTTATTTATTCTTAAAATATACAGGTGCCTTGGATCACACCACGGGCCTGTGCCCCGACAAAGTAAGCAAATGCTGGCATCCTCTTCTTCATTAACATACCAGCTACGAGGAGGTTTCCAGTCGGCGGTGGTAATCCTTCCCCCTCCGGCCTCCTGATAAACCCTTTGCAGTTCTTCATCCTGTAGCAGCAGGGCTCTACTCTCTTCCGGTGTCACTTCAACTTTAACAAATAGCATAATAATTTCCTCTCAGCATTAACAGAATGGTGTTGCTGAGACTATGCCCTGGCTTTTTATACAAAAACAATGCAGACGGAATAACACAAAGATGGAAATATGATTAAAAACAAAATATCAGAAAAGAGATAATTAAATTTCCTTAAAATATTCACGCAAATAATAATCAGGAGAGAGAAAATACGTAAATTGCATTATTTAAACAGTATGCAGGTAAGCCAAAGATATCACATGACATATATATCATTATAATAATTTTGACCTGATCTATCAGGTAAGACAGAGACCAGCCAACAGCTGATATATCGATACCATACCGGCTATGGCCTTATTTATTATTTTCCTGATTCTGGCTGACCGTAAAGGCAGACGTTCGGATTTTTAAGAAGGGCGGGAAGTTCAGTTTGATAGAAAATACTGAATTCTGAGGCATCTGTGGCGAGAATGCGGAAACTACCGGAGGCTTCTTCGACGAAGCGTTTAGATACTTGATCCCAGAGGGAGTTGTTGGAAGCTTTTTTTCCTGAGGCGTCTTTTCCATCAAAGGCTAATTGGTAATCTTGTTTGACAATCTATCCCTGTGCTTCCAGGGATAAATCCTTAAAACTTGGAATATTTTCTCTGTATTCATCCCGCCGGGCTATAAAGTACGAAAACTCAAAATCTTTATTATTAAGAAGCATGCCCACAGGAGTATCAGCGATTACCAGAGCATTCTTTTTTTATTACTTATATTGGTGGCAGTCTCAACCCCTTTAACATCTTCAGTATCTCCACTGTAAAGCAGATATATACTGTCTGGCACCGCCTGCGGTACCTTTGCTGACGTGTCTGCAATCAGTTTTTCAAGCTTAGCGACGGTTACATTGCCATCACGTAGCAATATATCCAGTTGTTCAAGCGCTTCAGAATAGGTGTACGCCATATTAAGACCTCTGTTCCTGAACAAACTCAAAAACGGGATCGAGCACGAGATCAACAGTATCGGTAATACCCAACCCCCAGTAACCGACAGAATTCAGTCCTGCCAAAATAAGATATTTCACCCGGTAAAGATCATTATCCAGCAAAGAACTATTATGAAGAAACCTTACAGTGGTAAAACCAACCAACTGAAAAACGATATAGTTTTTATTTATTCTTAAAATATACAGGTGCCTTGGATCACACCACGGGCCTGTGCCCAGACCCAGCAAGCAAATGCTGGCATCCTCTTCTTCATTAACGTACCAGCAATCGGGAGGTTGCCTGGCGGCAGTTGTAATCCTTCCCCCTCCGACTTCCTCATAAACCCTTTGCAGTTCTTCATCCTGTAACAGCAGGGCTCTACTCTCTTCCGGAGTCACTTCAACTTTAACAAAGGGCATAATAATTTCTCTCAGCATTAACAGAATGGTGTTACTGAGACTATGCCCTGGCTTTTTATACAAAAACAATGCAGACGGAATAACAGAAAGATGGAAATGTGATTACAGACAAAATATTCAGAAGTGGATAATTAAATCTCCTTAAAATATTCACACAAATAATTAGCAAGAAAGAAAAAACACGTAAAACGTATTATTTAAACAGTATACGAACAAGCCAAAGGCACCATATCACATATATATAATTATATACCCGTCATACTTCAAGTTGCTTATGTGTTGGCTACGGATGACTCGGCCCCTCGGGCCTCGCCTTGACGGGCCGTCGTTACACGGCGTTCAAATCTGCTCCCGGCAGATTTGTCGCTCACCCCAGTCATATAATTATCTATCTTCTGGGGACTAATGAGAGATTCCTGCCTCTCACCTTCGGCTGGTCAAATTCGTTCCCGACGAATTTATCCCTCCCTTGCCGCCTGTAAGTAACTCAAATTATTTAGGGTATAGCGGCTAAAACATGTTCTCTCAGAAAAGACAGGTAGCAGGGGATAGCTGATTTAGAAATACAAACTTTACTATTGAGCGAACTTCAAGGTTTATTCCGCAGAATCCCTCACCTGCCACCCTGAATATGTTTAGCCCACTCTGTTCCTAAGATTTTCACTGACATGAAAAAGGCCAGCATCTGCTGTAATGCCAGTCAGTTAAGACACTGACTGGCCCTTTTTCGGGGCTGAAGGGTATCTCCAGGGCCTTTCCTTTACCACTCTCGGGAAGGCCCTTTTCCTTCTTGTCGGTAATTTTACCAGTTGCCCCATACTTTCAAGATCACGCATCAGCTCCGGGATTCGCCCCGGTGAAGCGCCCTGCAGAGTCATCAGCATTCTCATTACCATTCCACATGATTCTGAGAAGCTCAGCTGATTCGGCCTGTATCCTTTCAGATGTCCCGCCATCTTAATTATCTGATATCTCACCAGATTATAAGCCAGCAAGACGCCCCACAGTTCCTGCTCCACCAGCTCCGGCTTTTTACTTCTCAGCGTCAGCCTGCTCAGTTGCATCGTCTGTTTTATCTCCCTGTATCCCAGTTCGATCTCCCATCGATGGCTGTACAGGTCTGCCATTTCTCCCCCCGGGTAACGCATGGCATCCGTCATTGACGTCAGCAGATGACAGACCTTTCCTTTGCGCGTCACGGTCAGCAGGCGGGCTGTCATCTCATTTCCCAGACCCGGCCACTTTTTTCGTGCCTGTGGGCTGGTTTTCAGCGTGACCAGATGATCGCCTTTGCCCAGTTTTCTGACCTCTTCGTACTGCGCTCCCTTTCTGAGGGGGATCATCCAGTGCCGGTGCTCTCCCGCCTGGCTCCAGGCGTTTAACAGCCCCAGTGAGTAATATCCTTTATCCATTAACGTCAGGGTGTTATCGCCGGTTTGTTCTATAAGTTCCCCGGCAAGCTCATTTTCACTGTTTTTCATCGTGCCGAAGGCCGCTGCCGTCAGCAGATGGCTGGTCAGCTCCATCTGGCAGACCATTTTGACCTGCGGGCAGAGTGCCGGGTTTCCGCCATGCGTCTGGCGGGGGAAGGCGGCATCGTTCTCTGGTGTGTCCGGTGTACGCTAGAACACACCATCGATAGCCAGCAGGGTCAGGCCGCACCAGTTCGGGTGCGGCGTGGCGTTATGCCAGCGCTGCGCTGTTTGCGTGAACACGCGGCGGACGGCTTCGCTTCCCAGACGCTGTCGTGCCTGGGGAGCGGCGCTGGGCGCCACGAAGGGACGGCAGCCCGGCAGCATGGTGTCCAGACGATTGACGATCTGATGGAGGGGTTCTTTACGTTCGAGTGCCATGCCGACAATGCACCAGACCATCATTTCCAGCGGCAGGCGGCGCTTGCGCAGGGTGACGGTGCCGGATCCCTCAAGACAGCGGGAAATAAGTTCCGGGTCCAGATAGTCGCCCAGAGAAGTCAGAGGGTTACGCAGGGGATCGTAACGGGATACCAGATCAAGAGCCTGTCCAATGTGCATAAAAAAATCCGGAAACGGGTGAGCATTTCCGGATTCTTACACAGCCACTGGATCGGTCAACCGATCCTTAACTGATCGGCATTACAGCATCTGCTGGCCTTAACCGTTTTATTCTACGTCGCGCTCTGGCACTCGCTTAAAATTCACGTCCATCTGCGGATACGGGAAGCTGATATCGTTAGCGTCGAAGTCACGCTTAATACGCTCCAGAACATCCCAATACACGTTTTGCAGATCGCTGCTTTTACTCCATACACGAATCACATAGTTTACCGATGAGGCACCCAGTTCATTCAGGCGCACGGTCATTTCACGATCTTTAAGGATACGCTCATCTGATTCAATGATAGCCGTAATCAGTTGCTTCACCTTATCAATATCAGCATCGTAAGCTACGCCAATCACAAACTCATTGCGACGAACCGGCTCGCGGGAAAAGTTGATGATGTTCCCGGCAATAATTTTACCGTTCGGAACTACCACTATCTTGCCATCCGCGCTGCGCAGGGTTGTGGAGAAAATCTGCACGTTCAGCACAGTGCCCGCTATGCCGCCAAGGTCAACGTATTCACCCGCGCGGAACGGACGGAAGACGACCAGCAGGACGCCAGCGGCAAGGTTAGACAGCGAGCCCTGTAGCGCCAGGCCGACGGCTAAGCCCGCGGCGCCGAGTACAGCGATAACCGAAGCGGTCTGTACGCCCACGCGGCCCAGAGCGGCTATCAGCGTAAAAGCAATAACGGCGTAACGAACCAGCGCAGAAAGAAAATCGGCAACAGTGGCGTCAATATGTCGCGCCCGCATCAGGCGATTCACCGTATTGGACACAATCCGCGCCACGATCATACCAACAATAATAATCGCGATAGCCGCTACGATGTTGACGGCATAGCTCAGCAGTAATTCCTGATTGCGCACCAGCCACGAACTGGCGTTATTTATGCTATCGACAACGTTCAAATCTTCCATTTAACATTCCTTATGGATACCCGGACGGGAAATAAAAAACCAAACCTGAAATAACAGGTAGGTTAAGGGTAAACAAAAAGTGTACGTTTTGCCAAACTGATCACATTTATTTAGCAACATTTCATGTCGTTCAGATAATAAAAAAGCCCGCATTTCTGCGGGCTTCAGAGTAAGAAACAGCGTTTTCTTACAGAACGTCGATCGCGTTCAGTTCTTTAAATGCCTGCTCCAGACGTGCCACCATGGTCACCTGAGCAGCACGCAGCCATGCGCGCGGATCGTAGTATTTTTTGTTCGGCTGGTCTTCGCCTTTCGGGTTACCCAGCTGGCCCTGCAGGTAAGCTTCGTTCGTTTTGTAGTAGCCCAGAATACCTTCCCAGGTCGCCCATTGGGTGTCGGTATCGATGTTCATTTTCACTACGCCGTAGCTTACGGAGTCTTTGATTTCCTGAGCAGAAGAACCGGAACCGCCGTGGAAGACGAAGTTCAGGCTGTTGTGCGGCAGGTTGTGTTTCTTAGAAACATAGTCCTGAGAATCGCGCAGGATAGTCGGGGTCAGTACCACGTTACCCGGCTTATAAACGCCGTGTACGTTACCGAAGGAAGCCGCGATGGTGAAACGCGGGCTGATTTTGCTCAGCTCGGTGTAAGCGTAATCAACGTCTTCCGGCTGGGTGTACAGTGCAGAAGCGTCCATGTGGCTGTTATCCACACCATCTTCTTCGCCACCGGTGCAACCCAGTTCGATTTCCAGAGTCATGTCCATTTTGGCCATACGAGCCAGGTATTTAGAACAGATCTCAATGTTTTCGTGCAGAGTTTCTTCAGACAGGTCAATCATGTGAGAAGAGAACAGCGGTTTGCCTGTAGCTGCGAAGTGTTTTTCACCCGCGTCCAGCAGACCGTCGATCCACGGCAGCAGTTTCTTAGCACAGTGGTCAGTGTGCAGGATAACTGGAACACCGTAGTGCTCTGCCATCTGATGTACGTGATGCGCACCAGAGATAGCACCCAGGATTGCTGCGCCCTGAGGAACGTCAGTTTTCACGCCTTTGCCCGCGATGAACGCTGCGCCGCCGTTAGAGAACTGAACGATAACCGGAGAACGAACTTTTGCAGCAGCTTCCAGAACGGCGTTGATGGAATCAGTACCCACGCAGTTTACTGCTGGCAGAGCAAAGTTGTTTTCTTTAGCTACCTGGAACACTTTCTGAACGTCGTCGCCAGTGATGACGCCCGGTTTTACGAAATCAAAAATTTTAGACATGTTACGTAGTCCTGTATCTGTATCTTCGACCGTTGAAGAAGGTTCGCGAGCGTTTAAGCGCGCTGAAAAACAGGCGGGTCACCCCGCCTGAACTGAATTACTTCTTAGCGCGCTCTTCGAGCATAGCTACTGCTGGCAGGACTTTGCCTTCCACGAATTCGAGGAATGCGCCGCCACCAGTGGAGATGTAGGAGATTTTGTCAGCAATGCCAAACAGGTCGATTGCTGCCAGGGTATCGCCGCCGCCTGCGATGGAGAAGGCTTCGCTATCAGCGATAGCGTTCGCAACGATTTCAGTACCTTTGCGGAAGTTCGGGAATTCAAACACGCCAACCGGACCATTCCACAGAATAGTTTTGGCATTTTTCAGGATTTCAGCCAGCTGCTGTGCAGAAGCGTCGCCCAGGTCCAGAATCTGTTCGTCATCTTTGATGTCGTTAACAGATTTCAGGGTTGCGGCTGCGGTTTCTGAGAACTCGGTTGCCACGCGCACATCAGTCGGGACCGGGATGTCGCAGGTTGTCAGCAGGCGCTTAGCTTCGTCAACCAGGTCTGCTTCGTACAGGGATTTACCGACATTGTGGCCTTGAGCGGCAACGAAGGTATTGGCGATACCGCCACCCACGATCAACTGGTCAGCGATTTTTGACAGGGAATCCAGAACGGTCAGTTTAGTGGAAACTTTAGAACCACCAACGATAGCGACCATCGGGCGAGCTGGTTCTTTCAGCGCTTTGCCCAATGCATCCAGCTCTTCAGCCAGCAGCGGACCTGCGCAAGCCACGTCAGCAAATTTACCGATGCCGTGGGTAGAAGCCTGTGCACGGTGAGCAGTACCGAATGCATCCATTACGAATACGTCACACAGCGCAGCGTATTTTTTAGACAGCGCTTCGTCGTCTTTCTTTTCGCCTTTGTTGAAGCGAACGTTTTCCAGAACAACCAGTTCACCAGCGGCCACTTCAACGCCGTCCAGGTAATCTTTAACCAGACGTACCGGGTTAGACAGTTTGTCTTTCAGGTAGTTAACAACCGGCAGCAGAGAGAATTCTTCGTTGTACTCGCCTTCGGTAGGACGACCCAGGTGGGAAGTTACCATCACTTTCGCACCCTGTTTCAGGGCCAGTTCGATGGTCGGCAGAGAAGCACGGATACGCGCATCGCTGGTTACTTTCCCTTCTTTAACTGGTACGTTCAGATCCGCACGGATAAAAACGCGTTTACCAGCAAGATCCAGATCGGTCATCTTAATTACAGACATGGTGAATCCTCTCGTTGATTCTTGATAAAGTTTTGCAAGCGCTTACGCGCCTTACCTGAAACCTTGTGCGGCCATCGCTAACGTGGTGTCGAGCATCCGGTTAGCAAAGCCCCATTCGTTATCGCACCAGACCAGCGTTTTGATCAAATGCGCGCCGCTTACCCGCGTTTGCGTACCATCAACAATGGCGCTATGCGGATCGTGGTTGAAATCTATCGAGACTAACGGTAATTCCGTATAGTCAACTATACCATGAAATGTACCCTGTGCTGCTTTTTGCAGCAACTGGTTGACTTCACTTGCTTTTACTGGTTTCTTCACCGTCACGCTGAGGTCGATAGCCGTCACATTAATGGTCGGCACACGCACCGCAATCGCTTCGAAACGATCGTTAAACTGAGGGAAAAAACGCGTAATCCCCGCAGCAAGCTTAGTATCAACCGGGATAATCGACTGACTGGCTGCTCGAGTACGACGCAAATCCGGATGCCAGGAATCAATGACCTGCTGATCGTTCATTGATGAGTGGATCGTCGTTACCGTTCCTGACTCTATGCCGTAGGCATCATCTAACAGTTTAATGACCGGAATAATGCAGTTGGTCGTGCAGGAGGCGTTGGAGACGATACGGTGCTCGGCTCGCAATTCATCATGATTGACGCCAAAAACAACCGTCGCGTCGAGATCGTTGCCGCCAGGATGTGAAAAGAGCACTTTCTTCGCGCCAGCCTGAAGATGGGCTTCGCCATGTTCACGGCTGCCGTAAACGCCCGTACAATCAAGCACCACATCCACCGCCAGCTCACGCCAGGGCAACAGCTCAAGGGAAGATTCATGCAGCAGGCGAATAGCATCATCGCCGACAAACAGCTGCTCTCTCTCCTGGCGTACATCCCAGGCAAAGCGCCCATGGCTGGTGTCATATTTCAACAAATGAGCGATGCCAGCAGCATCCGCCAGTTCATTGATTGCCACCACGGTGATTTCCGCACGACGCCCGGATTCATACAAAGCACGAACCACGTTACGCCCGATGCGACCGAAGCCATTAATCGCAATGCGTATGGTCATAGGTCTCCTGCAAGGCTGTCCATGAAATGAGGTGGCTGACAGAGTAATGCAGCTACGCTCTAAGGGAAACCTTACCTGTCGCAAACTGCGACTGATTGATTAATTGTCGAACATTTAGACGACTGAAACGCTTCAGCTAGAATAAGCGAAACAAGGAATAAAAGGAATGACTGTCCAGTTGAAGAAGCCATTTATCTGACTTACGTCACATTTTAAAAGGAATAGTTGCAACACGAGTAACGAATAGCAAAGACGATGCGTGCAGACTTCTTGTCTTGTCGCTCTGACCACAGCGGTGCGTTGGGATGGTAAATTGCCGGATACCATGATTCCTGGCGGCACTGTTCCCTATTATTATCTCGACTATACCCAAAATAATTCGAGTTGCTTAAAGGCGGCAAGGGCGTAAGTCCCCAGGAGCATAGATAACTATGTGACTGGGGTGAGCGCGCGTAGCCAACACATAAGCAACTTGAAGTATGACGGGTATAAATACAAACAGGGCCGTTATCGCGGCCCTTTTTGCAACACTCGCCTGAGTCAAGGGCAGGCAATCTTATATGCACCGTCTGCCGTCATCTCTAACGTCAGGCTTGCAGCCCGGCTGTTTTCGAGCACACGGCGAACGTTCGGACCATCGGTACGCTCGTAAAACGCCTCGGCTTCAGCTTGCGACAGACCTCCGGCCAGCTTTCGCCCAACCAGCCTGGCCCGCAAAGCGTTGGCTGGCGCTTTAATAAACAGTGAAAAATCGCAAAACTCCGCGAGTACGCGCCACTGCTCATCATCCAGCAGCAGCCAGTTGCCCTCAACGATAACAACGGGGGCATTGACATTAATGGCAGCTTCAACCGGGTCGTGTTTTTGCCGATCGTATTGCGGCCAGTCGCCCTCACCCTCGCGAATCTGGCGAAGATTTTTCGCCAGCTTGGTCACATCGAACGTTTCCGGTGCGCCTTTCGAACCGCGTAACCCATGCTCTTCAAGCCAGGTGTTATAGCGGTGAAAACCGTCCATCGGTAGCGTCTGGATGGGTGTCAAATGCGAGTCCTGACGCGCTAAAAACTCCCAAAACGTCGTGAGCGTCGATTTCCCTGTCCCTGGCGGTGCACTGAGGAAAATAATGGTCCGCCAGTTCGGCGTTAAAGCATGTAATTGGGTAAAACGGTGCAGTAAAGGTTTATGGACATTCTCAATTTCGTCATCACTGTACCGGGCATCAACATTCAGCCCATTAATACTCAGCGTTATATTCACGGCGTTAATTCCTTTAATATCGTCGTTATCGCCAACGCCAGCGCGGTTTTCACCATATTAATGAAGCGAATTTCTGACCACGAAGAGAAATCAGCAAACTTCATTGATTTCAACGCGCCATATAATGCGGTGTTATTCGTAATGCTATTTACATTACAAATAAAATCCCAGGTCAACTCGTCCGCAAATCCGGGAAGATCGCATTGCTCAGTCAGATACTGATAAAACTGCGAAAAGTGGGTGATATCGGCATAGAGCCATTTGTCCATTTTCCCCAGCGCATATATCAGTCGTAACGCCACATCAATATCGTCAAGCGGGCCGCTTTGTGCGAGTAACGGCTTCACTGCATATTCCACGATCTCTTCATCATTATTAACGAACAACGAGGGCAGAAAACGCTTGATGGCCTGCAACAAGAGGGTATTTGCAGTCGCCATAAAGGAGAGTAAATCTTGCTGAGCGTCCAATTGCTCCAGCACGTCATCTTCTGTTAGCGTCGTCATTCGTTTCTCGATAAATCACCAGGAATGCAGAGAGTCTACTATATTACACGTTTGGTCTATGCCACTGATTAGGATTGTTTGTGTGCGAATTCCGCCCGCGCTGCGTTGAATTCCACGCAGCAGGTCTCCACCCGTGACGCCGGTTGCAGCGAACAGGACATCGCGGTGGCTCACAATATCATCAAGCCGGTACACATGGTTGACCTTCACGCCCATCTCATCGCAACGGCTGCGCTCTTCCTGCGCTATCTGCTGGTGCTCAGGCGAGTCGCCTTTCGCCTCACAAAAGTCGATAAGTTCCGCCTGCATATCCCCACCCAGAGCGGTCACCGCGCATGCAGATATCACCCCTTCCGGCGCGCCGCCAATGGTGAACATCACATCGTACGCATTGTCCGCCATGCAGGTCTGCACGCTGGCGGCGACATCGCCATCCGGCAAGGCAAAAACTTTCACCCCAAGGCTTCTCGCCTCATCAATAGCGGGCCGTAATCGCGGTTTATCCAGCGTGACCATGCGCAACGCCGTCAGCGGCTTGTCCAGCGCCTTTGCCACGCTATATAAGTTCTCGCTTAACGAATGCCGCAGATTAATCGCCCCTTTAGCCCGGCAGCCCACAACCATCTTTTTCATATACATATCAGGTGCATGCAGCAGAGAACCCGCTGGCGCAAAAGCCATGACCGCCAGCGCATTACTTTGCCCCATCGCAACCATTCGGGTTCCTTCTATTGGATCGACGGCAATATCAGTAGCCAACCCCTCGCCGCGTCCAACCTGCTCGCCAATCCACAACATGGGAGCATGGTCGATTTCCCCCTCTCCGATGACGATCTGCCCCTGAAAATTAAGCTCATTGAGCGCCTGCCGCATTGCGCTTACCGCCAGGCCATCAATTTTGTTTTTATCCCCGCACCCCGTTTCGGGCCAGACAGCAAGCGCTGCCTGTTCCGTAGTGCGTAGCAGCGGCCACGCCAGTGACATCATTCCGTCACCTCGCCAATATCAACGCCAAAGTGCGCCAGAAGATACTTCTCGGCCTGCTCATTCCAGATCCCGTGCGTCTCTTCTACCAGTTTCGCCAGCTGCTTAAACAGCGGGTCGGTTTTACCTTTCTCAGCAAAATCAGTAATCGCCGTTAGCGGCATCGTCACGCCGTTATAAATCAGTTTTTTGCCGCCAGGAATGTTGGGCAGATTAAGCACCGTATCCGGCACCGCATCCAGCCCGCCAATATGCGTCACCATAAATGAAGGCTGTAGTTGTCCAGTTGCGCTCAGGGCGATCGCTTCAAGCATGTCATCCGTTGAACCACCGGAGGTCCCCACGACATGGGTACTGTTGTAATGCACGTTGTAGAAGTTAAACGGGACTTTAAAGTTTTTATCCGTAGGACCGGCAAAGAAGTTCAGGCATCCATCCTCTGCCAGCAGATCGTCCGCCATTTCCACGATAGCTGGAACGGCAGCATAGACGAAGACATCGTCAAATCCTTCGTCATTCGTCAGCGCCCGTAGCGCCTGTACTGGATCTGCAATATCTCGCGTATTGACATAAACCAGCTCAATCCCTTTACTGGCCGCCAGTTCGACCGGCAGCAGCTTTTGCGCCTGCGCCAGGCGCTTTTCATCAATATCAACCACCACCACCCGCGCTGGAGCAATGTTGCCGTTGATAGCATAATCTATCGCGCCAATGCCCATCGGCCCGGCACATGCCAGCAGCGCCAGGTTGCCGCCAGGCTTAATTCCCATCCGATGCTCATAGACATAAGGCGTGGTATGGAAATTGGCATTATATGCACCAATAATGCAACACATAGGTTCAGCCAGCGACGCGGCGGCAAAATAAGAACCGTGATATGGCAGTACGCATCCCAGATTAATAGCCACCTCAGGGATAATCATATAGGTCGCGTTACCGCCGAAGTATTCATAGCTATAACCTGCTGAATATCCGCTGGGTAGTCCCATTGCCGGTTGCAAAACAAATCGCTGTCCTTTTTTATATTTGCCAGTGAGATTTTTACCTACTTCTACAATAATTCCTGCACATTCATGACCGGTAATAACCGGATGATTTTCTAAATCATCGGGAACGCGCTTATGTTCGCTACCTAAAGCGGCGGCCTTCCAGGTGGATAAGCACACGCTATCGGAGATTACGCTCACCAACAGTTCATTATCGGTAATTTGCGGAAGTTCGAATTCACGAATACGGACATCCTGCTTGCCATAAATAGCGGCAACTTTGGTTTTCATATTAACTCCGTAAATTAATGAGCAATCAGGCGCTGAGGTTTTTAAACAACTCGTCCAGGTGCGGATCGCCGATATAGTTTTTAATCAGGATTAAAGGTTTATCACTGACGCGTTTAACACGGCCTTCCAGGCTGGCGTGAGTGACGATAATATCCGCATCATCCGGTACATTTTCGATGGCATAGTGGGTAACGGTAATAGCCAGCCCCGCTTTTTCCAGACGTTTACGGAAAGTTGTTGCGCCCATCGCGCTGGAGCCCATACCCGCATCGCAAACGAAAGCGACGCGTTTAACTTGCTTGTAAGAAAACGAACCTTCGCGTTTCATCGCTTTTACCGCTTTAGCAGATTCGCTAAATGTATCTTCTTTTTCGACTTCGATGCTTTTATCCATCTTCAGAATAAAAGAAGTAATGATAAAGGTCACCAGAGCTCCCGCCGTTACGCCCGCGATGGTGGCGATAAACGACCCTTTCGGTGTTAATGCCAGGTAGGCGAAGATTGAGCCAGGACTCGGTCCGGCAACCAGGCCGCCACCTAATAAATTAAAGACCCAGGTACCGGTCATTCCACCGCCGATCATGGCAATCAGCGTTAGCGGCTTCATCAACACATAAGGGAAATAGAGCTCATGGATACCGCCAAGGAAATGGATAATCATGGCGCCCGGAGCGGACTTCTTACTCATGCCTTTACCAAAGATGGCAAACCCGAGCAGCAGGCCCAGTCCTGGCCCGGGGTTAGAGGCCACCATAAAGAAGATCGATTTTCCGGTCTCAGCAGCCTGTTGCATACCCAGCGGATAGTAGACGCCCTGATCGATAGCATTGTTCAGAAAGAGGATTTTTGCGGGCTCATTGATAACCGATAACAGCGGCAGATATCCCGCATGTACCAGTGCTTCAATGCATTCCTTCACAAAATTGTTGGCAACAAGAACCGCCGGGCCAATAATTTCAAATCCCAGTAGGCACAAGATCATGCCAGCGATACCGAGAGAGAAGTTATTTATGACCATTTCGAAACCGGCAGGAATACGTTTTTCCAGCAGGCGGTCAATATGTTTAATCACCAGGCCGCCGAGCGGCCCCATGATCATGGAACCAAGGAACATTGGAATATCAGCGCCAACAATCACGCCAATGGAACCAATACCGCCCATTACCGCTCCGCGCTTGCCGCCAACCAGGTGACCGCCGGTTGAGCCAATCATTACCGGTAATAAATAGGTGATCATCGGACCGACAATTTTGGCAAAATGCTCATTGGGCATCCAGCCAGTAGGAATAAATAATGCGGTAATAAACCCCCAGGCAATAAATGCACCGATATTGGGGATGACCATGGCAGTCAAAAACCCACCAAAAGCCTGGACCTTTGCACGAGCAGACTTGTTTTCCATATTAGTATCCTGAAAGGAGGGAGTATACCCGTCATACTTCAAGCTGCTTGCGCGTTGGCTACGCTCGTTCACCTCAGTCACATAGTTATCTATGCTCCTGGGGACTCACTCCCTTGCCGCCTTCAAGCAACTCGAATTATTTTGGGTATAGATTATGCGCGGGAGATAATATCCGCTAATTGTTTCTCAGATTTAGCCGCCAACAATGCAGCCAGGTTTTCCTCTTCACACAATAATTCACTTAATGCCTGAATCGCACCAATATGCGAATCTGAATCGGCAGCGGACAACCCAATTAATAACTTAATGGGTTCATTATCCTCACCAAAACTGACGTGATTTCGCAATAGCGTTAATGACATCCCTGTTTTTAACGCACCGTATTCAGGACGCGCATGAGGCATTGCCACTTCGGGAGCCAAAATATAATAAGGCCCATTCGTTAACGTAGAGTCTTTAATTGCCTGAACATATTGCGGGCTAACATAATGATTAGACAATAAAGCTGACATTGAAAAATCAACCGCTTCTTGCCAGTTTGATGCCGAATCCTTTATCGATATTGATGCTTCTGGGAAATAATCAATCAGTCGCATAGGTCATCCTTTTATTTTATTTCTAGGGTACAGCTTATCGTTAAAAACAAAATACTCGGGAGGCACAGTGAAATCAATAAGCGACAAAAGAGATGCGAACTGGCTGAGGGTTTTTACGAAATGAACAAAAACAACAAGTTGATAATTAAAAAAATAAAATCAACTCTATATTTGTGATTTAAATTGCAAATATGAAAAATCACTAAATTAATGTTTTGTGAAGCATATCACTATTAATGACTTGATGATAACTAACAAAAAAAGCTAGCGCTGTCTCAATCAAAAGAAACGGGCCGCCTGAGCGACCCGTTTATTATCATAAAAATGATTACAGCAGTGCTTTCGCTTTGGCGACAACGTTATCCACGGTGAAGCCAAACTCTTCAAACAGCAGCTCTGCCGGAGCAGATTCGCCGAAGGTAGTCATGCCGACGATAGCGCCGTTCAGGCCCACGTATTTGAACCAGTAGTCAGCGATGCCCGCTTCAACTGCTACGCGAGCAGAGACTGCTTTCGGCAGCACGGCTTCACGGTAAGCCGCATCCTGCTTGTCGAATGCGTCAGTGGACGGCATGGAAACCACGCGCGCCTTCACGCCTTCGGCAGTCAGTTTTTCGTAAGCGGCAACCGCCAGCTCAACTTCTGAACCTGTGGCGATGAAAATCAGCTCTGGCTGGCCAGCGCAATCTTTCAGCACGTAACCGCCGCGGGAGACGTTCGCCAGCTGCTCTGCGGTACGCTCCTGCTGCGCCAGGTTCTGACGGGAGAGGATCAGCGCGGTCGGACCGTCCTGACGCTCAACGCCGTATTTCCACGCGATAGCGGATTCAACCTGGTCACACGGACGCCATGTGGACATGTTTGGCGTGACGCGCAGGGAAGCAACCTGCTCTACCGGCTGGTGAGTCGGGCCATCTTCGCCCAGACCGATGGAGTCGTGGGTATAGACCATCACCTGACGTTTTTTCATCAGCGCAGCCATACGCACAGCGTTACGGGCGTATTCGACGAACATCAGGAAGGTGGAGGTGTACGGCAGGAAACCGCCGTGCAGCGAGATACCGTTGGCAATCGCGGTCATGCCGAATTCGCGCACACCGTAGTGGATATAGTTACCGGCAGTGTCTTCGTTGATGGCTTTAGAACCGGACCAGATAGTCAGGTTACTTGGTGCCAGGTCAGCAGAGCCACCGAGGAATTCAGGCAGCAACGGACCGAAAGCTTCGATCGCATTCTGGGATGCTTTACGGCTGGCGATTTTCGCCGGATTCGCCTGCAGCTTAGCGATGAACTCATTCGCTTTCGCATCGAAGTCAGACGGCATATCGCCTTTCATACGACGGGTGAATTCTGCCGCTTCCTGCGGGAAGGCTTTGGCGTAGGCGGCGAACTTCTCGTTCCAGGAGGCTTCTTTCGCCTGACCGGCTTCTTTCGCATCCCATTGAGCATAGATATCAGACGGGATTTCAAAGGCCGGGTGTTTCCAGCCCAAAGCTTCGCGGGTCAGCGCGATTTCCGCGTCGCCCAGCGGCGCGCCGTGGGAGTCGTGGGTGCCCTGTTTGTTCGGCGAACCAAAACCGATGATGGTTTTGCACATCAGCAGAGACGGTTTGTCGGTAACTGCACGAGCTTCTTCCACTGCGCGTTTAATCGAGTCAGCATCGTGACCGTCCACGCCGCGCACCACGTGCCAGCCGTAAGCTTCGAAGCGTTTTGCGGTGTCGTCAGTGAACCAGCCTTCAACGTGGCCGTCAATGGAGATACCGTTGTCGTCGTAGAAAGCGACCAGTTTGCCCAGTTTCAGGGTACCGGCCAGAGAACATACCTCGTGGGAGATACCTTCCATCATGCAGCCGTCGCCCATGAACGCGTAAGTGAAGTGGTCAACAATGTCGTGGCCCGGACGGTTAAACTGCGCCGCCAGCGTTTTCTCCGCAATCGCCATACCCACCGCATTGGCAATACCCTGACCCAGCGGACCGGTAGTGGTTTCAACACCCGCGGTGTAACCCACTTCCGGGTGACCCGGAGTTTTAGAGTGCAGTTGGCGGAAGTTTTTCAGCTCTTCAATCGGCAGATCATAACCGGTGAGGTGCAGCAGGCTATAGATCAGCATAGAGCCGTGACCGTTGGACAGCACGAAGCGGTCGCGGTCAGCCCATAATGGGTTCTGCGGGTTATGGTTCAGGAAATCACGCCACAGGACTTCAGCAATGTCAGCCATACCCATCGGGGCACCCGGGTGACCGGATTTGGCTTTCTGTACTGCGTCCATGCTCAGCGCACGAATAGCGTTGGCAAGCTCTTTACGTGAGGACATTTTGACTCCAGATCGGATAATGAAGGCCATGCCCGCAACGACTTGACGACAGCGCGTTTTGGGCTACGCCGGAAAAAAGTGTGAACAATGTAACCTAAGCGGCAAAACATGTACATGGAGCATCCTTTTGCCGCTTAAGAAATCTCTGGAACATGTTGTGCTACAGCGTAATCCTCTCGCCCGCATCCTGAGATAGTATTTATAATTTGTATAGGATACGGCAGGCCTGCTATCGCCGTTTTTTCGGATAAATATACCCTAAATAATTCAAGTTGCTTAAAGGCGGCAAGGGAGTGAATCCCCAGGAGCATAGATAACTATGTGACTGGGGTGAGCGAGCGTAGCCAACACATAAGCAAATTGAAGTATGACGGGTATAACCATAAGATTGTGGAAGATAAAAAATGAAAATTCGTTCAGCTATTCTTGCCCTTGGGATCGCAGCAACGCTTACCGGATGCCAGAACATGGACTCTAACGCCCTGCTCGGCTCTGGCGCAGAAGCCTGGCAGGCTTACTCCCTCAGCGACGAGCAGGTTAAAACCTTAAGCGACAAGGCCTGCCAGGAGATGGACGCCAAAGCCACCATCGCGCCTGCCAGCAGCGAATACAGTAAGCGCCTCAGCAAAATCGCCGCCGCGCTGGGCGACAACATCAACGGCCAGCCGGTGAACTACAAGGTGTACCAAACCAAAGACGTCAACGCATTTGCCATGGCCAACGGCTGTATTCGCGTCTATAGCGGGCTAATGGATTTGATGAATGATAATGAAGTTGAAGCGGTCATCGGCCATGAAATGGGTCACGTGGCGCTCGGTCATGTGAAGAAAGGGATGCAGGTCGCGCTGGGTACCAACGCGGTGCGCGCAGCTGCGGCCTCAGCTGGCGGCATTGTCGGCAGCTTGTCGCAGTCTCAACTGGGCGATTTGGGTGAAAAACTGGTGAATTCACAATTCTCCCAGCGCCAGGAATCTGAAGCAGACGACTACTCTTACGATCTGCTGCGCAAACGCGGAATTAACCCAGCGGGACTCGCCACCAGCTTCGAGAAATTAGCGAAGCTGGAAGCCGGTCGCCAAAGCTCAATGTTTGACGATCACCCGGCATCGGAAGCGCGCGCTCAGCATATTCGCGATCGAATGGCTGCGGACGGCATCAAGTAACCGCCGCCCCATCAGCAAGCCATATCAGATATTTTTGGCAAAGCTCATCATGCAAGCCGGATAGCATTAGCGCTATCCGGCATACCTGGTGATGACAAACCCGTTTTAGGCATTGTGCCCGGATTCATGCCGGGTGGCGGCTAACGCCTTACCCAGCCTACGAGGTCCGCGATTATCTGTAGGCCCGTGCAAGCACAGCGCCGCCGGGCGATTCCTGTGATTACTCGCCTTTCTTCGCAGCCTGGATATACAGCATCTCCAGGGCTAACGTCGCCGCCGCCAGCGCAGTGATTTCGGACTGATCGTAAGCCGGAGCCACTTCCACCACGTCCATGCCGACAATATTCAGGTCCTTCAGGCCGCGCACCAGCTTGATCGCGCGATCTGACGTCAGGCCACCGATCACCGGCGTACCGGTACCCGGTGCGAATGCCGGATCCAGGCAATCGATGTCAAAGGTCAGATAGACCGGCATATCGCCGACAATCTGCTTAACCTGGGCAATCACATCGTCAGCGGTCCGATCGTTAACCTGACCCGCATCCAGCACCGTGAAGCCGTTATCTTTATCAAACTCGGTACGAATGCCGATCTGCACCGAATGATTCGGGTCGATCAGGCCTTCGTTCGGCGCAGTATAAAACATGGTGCCGTGGTCGAATTCGCAGCCGTTTGCATAGGTATCGGTGTGAGCATCGAAGTGCACCAGCGCCATTTTACCGAAGTGCTTAGCGTGCGCGCGCAGCAGCGGCAGCGTCACGAAATGGTCACCGCCGAAGGAGAGCATGCGTTTACCCGCAGCCAGCAATCTTTCCGCGTGGGCCTGCAGCTTTTCGCTCATCTCACGCGCATCGCCGAAGGCATAAACCAGATCGCCACAGTCAACCACGTTGAGACGCTCACGCATATCAAAGTTCCACGGGAAGCGGTTGTGCTCCCACGCAAGGTTAGTCGACACCTGACGGATCGCCGCCGGACCGTGACGGCCGCCCGCGCGCCCGGAAGTCGCCATATCAAACGGGACGCCGGTAATCACCCAGTCAGCATCGCTGTCGTACGGCTGGAAGTTCAGCGGCAGACGCAGAAAACCAAATGCGTTAGATACCAGGGAGTTATCGTATTGATGACCTAAGGTGCTCATGGGTATGACCTCTTTTTTGCCGTCTTGGTATTTGAAAAAGATATAAAAAAACCCTTCCGCGTCGTTAGGCCCGACGAGAAAGGGTTTAGTTTACATATCATGTGTTGGGCGTAATTATCGCCTTAAAACTACCCAGCTTCAAGCAAAGCGTTTATTTACGGCACGGCGGTGGCGCATAGCCGTTGTTGTCTGCAGGGAAGGCCTGAGCCGAGCACGGCGGCAGCGCTGATGTTGATTTACTCTGTAGCGCAAATGCCGCAAAACCAATAACCCCGGTATTACGCACATCACCCTGCGCGGAGTTAGCCGCATAGGAATCAGAGGCATCGGAGAACTGGAACGCAGCCTCGGTATGCTTATCTTTTCTGAACCCTTTAATCGCCAGTGAATCACCAGCATTAACAATATAACCGCTATTATTCAGAGAGCCAGGTTTACCGCTCAGCACATCCAGGCCATCAACCGTCGCGACAATTTCATAATTCGTATCACGACTGAAATTACGCACGTACAGCTGATAGTTCATCCCCACGGTCGCCGGGATAGTATATTGCCACTGTCCAGTGTAGGAGTCATAACGACGAGTGATTGGAATAGAATTAAAATTTGCATCACGAACAGCATATTCAAGATTACTGATTCGAATGCTATAAACACGATCGTATCCCGGCTGGTATTTAGCAGAGTAATTTATCAGGATAATTTCGCTGGGCTCACGCTCTGCACGCTCGGCTGAGACGCCCGTCACCGTTGACTTTACGTCTCCCCCCCACCCGGTACCAACTTCAGAGGTCAACGATTGGTTGGAATGCATCGGCGCGGAACAGCCACCTAAAAGCAAAAGCATGCTGACCAGTAAACTCTTAATTTTAAATCCCTTCATACCCACTCCCTTTGCTGTCATGAATAAAACCCCCAGCAATAGTAGGGATATTTGAAAATAAAAAAAGAGGGTAATTAACGATTAAGATACTTTTCAGAATGGGATGACCGATTTAAAACAATAAATCGGTCATCAAGCGGAATACTCTTAATTACTCATCTTCGAGATAAGTATATCCATATAATCCTGCTTCGAACTCTTCAAGGAACTGCTGCTGCAGCGCTTCGTCGAGGCCTGAGTTTTTCACCTGATCGCGGAACTGAGTCAGCAACGTACTCGGGTCTAGCTGCACGTATTGCAGCATGTCCGCCACGGTATCCCCTTCATCGGACAGCTCAACTTCCACGCTACCGTCGGGGAACACAAACACGTCGACAGCTTCCGTATCACCGAACAGGTTGTGCATATTGCCGAGAATTTCCTGATAGGCACCGACCATAAAGAAGCCCAGCATCGGTGGGTTATCCGGATCGTACTCCGGCATTGGCATCGTAGTCGCGATACCATCACCATCGACATAATGGTCAATTGCGCCATCGGAGTCACAGGTGATATCCAGCAGCACCGCGCGGCGTTCCGGCACCATATTCAGCCCTTCCAGCGGCATCACCGGGAACAGCTGATCGATACCCCAGGCATCCGGCATCGACTGGAACAGTGAGAAGTTGACGTAGATTTTATCCGCCATCCGCTCCTGCAGCTCGTCAATAATCGGACGATGCGCGCGGTTGCTCGGGTCGAGCTGCTTCTGCACTTCATGACACATATTCAGATACAGCTGCTCGGCCCAGGCACGCTCCTGAAGATTAAAGGTGCCGGAGGAGTAGCCAATGTGGATATCATGCAGGTCCATCTGGCTATCATGCAGCCATTCGCGCAGCGAGCGGCGGTTGCCGGTCTCGTGCATTTCCAGCCAGGTTTCCCACATACTTTGCAGTGGACGCGCAGCGTCTTGTGCAGGCGGAGTCGCTTCGGTGTATTCGTTACGTTCAACGCCGATAATATTAGAAACCAGCACCGTATGATGCGCAGTCACCGCACGACCCGACTCGGTAATCACCGTCGGATGCGGCAGGCCGTTCTCTTCACAAGCATCGCCAATCGCCCAGATTATGTTGTTGGCATACTCGTTCAGGCCGTAGTTCACCGAACAATCGGACTGCGAACGGGTACCTTCATAGTCCACGCCCAGACCGCCGCCAACGTCGAAGCACTGAATGTTGACACCCAGCTTATGCAGCTCAACGTAGAAGCGCGATGACTCACGCACGCCGGTGGCAATATCACGAATATTGGCCATCTGCGAACCGAGATGGAAGTGCAACAGTTGCAGGCTGTCCAGGTGCCCTGCTGTACGCAGGATCTCAACCAGTTGCAAAACCTGCGTTGCCGCAAGGCCAAATTTCGATTTTTCGCCGCCGGATGACTGCCATTTACCGGAACCCTGTGATGCCAGACGCGCACGCACGCCAAGGCGCGGCACCACGTTCAGACGCTCGGCTTCTTCCAGCACGATAGCGATTTCCGACATTTTTTCGATGACCAGATAGACCTTGTGACCCATCTTTTCACCCACCAGCGCCAGGCGGATATATTCACGGTCTTTATAACCGTTACACACAATCACGCTACGGGTCATGCCCGCGTGCGCCAGGACCGCCATCAGTTCCGCTTTTGAACCCGCTTCCAGACCCAGTGGTTCACCGGAATGGATCAGCGACTCAATAACCCGGCGATGCTGGTTAACCTTGATCGGATAAACCAGGAAGTAGTCACCGTTATAGCCATAGGATTCACGCGCGCGTTTAAATGCGGCATTAATCGAACGCAGGCGGTGCTGCAGAATCTGCGGAAAGCAGAACAGCGCAGGCAGGCGCTGGCCCTGTGCTTCACGCGCTTTCACCAGCTCGGCGAGGTCAACGCGCGCTTCCGGAACGTCGGGATCCGGGCAGACGCTGATATGGCCCAGTTCGTTAACGTCGTAGTAGTTATTACCCCACCAGGCAATATTATAAGTACGTAGCATCTTGCTGGCTTCCTGGGAGCTCATCGCAACCTCCTGCATGGAACGTAGTACACCGTGTTCGCCTGCTGACGAAGGCGAAAACAAAGACATGTCGTCAGACATAGCGAACCTCAAATTTAGTAACAAGTGTAAAACAGTTGACTACTATCGCAATCCGAAGAAGCGATAACAACCCATGAACAGTCCTAAATCCCAGCAGATAGTGCTGGTCTCGCGACTGCGCGACCGGTTTCTTATTCATATCATCGTAAAACACGTACCCGAACGGAGTATGACAGTTCGGAGAAACCACGAGAAAACCCTTGCGATAGCAAGAGCGCCCTTGTTCAGTTTTCCAATCGCCTACCGGCCCTGGAATCCTGAGAAGCGCCGAGATGGGTAGAGCATCGGCTGGTTTGCATGAGAGAGATGCAGCTTGCGGGATAGTGACGCGCGACGGAACGGCGCGACGAATCAGGCAAAAAACGTGGGTTCATTATTAAGGATCACCTCCACACTGCCCCGACATGGGCCAGCGACAAGCCAAAGCTAGACATTCCGAACAGCCAGCGCAAACGCTACTGCGGGACTCTGTAAACACAGACTGCTTAACCCGGCTGGAAGTGGCGTCACGAGAAGAGTGCTCGTGCGCTTTTTAATGAGCCGCGCGCGGCGTTTTATACCGAGAAGCGGGGTAAAAAGCAAAATAAAAATATGCGCGTTGCCGGGGTTTGTCAGGAAAAATTGCCACCGCCGTTTTCCCATAAATGCGACGAATATCAAAAAAGGCTGGAAATGGGGTCAACAACTGCCCTAAAATAGCCATCCAGAAGTTAATCCATCTATACTGATTAACACTCAGACTGCTCGTGTCACTACCTGCAAGCTTTGGTAGGGTCATCCGTCAAAGCCTCTCTACACAACAGTATGAGCTACCCGAATCGTCCACAGGTGAAATAAAACATGGCAAAACACCTCTTTACGTCCGAGTCCGTATCAGAAGGGCATCCAGACAAAATTGCTGACCAAATCTCCGACGCCGTACTGGACGCGATCCTCGAGCAGGATCCGAAAGCACGCGTAGCATGTGAAACCTACGTCAAGACCGGCATGGTTCTGGTTGGCGGTGAAATCACCACCAGCGCATGGGTTGATATCGAAGAGATCACCCGTAACACGGTCCGTGAAATTGGCTACGTGCATTCCGATATGGGCTTTGATGCCAACTCCTGCGCGGTACTGAGCGCTATCGGCAAACAGTCTCCGGACATCAATCAGGGTGTTGACCGTGCCGATCCGCTGGAACAAGGTGCGGGCGACCAGGGTCTGATGTTTGGCTACGCGACTAACGAAACCGACGTGCTGATGCCAGCGCCGATCACCTATGCTCACCGCCTGGTGCAGCGTCAGGCCGAAGTGCGTAAAAATGGCTCTCTGCCGTGGCTGCGCCCGGATGCGAAAAGCCAGGTCACCTTCCAGTATGACGATGGCAAAATCGTCGGCATCGATGCCGTGGTTCTGTCGACTCAGCATGCTGAAAATATTGACCAGAAATCACTGCAAGAAGCGGTGATGGAAGAGATCATCAAGCCGGTCCTGCCGACCGAATGGCTGAGCAGCGCAACAAAATTCTTTATCAACCCAACAGGTCGTTTTGTCATCGGCGGCCCGATGGGCGACTGTGGCCTGACCGGGCGTAAAATCATCGTTGATACCTACGGCGGCATGGCTCGTCACGGCGGCGGCGCATTCTCCGGTAAAGATCCATCAAAAGTGGACCGTTCTGCAGCCTACGCTGCACGCTATGTTGCGAAAAACATCGTGGCGGCTGGTCTTGCTGACCGTTGCGAAATTCAGGTTTCCTACGCTATCGGCGTCGCAGAACCGACTTCCATCATGGTTGAAACCTTCGGCACTGAGAAAATCGCTTCTGAACAACTGACTCTGCTGGTTCGCGAGTTCTTCGATCTGCGTCCGTACGGACTGATTCAGATGCTGGATCTGCTGCACCCGATCTACAAAGAAACCGCAGCATACGGCCACTTTGGCCGCGAACATTTCCCTTGGGAAAAAACCGACAAAGCCGCTCAACTGCGCGAAGCTGCTGGCCTCAAGTAAACCATGCCCTTCTGCTTTTAAGGCCAGCCTCGCGCTGGCCTTTTCGTTTCTAATACTCCCCGTTAGCGATTTCCCGCAGACACGTATCGACCCCTACCGCAAAAAATGAAAGCGATTACATTAGGCGCAGAGCAAATCATTAATTAACTCACGCTCTTAATGCACTAAAACATCACAGTGTTACACAATATTTCAGTTTACTCTGATTAGTGCTTTTAATTTCTTGAGCTAAAATCAATTAATGCATTGATTTAAATAACTTTAATTCAATTACGTTTCTTTACTTTAGTGTAACCGATTACACAGTCGTGATTGATATCACATTTTTTTACTACGTACTTCCCTACCCTAACCATCGATAGAATCAATAACTCAACTGGAGGGCGTTATGCCTGACAACAAAAAACAAGGGCGCTCGAACAAGACGATGACGTTCTTTGTCTGCTTCCTCGCCGCACTGGCTGGCCTGCTTTTCGGCCTTGATATCGGTGTGATTGCGGGTGCCTTACCCTTTATTGCCAACGAGTTTCAGATAAGCGCTCACACGCAGGAATGGGTGGTGAGCTCCATGATGTTCGGCGCCGCCGTCGGTGCAGTCGGCAGCGGCTGGCTCTCCTTTAAGCTCGGGCGTAAAAAAAGCCTGATGATTGGCGCCATACTGTTCGTTGCCGGTTCGCTGTGCTCTGCTGCTGCTCCGAACGTTGAAGTGCTGCTGATTTCCCGCGTGCTGCTCGGCCTGGCCGTAGGCGTCGCCTCCTATACTGCCCCGCTTTATTTGTCGGAAATCGCCCCGGAAAAAATTCGCGGCAGCATGATTTCGATGTATCAGTTGATGATCACCATTGGTATTCTCGGCGCTTATCTTTCCGATACGGCGTTTAGCTATAGCGGCGCGTGGCGCTGGATGCTCGGCGTTATTATCATCCCGGCGATCCTGCTGTTGATTGGCGTTATCTTCCTGCCGGATAGCCCGCGCTGGTTTGCCGCTAAGCGCCGCTTTGTCGATGCAGAGCGCGTTCTGCTGCGCCTGCGCGATACCAGCGCAGAAGCGAAACGCGAGCTGGATGAAATCCGCGAAAGCCTGAAGGTAAAACAGTCCGGCTGGTCGCTATTTAAAGAAAACAGCAATTTCCGTCGCGCGGTGTTCCTTGGCGTTCTACTGCAGGTGATGCAGCAGTTCACCGGCATGAACGTCATCATGTACTACGCACCGAAGATTTTTGAACTGGCAGGCTATGCCAATACCACTGAACAAATGTGGGGGACAGTCATCGTCGGTCTGACCAACGTTCTGGCCACCTTTATTGCCATCGGTCTGGTTGACCGCTGGGGTCGTAAACCCACGCTGATCCTTGGCTTTATCGTTATGGCCGTCGGCATGGGCGTGCTGGGTAGCATGATGCATATTGGCATCCATTCAGCTACCGCGCAGTACTTTGCCGTGCTGATGCTGCTGATGTTTATCGTCGGCTTTGCGATGAGCGCCGGTCCGTTAATTTGGGTACTGTGTTCAGAAATCCAGCCGCTGAAAGGCCGTGATTTTGGTATCACCTGCTCAACGGCAACCAACTGGATTGCCAATATGATCGTCGGTGCCACCTTCCTGACCATGCTGAACTCGCTGGGCAGCGCCAACACCTTCTGGGTCTATGGTGGTCTGAACGTGTTGTTCATCTTCCTGACGCTGTGGTTGATTCCGGAAACGAAAAACGTCTCGCTGGAACACATCGAACGTAACCTGATGAAAGGTCGTAAACTGCGCGAAATCGGCGCTCGCGATTAACCCGACAGGCTTCCTTCCCGCCCGGGGGGGAAGCTTCTTCTTGCTCTCGACTTCCTGCCGCACTATCCTCTGGCGCTATGAAAACACCCCGAATTCCCATTGCCCTTCAACAGGTCGTCATGCGCAGCCTGCGCGATAATCTGGCCAAAGCTAACGCCAAACTGGGAAAACATTACCCTGAACCGGCTCTGGTCTATCAGCAACGTGGTACTTCCGCCGGCACCGCCTGGCTGGAAAAAAACGAAATCCGCCTCAATCCGGTGCTGCTGCTGGAAAACCAACAAGCATTTATCGACGAGGTCGTACCGCATGAGCTGGCTCATCTGCTGGTGTGGAAGCACTTTGGCCGCGTCGCACCGCACGGCAGAGAGTGGAAATGGATGATGGAAAGCGTGTTGGGCGTCCCGGCTCTGCGCACCCATCGCTTTGAACTCGACTCGGTACGCAAAAACACCTTCTCCTATCGCTGCCAATGTCAGCAGCATCAGTTAACCGTCCGCCGCCACAATCGCGTGGTGCGCGGTGAAGCCACTTATCGCTGCGTTCGCTGCGGCGACGTACTGGTAGCGGAAAAGTAATCTCCGGAAATAATTGGAAGTTTTCTGATCTGGCTGATTGCATCCGGCAATCGCATTCGTTACGTTGCGAGCTCGTTTTGACACGGAGTTCACGATGTCCCGCATTCATATTTTTACTGTCGCGTTTCTCAGCGTGACGGCGTGTGGCCCGCTTGCGGCCGAAGGAATCAACAGTTTTTCTCAAGCCAAGGCTGCAGGCGTGAAAGTTAACGCCGATGTCCCAGGCGATTTTTACTGCGGCTGTAAAATCAACTGGCAGGGGAAAAAAGGTGTTATCGACCTGGAATCTTGTGGCTATAAAGTGCGTAAAAATGAAAACCGCGCCAGCCGGGTTGAGTGGGAGCATGTGGTTCCGGCCTGGCAGTTCGGCCACCAGCGTCAATGCTGGCAGGATGGCGGACGGAAAAACTGTGCCAAAGACCCGGAATATCGCAAGATGGAAAGCGACATGCATAACCTGCAGCCAGCGGTCGGCGAAGTCAATGGCGATCGCGCCAACTTTATGTACAGCCAGTGGAACGGCGGCGAAGGCCAATATGGTCAGTGCGACATGAAGGTCGATTTCAAAGACAAAGTCGCCGAGCCACCGGTTCGTGCCCGCGGTTCTATCGCCCGCACCTACTTCTATATGCGCGACCGCTATCAACTAAACCTTTCCCGCCAGCAAACTCAGCTATTTACCGCCTGGGACAAGCAGTATCCGGTGACGACCTGGGAGTGTCAGCGCGACGAGCGCATTGCGAAAGTCCAGGGTAACCATAATCCTTACGTCCTGCAGGCTTGCCAGGCGCAAAAGAGCTAACCTACACTAGCGGCAATTGTTAATTTGCAGCGTCACTCTTCCCTTCTTTACGAGGGAAGAGGATATCTGCGCACAGAACGGAATATCAAGCATGCGCACTCCTCGCATCCATCACCCGGAACCCATCACCACGGGCAGCCAGATTGCCCTCTCCGACGACGCGGCCAATCATGTCGGCCGCGTTTTACGCATGGGTAAAGGTCAGGCAATCGAGCTTTTTGACGGTAGCAATCAGGTCTTCGAAGCGGTAATTGTCGAAGCCGGTAAGAAAAATGTTCTGGTTGAAGTGCAGAGCAGCAAAATAGATGACCGCGAATCGCCGCTGCATATCCATTTGGGTCAGGTAATGTCCCGTGGCGAAAAAATGGAATTCACCATCCAGAAATCGATCGAACTTGGTGTAAGCCTCATAACGCCACTGTTTTCCGAGCGCTGTGGCGTTAAACTGGATGCCGAACGTTTGCAGAAGAAGATCCAGCAGTGGCAAAAAATCGCCATTGCCGCCTGCGAGCAGAGCGGTCGCAACGTAGTGCCGGAGATCCGCCCGGCAATGCAGCTTGAAGCCTGGTGTGCGGAACAGGACGAGGGCCTGAAGCTCAATCTGCATCCCCGGGCCAGCGCCAGCATTAACACGCTGCCGTTGCCGGTCGAGCGTATTCGCCTGCTGATTGGCCCGGAAGGCGGCCTGTCGGCGGAAGAAATAGCGATGACCGCTCGCTACCAGTTTACTGATATCCTGTTGGGACCGCGCGTTCTGCGTACAGAGACAACTGCGCTCACTGCCATCACCGCCCTGCAGGTGCGTTTTGGCGACTTAGGTTGAGGCGTTAACGGAGAAGAATAATGATTAAGCTCGGCATCGTGATGGACCCCATCGCAACCATCAACATCAAGAAAGACACCAGCTTCGCCATGTTGCTGGAAGCGCAGCGTCGCGGCTATGAACTCCATTATATGGAGATGAACGATCTGTACTTAATCAACGGTGAAGCCCGCGCCCGTACGCGCACGCTGAGCGTCGAGCAAAACTACGATAAATGGTATGAATTCAACAGCGAGCAGGATCTGCCGCTCGCGGATCTCGACGTGATTCTGATGCGTAAGGATCCGCCGTTCGATACTGAGTTTATCTACGCGACCTATATTCTTGAGCGTGCTGAAGAAAAAGGAACGCTTATCGTCAACAAGCCGCAAAGCCTGCGCGACTGTAACGAAAAGCTATTTACCGCCTGGTTTTCCGAATTAACCCCGGAAACGCTGGTCACCCGTAATAAAGCTCAGTTAAAAGCCTTCTGGGAAAAACATGGCGATATCATCCTCAAGCCGCTGGACGGCATGGGTGGCGCATCGATTTTCCGCGTTAAGGAAGGCGACCCTAACCTTGGCGTGATCACCGAGACATTAACCGAACTCGGCAGCCGTTACTGCATGGCGCAGAACTATCTGCCAGCCATTAAAGATGGCGATAAGCGCGTGCTGGTGGTTGATGGCGAACCTGTTCCTTACTGCCTGGCCCGTATACCGCAGGGTGGCGAAACTCGTGGTAACCTTGCAGCAGGTGGTCGCGGTGAAGCGCGTCCGCTGACTGAAAGCGACTGGGCTATCGCCCGCCGCGTCGGCCCAACGCTAAAAGATAAAGGGTTAATTTTTGTGGGTCTGGATATCATTGGCGATCGCCTGACGGAAATTAACGTCACCAGCCCGACCTGCGTACGTGAAATCGAAGCCGCATTCCCGATTTCCATTACCGGCATGCTGATGGACGCCATCGAGAAGCGCATCAATAAATAAGCGCAACTTCAGGCTACGGGCCCGCACCTGTAGCCTGAAAGACCACTCAAGTTGATTCAACGCCCCTGTAACCTGAAAGATAAAGTTGAATCGACAGCCTTGCACGTTACCCGCATACTGGGTGCTGCTTTTTGAACCAGGAACAGAACCTCTGACAATGAATTTACAGCATCACTTTCTAATTGCCATGCCTGCTCTCCAGGACCCGATTTTCCGTCGCTCCGTAGTCTATATCTGCGAGTATAACGATGACGGTGCCATGGGCATTATTATCAATAAACCGATGGAAAATCTGCTGGTTGAAGGGATCCTGGAGAAGTTAAAAATCGCGCCCGATCCGCGTAACCCTGATATCCGCCTGGATAAACCAGTTATGCTCGGTGGGCCTCTGGCTGAAGACCGGGGCTTTATCCTGCATTCACCACCGTCCGATTTCTCATCCAGCATCCGTATCTCTGATAATACGGTGATAACCACCTCCCGCGACGTGCTGGAAACACTGGGTACGGACAAGCAACCAGGTAACGTGCTGGTCGCGCTGGGATATGCTTCCTGGGAGAAAGGCCAACTGGAACAAGAGATACTGGATAACGCCTGGTTAACCGCTCCGGCCGATCAGAATATTTTGTTTAAAACACCGATAGCTGACCGCTGGCGCGATGCAGCGAAGCTGATTGGTATCGATATCGTGACAATGCCAGCCGAAGCGGGACATGCATAATGAGCGGAACCTTACTGGGTTTTGATTTTGGCACCAAAAGTATTGGCGTCGCAGTCGGGCAGCGCATCACCGGGACTGCTCGCCCTCTTCCCGCACTTAAAGCACAGGACGGCAAGCCGGACTGGAACATTATCGAAAAATTACTGAAAGAGTGGCAACCTGAGGCCGTTATTGTCGGTCTGCCGCTTAATATGGACGGTACTGAACAGCCTCTTACCGCACGTGCACGCAACTTCGCCAATAAAATACATGGCCGCTTTGGGGTGCAAATAACGTTGCATGACGAACGTCTGAGCACCGTTGAAGCCCGAGCCGGATTATTTGAACACGGCGGATTTCGCGCACTAAATAAAGGCAGCATCGATTCCGCTTCAGCGGTCATTATTCTGGAAAGCTATTTCGAACAAGGCTTCTAAGCCTGACAAATGGCGCCATAGCCTGTAGCTGGCGCCACTTCCCTGACTCAACCCGTTAGTGACGCAGATGTTCGTTCGCCCAGCTTACAGCCTGGGTACGATTCTTCACGCTCAGCTTACGAAACACGTTATACAGGTGAGTGCGGACCGTATTTTCGCTGATAAAAAGCGCGCGAGCTATATCCATATTGGTCGCACCACAGCGCAGTTCATTAAGAATTTCACATTCGCGTTCAGTCAACGGAGAACTTTCCGCAGGTGCCGATGCATGATCCGCAGCATACATCGCCGGGTGCATCACGCTCAATTCAGCCGTCTGTTCACCGTTCAATACGGCTTTAACGCCCTCAATTAAGCGCGATTCATCATCGTCATGGCGAAAGACACCATAAAGCGCAGGCCACTGTGCCATTTCGTAGAGTTCATACTTTTGTGCGCTATTGATAATCAGCAGACGAGGATTGTCTGCCTGTAAGCGAATAATGTCACGCCATACGCTGTTCAACTTTTTATTTGAAACAGCAATATCAAATAATATTACAGAATCTTTCAAAAGACGTTGTACAAGGGGCTTATTAATATTTTGCAAAATGACAGAAACAGATAACGTATCAGCCAGATACGTTGCAAATGCTTTGCTTTGAATCGATGGGTGAGTAATAAAAGTAACCTGGCGAGAACGAATGAAATCCTCAGAAAAATTAATCACTTAAAACTCTCCTTAGTTGATACCCGCCTTCATAGCGGTTAAATGAATAAAAAAGAATACGATCGCGAGTGTATTTATAAGTCCAAACCATATTTACACATTGAAACAATATTCCATGGGAATTTTCCTATCCCTGCAAACAGCATAAATCGAATGCCTTAAGAGAGTCAAAAGATTATCAAACTTTTTTCCTGGTTATGGGAAGTTTATGTCAATTTGTTTTTCATAGCGTACATTATTCGGCTTAATTTCACGTACTTATCTGTAATATAAAATTATGATACCGAACATTAATAAAACATTGTCATAACAAGCTATTGGTAAGATGTCTGAATATAAAAAATACAGTTATAAACGACCCGCCGCCGTACGTTGCTGAAAGCTTTGCGTAAATGTTTGCATGCCCGATTGCTGCCCGGTTTGCATCACGCCGGGCAGCTGATGCGTTTTTCCCTCTCGGATCAAATTCGCCACCGCCGGGGTATTAACCAAAAGCTCGTATAGCGCAACTCTTCCACCAGCAGTATCCGGAAACAATTTTTGTGCCAGCACAGCGCACAAACTCCCTGCCAGCTGACTGCGGACCTGCTCTTTCTCCTGCGCCGGAAAAACATCCACTAGCCTCTCGACCGCCTGCGCCGCGCCACGCGTATGCAACGTCGCCATCACCAGATGTCCGGTCTCCGCCGCGGTTAATGCAAGGCGGATCGTTTCACTATCACGCAGTTCCCCTAACAAAATGACGTCAGGGTCCTGACGCAGCGCGACGCGCAATGCCGATGCAAAGGAGGGACAGTGGCGGCCAACTTCCCGCTGTTGAATCAGGCAACGCTCGCTGTGATGGATAAACTCAACCGGGTCTTCCAGCGTCAGAATATGACCATCGAGACGCTGGTTAAGATAACCAACCATCGCCGCCAGGGTGGTTGATTTACCGCTCCCGGTTGCCCCCGTGACCAGAATAAGCCCACTCTCTTCATTGAGCAGTTCCGGTAAGGCGGCAGGAGCACCGAGTTCTTCCAGTAAAGGACAAGTTTCTGCCAGCAGGCGTAATGCCAGCGACAGGCCACGAGTATGGGCAAACGCGCTGGCACGAAGGCGCGGCCCGCCTGCCGGCGCAAGGGCAAAATCCACCTGCCCACAGGACTGCCACTGCGCTAACTGCTCTTCGTTGAGCCAGTCATTGAGAATTTTACCGATATCCGGCGAGGTAAAAGGCGCAGGTTCCAGCTTTCCCTGGCGACGCCAGCGCGGCGCTGACGCATTGCACAGGTGTAGATCGGAGACATTATGCTTTACACTAAGGGCCACTATTTCTTCCAGCTCCATAACTCATCCTCGGAATATGAACGATATTGCGCATAACCTGGCACAGGTCCGGGACAAAATCTCAGCCGCTGCCGCACGCTGCGGCCGTGCTCCAGAAGAAGTTACGTTGCTTGCAGTGAGTAAAACGAAACCTGCGAGCGCTATCGAAGAAGCGGTAGCTGCAGGCCAGGTGGCTTTTGGCGAAAACTACGTTCAGGAAGGGGTGGAAAAAATACGCCACTTTCAGGAAGTTGGCGCAACTGGTCTACAGTGGCACTTTATTGGTCCGCTGCAGTCCAACAAAAGCCGCCTGGTGGCCGAGCATTTTGACTGGTGCCATACCGTCGATCGGCTCAAAATCGCCGCCCGCCTTAGCGAGCAACGACCAGCCCATTTGCCACCGCTCAACGTACTGATTCAAATCAATATCAGCGATGAGCACAGCAAATCAGGTATTCCGGTTGAAGCCCTGGACGCGCTGGCGGCAGACATCGCCGAACTGCCTAACCTACAGCTACGCGGCTTAATGGCGATTCCCGCGCCAGAGTCAGAATATGTAAGGCAGTTTGCCGTCGCCCAACAAATGGCGGTAGCATTTGCGCGATTAAAAACACGCTATCCTACGGTCGATACGTTGTCGCTGGGAATGTCGGATGATATGGAAGCCGCCATCGCGGCGGGAAGCACTATGGTGCGCATCGGAACCGCAATTTTCGGCGCGCGCGACTACAGCAAAAAATAAGGAATCTGAGGAACGCCATGAAGACGTTGACTTTCCTGCTCTCAACGGTCATTGAGCTCTACACAATGGTCGTGTTATTACGCGTCTGGATGCAGTGCGCGCGCTGCGACTTTTATAACCCGTTTTCGCAGTTCGTGGTGAAAGCGACGCAGCCTGTCGTTGGGCCGCTACGCCGCATTATCCCGGCAATGGGGCCGCTCGATAGCGCCTCTCTACTGGTCGCCTTTATTCTTTGCGTTGTGAAAGCCATCGTCCTGTTTATGGTCGTCACTTTCCAGCCAATTATCTGGATCTCCGCGCTCCTGATCCTCATCAAAACCATGGGCTCATTGATTTTCTGGGTTCTGCTATTGATGGCGATTATGAGTTGGGTTAGCCAGGGCCGTAGTCCGGTGGAATACGTCCTGATGCAGCTGGCTGACCCGCTACTGCGTCCGATTCGCAAAATGCTGCCATCAATGGGCGGGATTGATTTCTCGCCGATGGTGCTGGTGCTGCTGTTGTACGTTATCAATATGGGCATTGCCGAGCTCTTACAGGCAA
The DNA here is from genome assembly GCF_013705725.1 of Klebsiella sp. RHBSTW-00484. Lineage (NCBI taxonomy): Bacteria > Pseudomonadati > Pseudomonadota > Gammaproteobacteria > Enterobacterales > Enterobacteriaceae > Klebsiella > Klebsiella sp. RHBSTW-00484. Next base: position 980,274 of record NZ_CP055481.1, on the reverse strand, counting down.
CAGGCAACGTTCTGCTTCCGGGGCTGTGGATGGCGCTATGAGTGCCGTCGAAGCCTGCGCTGACGGGTTAGTCTTGCGGCTGTATATTCAGCCCAAGGCCAGCCGCGACAGCATCGTTGGTTTACATGGCGACGAACTTAAAGTCGCCATTACCGCCCCACCCGTTGATGGTCAGGCCAACGCCCATCTGGTTAAGTTCCTCGCCAAACAGTTCCGCGTAGCGAAAAGCCAGGTCCTTATTGAGAAAGGTGAACTGGGCCGCCACAAGCAGGTAAAAATCATTCATCCGCAGCAGATCCCGACCGGGGTCGCTGCGCTGACAGAATAAACAGGACTCATAATGCAAAAAGTTGTTCTCGCCACCGGCAACCCAGGTAAAGTGCGCGAGCTGGCCTCGCTGCTGGCTGATTTCGGCCTCGATATCGTCGCTCAAACCGAACTGGGTGTGGATTCCGCCGAGGAAACCGGCCTGACGTTTATTGAAAACGCCATTCTAAAAGCGCGTCATGCCGCGCAGGTCACTGGGTTACCGGCCATTGCCGATGACTCCGGACTGGCAGTCGATGCGTTAGGCGGCGCACCGGGTATCTATTCCGCCCGCTATTCCGGCGAAGGCGCTACCGACCAGCGCAATCTGGAAAAGCTGCTCGAAACCCTGAAGGACGTTCCAGACGATAAACGTCAGGCGCAATTCCACTGCGTACTGGTTTATCTGCGCCATGCAGAAGATCCGACACCGCTGGTCTGCCACGGCAGCTGGCCAGGCCTGATCGCCCGCGAAGCCGCAGGTAATGGCGGTTTTGGCTACGACCCAATTTTCTTTGTTCCGACAGAGGGAAAAACAGCAGCAGAGCTGACTCGCGAAGAAAAGAGCGCAATTTCCCATCGCGGACGCGCGCTGAAACTGTTACTGGAAGCCTTACGTAATGGCTAATTTGCCACCCCTGAGCCTCTATATTCACATTCCATGGTGCGTGCAAAAATGCCCGTACTGCGATTTTAACTCGCATGCGCTGAAGGGGGAGGTACCGCACGACGACTACGTTCAACATCTACTGAACGATTTGCGGGCCGACGCCCCCTATGCACAGGGACGTGAGATTGGGACTATTTTCATCGGTGGCGGTACGCCGAGTCTGCTTTCAGGCCCGGCGATGCAAACTCTGCTCGATGGCGTGCGTGAGTGTCTGCCGCTGGCGGCAGATGCAGAGATTACCATGGAAGCCAACCCTGGCACCGTGGAAGCGGATCGTTTCGTCGAGTATCAGCGTGCGGGTATCAACCGCATCTCCATCGGCGTGCAGAGCTTTAGCGAACAGAAACTCCAGCGCCTTGGACGCATTCATGGCCCACAAGAGGCGAAGCGCGCGGCGAACCTGGCAAGCGGACTGGGGCTGCGCAGTTTTAATCTCGATTTAATGCACGGCCTGCCGGATCAATCTCTGGAAGAGGCGCTGGACGACCTGCGTCAGGCGATTGCGCTCAATCCGCCGCATCTCTCGTGGTATCAGTTGACCATCGAACCTAACACCCTGTTCGGTTCACGTCCTCCTGTACTGCCGGATGATGACGCACTGTGGGATATTTACGAGCAGGGACACCGTTTGCTCAGCGCTGCGGGCTATCAGCAATATGAAACCTCCGCCTACGCTAAACCTGGCTATCAGTGTCAGCACAACCTGAACTACTGGCGCTTTGGCGACTACCTTGGCGTTGGCTGCGGTGCGCACGGCAAAGTGACGTTCCCGGATGGGCGCATTCTGCGAACGGCGAAAACCCGCCATCCGCGCGGCTATATGGAAGGCCGCTACCTCGAACGTCAGCATGATGTGGAAACCGCCGATAAACCGTTCGAGTTCTTTATGAACCGTTTCCGCCTGCTGGAAGCGGCGCCGCGTGATGAATTCAGCCGCTACACAGGTCTTGAGGAACGCTCGATCCGCCCGCAAATCGAGGCGGCGATTGCCCAGGGCTACCTGATGGAAGATGAGCGTGACTGGCAGATTACCGAACACGGTAAGCTGTTTCTAAATTCCCTTCTCGAGTTATTCCTTAGCGAATAAATATCTCAATTCACATCCCGTTATTAAAAAATAACGGGATTGATTATTGATCGATTTTTCCGAAGTATTTATAGATCTATTTCCGAAACATCTCACAATCACATTCCAAATAAAAATAAGTTCACAAAGATCCATTACAAAAAAATATAATCTAGTGCACAAAATTCCTCATTTCATTATGCCATTGAGAAAAAATGTGAGTCAGACGGCTTAAAGATGTCGGACAACCAGGATAATATGTCATACAGAAACACGGAATCACTCTCTAGATATTGACCAATTAACCCAAGTGCATGGAGCCGACTCATGAAAAAATTCTCTTTTTCTCGTTCTCTGGTGTGTGTATCACTGCTTGCCCTGCTCTCTTCAGGCGCTAGCGCAGCTGAAAAAGTTACGTTAAAACTGGCACATAACCTCGAACGCAGCCACGTTGTTCACCAGGCATTTGAGGAGATGTCGAAAGAGGTTAACCAACTTTCCGGCGGTAATATGAAGATTCGTATTTACCCCAGCAGCCAGATGGGCAGCGCGCGTGAAACCATGGAGTTATTGCAAAACGGCGCTCTCGATATGACTAAAGGTTCCGCCAGCGATTTGGAGTCATTCGATAACGTCTACGCGATATATAATTTGCCGTTCTTATTTAACGATCAGAATCATTTCAATAAAGTCGTCTTTGGTGAAGTGGGCAAAGAAATAATGGAATCCACTAAAGATAAAGGATTCTTTGCGCTTTCTGCTTATGTTGCTGGTACCCGCAGCTTTTATGCCAAGAAACCCATCACTAAGCCGGAAGATTTAAAAGGGCTGAAGATCCGCGTCCAGGCCAGCCCGACCACGCTTAAAATGATTGAATTAATGGGTGGTTCGCCAACGCCGATTTCCTTTGGCGAAGTTTATACCGCCATGCAGCAGGGCGTCGTGGACGGCGCGGAGAATAACGTTCCTTCCTGGGTACAGACCCGTCATATCGAAATCGCTAAGGTTTTCTCTGAAGATGAACATGCTTCAATCCCGGACTTCCTCGTTATCTCCAGCAAAACCTGGGACAAGCTCACGCCGGAACAGCAGCAAATCCTGATCAAGGCCGCTAAAGCGTCCGAAGTTTATCAGCAGAAGCTGTGGGAGAAGATCGACGCCGACACCCGCGCCCAGGCCAAAGCCATGGGTGGCGAGATCGTTAAAGTCGATAAAGCACCGTTCCGCGCGGCCGTACAGCCGCTGTTTGATGACTTCAAAAAAGATCCTAAACAGGCCGCTCTGCTGGCCAAATTCGAAGCCGCTGCTGAATAAACCTTTAGCGGGCCAGCTTCTGGCCCGTTTTTACCAGGAAATTAATGATGATACTTAACCGCATAAAGCTGGCGGTGGACCGCGTAATTGCCGCATTCTCCGTCGCCGTGATGGTGGCGCTGGTTGCCTGCGTCGTCTGGCAGGTGTTCAGCCGCTACGTGTTAAACCAGCCAAGTACCCTGACCGACGAGCTGGCGCGCTTTTTGATGATTTGGGTTGGCCTGCTGGGTGCAGCTTACACGGTCGGCGCTCAACGTCATCTGGCAATCGATTTACTCGCGATGACCCTAAAGCCCAACAAACAGGCGCTTCTCAGCGTCATCATTAACCTGCTGATCTTTATTTTTGCCGGTTCGGTGATCGTGACCGGCGGTGTGAAACTGATTGAAAAAACGCTGTCAACGGCTCAGGTCTCAGCAGCAATGCAGATCCCGATGGGCTACGTGTATCTCATCCTGCCGCTTACCGGCGTCATTATGATGTTTTACGCGCTGTGCTTTATCAGCAACGGTTTGAAAAACATGAAGCACTCTGAAGCGGGAGCAAACTAATGGAAAGCTACATTGCACTGACGCTGTTTGGCTCTTTCTTTATTCTGGTTTTTATCGGCGTACCAATCTCTTTTTCCATTGGTATCGCCACCGTGGGTTCGATGCTGCTGATGTTCCCCTGGGATATCGCGGTAATTACCGTTTCTCAGCGCCTGGCGAACGGCCTGGATAACTTCGCCCTGCTGGCTATTCCGTTCTTTATCTTTGCCGGTACGCTGATGAACAGCGGCGGGATTGCCATACGCTTAATAAACCTGGCGCAGGTCATGGTCGGCCGGGTTCCGGGATCGATGGGCCACGTTAACGTGCTGGCGAACATGATGTTCGGCTCCATTTCCGGCTCAGCAGTAGCTGCTGCCGCAGCGGTAGGCGGAACCTTACACCCAATTCAGACGCAAAAAGGCTACGATCCGGCGTTCTCCACGGCGGTTAACGTCTCATCCTGCATCACGGGTCTGCTGATTCCGCCATCAAACGTGCTGATTGTCTTTTCTTTAACCGCAGGCGGCGTCTCGGTAGCATCACTGTTTATGGCCGGCTACCTGCCGGGTATCCTGATGGGCCTGTCCATCATGATAGTCTGCGCCATCATCGCTAAACGACGCGGCTACCCGGTTTCTGAACGTCCGACCTGCGCTCAGGCGGCAAAAGCCTTTTTCGACGCGCTGCCCAGCCTGCTGCTGGTCATCATCGTCATGGGCGGGATCCTCGGCGGCATCTTCACCGCCACCGAAGCCTCTGCTATTGCCGTGGTCTACACCTTTATTCTCTCAGTGCTGATTTATCGCGAAGTGAAATGGCGGGAGCTGCCGAAGCTAATTCTTGAATCGGTGGTGATGACCTCTATCGTGCTGTTGTTGATTGGCTTCTCTGTTGGCATGTCGTGGGCGATGACCAACGCCGATATTCCTTACATGATTAGCGATACGCTGATGGGGATTTCCGAGAACCCGGTAGTGATTCTGCTGCTGATTAATATCGTGCTGCTGATCGTGGGGATCTTTATGGATATGACCCCTGCGGTGCTGATCTTCACCCCTATCTTCCTGCCTATCGCTGAGGATTTAGGGATGGATCCGGTGCACTTCGGCATCATGATGGTCGCCAACCTGTGTATCGGGCTGTTAACACCGCCTGTAGGTAGCGCGCTGTTCGTCGGCTGCTCCATCTCCGGCGTGAAGATTCAGCAGTTGATCAAACCGTTGCTGCCGTTCTATGCCGCGCTGCTGATCGCGCTGATGATGATTGTCTATATCCCGCAGATCTCGCTGTTTATTCCGCAGATGCTGGGGCTGATGTAACGTACTTTTAAAGGGAGGTTCGCCTCCCTTTGGCCTATGTGTCCCAACGGTTCTAATTAATAATCCCTTCACGACGCATTCTCTCCAGCCCCTCCTGCCAGAATTTATAGTCGCGCTCCAGTTCCCGGTAGCGAGTCCTCAGCTCCATTGACTGAACGTTGAGTTCTCCTTTTTTCTTCTGCAAAGGCTCAACCTTTTTATCTCGCGCGGCCATCTCTGTTTTAATCTTTTCGCTCATCTCGTTGTGCTGGAGATAATAACTGCGTTTCTGCTCATTGATAGCAACATCACGCTCGGCGCGCAGCGGTGCAGCGTCGCAAACCGCTTTTTTCTGACAGGCTTCAAGCGCGGGCTCATAGACGGTTTTGTAGTAGTTATTCTCGAACTTAAGCGGATCGTTCTGCCGGTCGACCACGTACATTTTTTCCAGCATCGCCTGCTGGACGGCGCTGCGGTCAAGCGGCTTGCCATTGGCATCCGTTCCCCAGGAATGGTTAATTCGCTCATCTAACGCCGTCATCTCGGTTTTCAGCGCGTCTTGTTGCTTTTGCAATTTGTGCATCGTGACTTTACTTGCGGCGAAGCTGGCGTCAATTTTTGCAAATTGCGCCATAAAGCTGCTGTCATTGACGATCAACGCCTTACTTTCATCTCCGACGATTTCGTTAAACGGCCTTCCGCCATTTTTCGCCGCCATCTGCATCGAGAAGAATTCGGTTTTCCAACCGGAATCTTTCGTTCCTACGGCGGTCATCATGGCGGAAAACTTTACCGGACGCCCTTTGGCCCAGGCTCTTTCATAAAAAAAGTAATCCCCGGCAATGCCAACCCGAATATAGAGATCGTCCGTGGCGGCCATATCCCCTTCCAGCATATACGTCGCCTGATTGCCCACAGCGTCAAGCTGCTTCAGAGTCACGCTTGCCAGGCGCATGATTCCACCTGATTGTTTGGCAAACTGTTGTTTAACCACCTCATCCGTTGGCGTATTAGCATCGGCCAGCACATGAAAAGGGGAAGCAATAAGCAAGAGGGCGATCGTTTTCCAGGCATGTTTCATCAGCAAATTCCTTTTTTATGGGCACAGGATGCATCATAAGGAGTTGCCGACAGCAGGAAGGATAAACAGAATCTGATTTTGCTACCTGCGGGCGCAGGTAGCGGAATATACCCTAAATAATTCGAGTTGCAGGAAGGCGGCAAGCGAGCGACAAATTCGTCGGGAACGAATTTGACCAGCCGAAGGCTGGCCTCCGGTGAGAGGCAGGAGCCTCTCATTAATCCCCAGGAGCTTACAGGAGTAAGTGACTGGGGTGAACGAGCGTGGCCAACGCACAAGCAACTTGAAGTATGACGGGTATAAAACTTATTTTAACGAACCCACCAACGCTTTGCGGCTATCCTCAAGGGAAACCACGCGGCTACAGACATCTTTACCAAACTTCTGGAAGTCTGCTTCCTGATTTTTCCATTCATTCTGAATGGCCGTTTGCAGACCACCGAGGCTACCGAGGATCCCTTCCAGCGGGTTACCGCCGCCTTTGAGGACCGCTTTCGCCCCCATCTCATTGATGCTGTCCTGTAGAATACCGCCCATCGCCTGATTCACCAGTTGCTGACCGTCGGCCCGCACCTGATCGATGGCTTTATAGTGGAAAGTCAGCCCATCGTTGCGATGCTCGATAATGCGGGCCATCTGCGTTTTCAGTTGTGCATCAAGCTTAGTCAGGCGGCTATGCATGCTGCTGCTGGCACCCACCTGTTCGGTAATAATTTTATCCAGCGCGGCGCGGCCTTTTTCTACCCGCGTACGTGCGCCTTCATCAATCCACGGCAGGCTACTGCGCAGACCGGCCTGGTAATCCTGGGCCTGCTCGCGCTGTGCGGCGCTCAGGGAATACGCTTTTCCGTTGTAAGTCAGGCTGCCATCCGGCTGAATCACCAGATCGCCGTTTTCGCCCTTCACCTGCACCTGCTGCGGGCTGAGGATGACATCGTCACGCGGCGTGACGCTACACTGGTAATCTGCATGTGCAGACAAAGCGGTGACGGAAAGCGCCACTGCTAACAGCGTTTTGCGCATCATTTAACTCCCTTAAGACAAAACGGGCCGGCAATTGCCGACCCTTGTCAAACTTAGTCCCACCAGATATCAAAAAGTTCGCTGGTGCGCACATCGGTAAGCCCACGCTCTTCCAGCCATTTACGCACGATGGCTTGGTGCTCCTCGGTGCATTTGCCGATTTCCTGCAAGCAGATCAGGCCTTCCCAGGAGAGATAGCCGCTGCCGTCAAACGCCAGCTTATTCGGCTCAATGACTTCATTAATCAGATCGTTAACGGTCTGGTCGATCTGCTCTTCGCTGGTTCCTTCCGCAAAACGCCACGCGACGGAAAAACCGACTTCCTGAAATTCGTCGATATGCATTTTTTTACGCAGACGACGGCTACGGTTCGTTGCCATTATTTCACCCTCTCGAACATTAAGTCCCATACGCCGTGGCCAAGACGATGACCACGCTGTTCAAATTTGGTTACCGGGCGCGATTCCGGGCGCGGTACATAGTCGTTGCTCTCAGAGCGGTTGCGATACCCTTCAAGGGAAGACATCACTTCCAGCATATGCTCCGCATATTGCTCCCAGTCGGTCGCCATATGGAAGACGCCGCCCAGCTTCAGCTTGCTTTTCACCAGCTCGGCAAAAGGCGCCTGAACGATACGGCGTTTATTATGCCGTGCTTTATGCCATGGGTCAGGGAAAAATAGCTGCACCATATTAAGGGAGTTATCCGGGATCATGGTGTGCAGCACTTCGACCGCATCGTGACACATCACGCGCAGATTTTGCACACCCTCTTCTTCAGCAGAAGCCAGGCAAGCGCCGACGCCGGGAGAGTGCACTTCAATGCCGAGGAAATTCTGCTCCGGTTTCTCTTTCGCCATCGCCACCAGCGAAGCGCCCATACCAAAACCTATCTCCAGCGTGACCGGAGCTTCACGGCCAAACAGCGCGGCGAAATCAAGCGGCGCATCGTTGAACTCAACGCCCATCACCGGCCAAATATTATCCAGCGCGTGCTGCTGCCCTTTAGTCAGGCGGCCCTGACGACGGACGAAGCTACGAATACGGCGCAGCGGGCGACCGTTTTCATCGAATTCCGGAGATATGACGTCGTTTTTCATAAAAGTTAAGTCTGCTTGTGAGAGTGTTCGGAAAACGGGCATTATCCAAAGTTACCCGGCGGATGCAAGGGTTTACAGCCTCTCGCCCTTGTGCTGCAATCTGCCACCTTATAATAACTATCCCGGAGCCGTCGCTTTGACTTTTCTCGCCGCGCAATTTTCAGCCCAGGTACTGGACTGGTACGACAAATACGGACGTAAAACCCTGCCCTGGCAAATCGCTAAGACGCCTTACAAAGTATGGCTCTCCGAGGTGATGTTGCAACAAACGCAAGTGGCGACGGTCATCCCCTATTTTGAACGTTTTATGGCGCGCTTCCCAACGGTTACCGACCTGGCGAACGCCCCCCTTGATGAAGTTCTGCATCTGTGGACCGGACTGGGTTATTACGCCCGCGCGCGCAATTTACATAAAGCAGCGCAGCAGGTCGCTACCCTGCATGGCGGCAAATTCCCGCAAACGTTCGATGAAGTCGCCGCGCTGCCGGGCGTGGGTCGCTCCACCGCGGGCGCGATTTTGTCCCTTTCTCTCGGTCAGCATTATCCGATTCTCGACGGCAACGTAAAACGCGTACTCGCACGCTGCTATGCTGTCAGCGGTTGGCCGGGGAAAAAAGAGGTTGAGAAACGCCTGTGGGATATCAGCGAGGACATCACGCCAGCAAAAGGTGTGGAGCGTTTCAACCAGGCGATGATGGACCTCGGGGCGATAGTGTGTACGCGCTCAAAGCCAAAATGCGAGCTTTGTCCGTTGAATAACGGCTGCGTGGCTTACGCAAATCATTCATGGTCTCAATATCCGGGCAAAAAACCGAAGCAGACGATCCCCGAGCGAACCGGCTACTTCCTGCTGATGCAGCATGGCGACGAGGTGTTTCTTTCCCAGCGTCCGCCGGTGGGTCTGTGGGGAGGATTATTCTGCTTCCCGCAGTTTGAGGATGAAACTGCGCTACGTGAGTGGCTGGCGCAGCGCCAGATTAAGGCAGATAATCTGACGCAATTAACCGCGTTCCGCCACACTTTCAGCCATTTCCATCTGGATATTGTGCCGATGTGGCTTACAGTGCACTCATCTGGCTCATGCATGGATGAAGGCGGCGCACTCTGGTATAACTTAGCGCAGCCGCCGTCCGTTGGCCTGGCGGCCCCCGTGGAGCGCTTGTTGCAACAGCTGAAGGCCGGAGCACCGGTTTAACTTTCTGGCGATTAAAGAGGATTAAGAATGAGCAGAACGATTTTTTGTACTTTCCTGCAGCGTGAAGCAGATGGCCAGGATTTCCAGCTGTATCCTGGCGAGCTGGGCAAACGTATTTATAACGAAATTTCCAAAGAAGCCTGGGCCCAGTGGCAGCATAAACAGACGATGCTGATCAACGAGAAAAAACTCAGCATGATGAACCCAGAGCACCGCAAACTGTTGGAGCAGGAGATGGTCCAGTTCCTGTTTGAAGGTAAAGACGTCCATATCGAAGGCTATACGCCGCCAGAAAAACAGTAAGGGCCTGACGGGCCCTTTACCACAACAAACACAACACGCACTCCCGGAATGATGAAAAAATACTTAGCGCTAGCGCTGATTGCGCCTTTGCTCGTTTCGTGTTCCAGCTCTACCAAAAAAGGCGCCGAGTATAACGAGGCGTGGGTGAAGGACACTAACGGCTTTGACATTCTGATGGGCCAGTTCGCCCATAATATCGAGAACATTTGGGGTTATAACGAAGTCCTGCTCGCCGGGCCGAAAGACTACGTTAAATACACCGATCAGTATCAGACCCGCAGCCACATCAACTTTGATGAAGGTACGATCACTGTCGAGACTATTGCCGGGACCGACCCTGCCGGGCGCTTGCGCCAGGCTATTATTAAAACCCTGCTGATGGGCGACGACCCTAACTCCATCGACCTCTATTCCGACGTCGATGACATCCAGATTTCGAAAGAGCCGTTCCTGTATGGCCAGGTCGTCGATAATACCGGTGAATCTATTCGCTGGGAGTGGCGCGCCGCGCGCTTCGCCGACTACTTGCTGCAAACGCGCATGAAAAGCCGCAGCAACGGCCCGCGGATGATCTACAGCATCACCATTAACCTTGTGCCGAACCACCTCGACAAGCGTGCGCATAAATACATTGGCATGGTGCGCCAGGCATCACGCAAGTATGGCGTTGATGAGTCACTGATTCTGGCGATTATGCAAACCGAGTCCTCCTTCAACCCCTACGCGGTCAGCCACGCCGACGCCCTGGGGCTGATGCAGGTGGTGCAGCACAGCGCCGGGAAAGACGTATTCCGTTCGCAGGGGAAATCCGGCCTGCCAAGCCGTAGCTATCTGTTCGAACCGGCGAATAATATCGATACCGGCACCGCCTACCTGGCGATGCTGAACAACGTCTATCTGTCGGGCATCCAGAACCCAACATCACGTCGCTATGCGGTGATTACCGCCTATAACGGCGGTGCAGGCAGCGTACTGCGGGTGTTCTCCAGCGATAAAATTCAGGCCGCAAATATCATCAACAACATGACGCCGGGCGATGTCTATCAGACCATCACCAGCCGTCATCCATCCGCCGAGTCGCGCCGTTATCTGTACAAAGTTAACACCGCGCAAAAAGGCTACCGCCGCAAGTAATCCTCACCAACGCCCTTGTTTCTTCAAGGGCGTTTCTCTTCTGCTATACCCGTCATACTTCAAGTTGCTTATGTGTTGGCTACGCTTGCTCACCCCAGTCACATAGTTATCTATGCTCCTGGGGACTCCCTCACTTGCCGCCTTTAAGCAACTCGAATTATTTAGGGTAATACCCAATATTGCTGCGCAACTCTTTTGCGATTTTCTGCGGCAGTTAACAAAAGCATCCATCGCATAAATGATAGAATCCAACCAAAATAACGCCACAAATGTTATTTAAAACACATAACAATTCTATATCCGTGAGGATCAACACATGAATCTTAAGCTGCAGCTCAAAATACTGTCGTTCCTGCAGTTCTGTCTCTGGGGAAGCTGGCTGACCACGCTCGGCTCATATATGTTCGTCACCCTGAAGTTCGACGGTGCGGCCATTGGCGCGGTTTATAGTTCGCTCGGTATCGCGGCGGTGTTTATGCCGACGCTTCTCGGTATCGTTGCCGATAAATGGATCAGCGCCAAATGGGTTTATGCCATTTGCCATCTGGTCGGCGCGCTGACGCTGTGGCTTGCCGCTCAGGTCACCACGCCGGGCGAGATGTTCCTCGTTATCCTGCTCAACTCGCTGGCCTACATGCCGACGTTGGGCCTGATTAACACCATTTCGTACTACCGCCTGCAGTCTGCGGACATGGATATCGTGACCGATTTCCCGCCGATTCGTATCTGGGGCACCATCGGTTTTATCTTTGCGATGTGGGGCGTGAGCTTCTCCGGCTTCGAACTGAGCCATATGCAGCTGTATATCGGCGCGGCGCTCTCCGTCGTGCTGGTACTGTTTACCTTCACGCTGCCGCATATTCCGGTCGCTAATCAGCAGAAGAACCAAAGCTGGACCTCAATGCTGGGCCTCGATGCCTTCGCGCTGTTTAAAAACAAGCGTATGGCAATCTTCTTCATTTTCTCAATGATGCTGGGTGCCGAACTGCAAATTACCAATATGTTCGGCAATACCTTCCTGCACAGCTTTGATAAAGATCCGCTGTTCGCCAGCAGCTTTATCGTGCAGCACGCCTCGGTAATGATGTCGATTTCACAGATCTCGGAAACCCTGTTTATCTTGACCATCCCGTTCTTCCTTAGCCGCTACGGCATCAAGAACGTGATGCTCATCAGTATCGTGGCGTGGATGCTGCGCTTCGGCCTGTTCGCCTACGGCGACCCGACCCCGTTCGGCACCGTGCTGCTGGTACTGTCGATGATCGTTTACGGTTGCGCCTTCGACTTCTTCAACATCTCTGGTTCGGTATTTGTGGAAAAAGAGGTTCGCCCGGAAATCCGCGCCAGCGCTCAGGGGATGTTCCTGATGATGACCAACGGTTTTGGCTGCATTCTTGGCGGGATGGTGAGCGGCAAAGTGGTAGAGCACTTCACCATCGAAGGGATTACCGACTGGCAGAGCGTATGGCTAATTTTCGCTGGCTACTCGCTGGTGCTGGCCTTCGCGTTCGTTGCGCTGTTTAAGTACAAACACGTCAGACAGCCTGCCGCCGCACAGCAGAACGCCTGATAGTCATTGCCCGGTGGCGGCTGACGCCTTACCGGGCCTACAGAATTTGTAGGCCGGATAAGGCGTCAGCCGCCATCCGGCAAAAATACGCGCACAATGCCTGGTCCCGGTTTATGCTTTCAACACATACCCGTACAGCCGCTTAATACCATCAGGGTCCGTTTCGCTATAAACCCCCTGCAGCTCCGGTGAGAAGCCTGGCAGCATATTGACGCCCTCTTCCAGCGCGAGGAAATAACGCAACACCGCGCCGCCCCAGATTTCGCCAGGCACCACGCACAGCACGCCCGGCGGATACGGCAGCGCACCTTCCGCGGCCACCCGCCCTTCGGCTTCGCTTAAGCGCACCAGCTCAACGTTACCGCGGATAAACTCGCGGTTGGCATCCTGCGGATTCATCACCACGCGCGGGAAGCTTCGCTTGCGGAACATCTCTTTTTGCAGATCCTTCACGTCAAAGCTGACGTACAGGTCATGCATCTCCTGACACAGCTCACGGAGGGTATAATCCCGATAGCGCACCGGGTACTTGTTAAAGATGGTCGGCAGCACGTCGGCCAGCGGCGTATCGGATTCGATATGCTGTTCAAATTGCGCCAGCATCCCCACCAGTTGCGCCAACTTCTCCGCGCTTTCGGCGGGCGTCAGCAGGAACAGAATTGAGTTCAGATCGCACTTCTCGGGCACAATACCGTTCTCACGCAGGTAATGCGCCAGGATGGTCGCCGGGATGCCAAAATCGGTATATTCGCCGCTTTCAGCATCAATGCCCGGCGTGGTCAGCAGCAGCTTACAGGGGTCAACAAAATACTGATCGCTGGCATAGCCTTCAAAGCCGTGCCAACGCGCACCCGGCTCAAAGCTGAAGAAACGGCGCTCGCTGGCGATGGCTTCAGTTGGATGATCCTGCCACGGGCGCCCCGCTACAGCCGGCGGAATAAACGGCTGGATCATTTTGCAGTTGGCGATAATCGCTTTACGTGCTTCGATGCCCAGCGCCACGCACTCGGCCCACAGGCGGCGTCCGCTCTCCCCTTCGTGAATTTTGGCGTTGATATCCAGCGCCGCGAAAAGCGGGTAAAACGGGCTGGTTGAAGCATGCAGCATAAAGGCGTTGTTCAATCGTTTATGCGGGCAAAAACGGGCCTGGCCGCGAATATGGTTGTCTTTTTTGTGGATCTGCGAGGTTTGCGAGAACCCGGCCTGCTGTTTATGCACCGACTGGGTGACAAAAATGCCCGGATCGTTTTCGTTAAGATCCAGCAGCAGCGGCGAGGTGTCGGCCATCATGTCGATAAACTGTTCGTAGCCAACCCATGCGGAGTCAAACAGGATGTAGTCGCACAGATGGCCGATTTTATCCACCACCTGACGAGCGTTGTAGATGGTGCCGTCGTAGGTGCCCAACTGGATAATCGCCAGACGGAACGGACGCGCGGCATCCGCCTTCTGCGGAGCCACTTCGCGGATAAGCTCGCGCAGGTAACCATCATCAAAGCAGTGCTTATCAATCCCGCCAATAAAACCAAACGGATTGCGCGACGCCTCAAGATAAACCGGCGTCGCCCCCGCCTGAATCAGCGCGCCGTGATGGTTTGATTTATGGTTATTACGGTCGAACAGCACCAGATCGCCACGGGTCAGCAGCGCATTGGTCACCACCTTATTCGCCGCCGAGGTGCCGTTAAGGACAAAATAGGTTTTATCAGCGTTAAAGACCTTCGCGGCGAACTTCTGCGCATGTTTGGCCGAACCTTCATGAATCAGCAGATCGCCGAGCTTAACGTCGGCGTTGCACATGTCGGCGCGAAAGACGTTCTCGCCAAAGAAGTCGAAAAACTGCCGTCCTGCCGGATGCTTCTTAAAGAACGCGCCGTGTTGATGACCGGGACATGCAAAGGTGCTGTTATCCATCTCCACGTACTGGGTCAGGGTATCGAAGAACGGCGGCAGCAGGTTTTCTTCATAACCGCAGGCGGCGGCTTCCAGCTCCAGCCACTCCTGCTCTTTACCGCTAACAATCGCCATCACGCCTTGCGGTTTTTCATGGTCAACTTCACTGAAAAGAAAGACCGGCAGGTTAAAGCCCGTGCGTTTCAACAACGAAAGGATGCCGCTGCGGCTGTCCGCTGCGGTAATGACGACTGCCGCCACATCGGTAAAATCAGTACTGTCCAGGGTCACCACGCGACGGTGGGTTGACAGGCGGGATACCAGCTCGTGGCTGGCGGCAATGTGCATTGATTTCATGAGCGCGAATACCCGTTTCCGGAGAGTAAAAGGCTTCAGCCAGGGCACTTAGCTCTGGCCAACGAACTGTCAGGGTCTGACTGGATCCCAGCTCCGACCGCCAGACATCAGTAAAAGCAGACCGCGTCCGCTCTTACTGTTGTCCTGCAGTGAGCATACGTTACGCTTACCGCATGGTGGGCAGAAGGTGCAAAGTAAGGGTAGCAAGACGAGGCTGTCTGCGTATCTGTACGCAACGGTGATGTCGTGGCAATGTTGTCATCCCGGCGGCCTCATGTCTGGAGAGGAGAAAATTCGCGCAATCATGTCACCTTTATATAGGGTGCGCAAGATGAAATACGTATGCAGTCACCTCACGGATACACAAGCCTTTTAGCCAGTTTCACGTCATAATAATGCAGTCATTAGGGATAATTAACAGGAGTTTTGCTTTGGTTACAGGGCCATTTATTAACGCCAGCGCGGTCCTATTGGGCGGCGTGCTCGGCTCACTCTTAAGTCAGCGATTACCGGAACGGATCCGTACATCGATGACCTCTATTTTTGGTCTCGCGTCATTGGGCATCGGCATTTTGCTGGTAATCAAATGCGCCAACCTGCCGGTGATGGTGCTTTCAACACTGGTGGGCGCGCTGCTCGGCGAAGTGTGCAATATGGAAAAGGGTATCAATATGCTGGTCAGCAAGCTCCAGCAGCTACTCTCGCCAAAAAAAGGACAGAAAAAGGCCTCAGCGCACGAGTCCTATATTCAAAGCTACGTCGCGATCATCGTACTGTTCTGCGCCAGCGGAACCGGGATTTTCGGCGCAATGCGCGAAGGGA
The DNA here is from genome assembly GCF_013705725.1 of Klebsiella sp. RHBSTW-00484. Classification (NCBI taxonomy): domain Bacteria; kingdom Pseudomonadati; phylum Pseudomonadota; class Gammaproteobacteria; order Enterobacterales; family Enterobacteriaceae; genus Klebsiella; species Klebsiella sp. RHBSTW-00484. The sequence goes on along the minus strand of NZ_CP055481.1, from coordinate 964,610 downwards.
TGACCGGCGACAACAGCATTCTTATCGCCAAAGCGTTTCTCGACTTCTTTACTGCCACCATTTTTGCCTGCACTCTGGGGCTGGCCGTTTCAGCTATTTGCGTTCCGATGCTGGCAATTCAGCTCGCTCTGGTGGCCGGCGCATCGCTGATTATGCCGCTGACCACACCGATGATGATGGCGGATTTCAGCGCCGTAGGAGGAATGCTGCTGGTCGCGACCGGTCTACGTATCTGCGGAATTAAAATGTTCGCCGTGGTGAACATGCTGCCCGCACTGGTGCTGGCAATGCCGATTTCCGTAGCCTGGGTGACGTTTTTCGCCTGAAGATGCGTGCTTTTGATTCAATGTGGTGATAGATTGTTCAGTCTGCTGCGAAACAGATAAATTTCGTTGACGAGGTGCGGCGAATCAGGTTTAATGCGCCCCGTTGCCCGGATAGCTCAGTCGGTAGAGCAGGGGATTGAAAATCCCCGTGTCCTTGGTTCGATTCCGAGTCCGGGCACCACTCATTTAGAAACGGACGTCTACTGACGTCCGTTTTGCTTTATAAAGTCAACAAGTTATCCCCTTCCAGTTGTCTACTACTGTCCGTTAAAATCTACTGGCAGCTCCCTCTATTTGTTGGTAAAAATGTTGGTAATCTCAGTTCGATGGGATTTTTACCAACATTTGCACAGGAGGCTTGTTATGCGCTTAACTGATATTGCTGTAAAAAACGCCAAGCCTTCCGACAAGCCAACTAAAATTTCTGATGGCAAAGGGCTGTATCTGCTCGTTCATCCTAACGGCTCGAAGTATTGGCAAGCGGCTTATCGCTATGATGGTAAGCAAAAAGTCTTCTCAATTGGCACCTACCCTTCTGTTTCGCTCTCAGAAGCTCGTACAAGCCTCTTAGCGATGAAATCTCTGTTAGCCAGTGGTATCGACCCACTTCAACAGAAAAAAGCTGTAAAGGCCGAAGAGCGAGGAGATTTTACGTTTGAAGCCGTAGCTCGTGATTGGCACAAAAAAATGTCTGTTAGTGAGCGGTGGATACCTCAGCATAGTGAGCGTATTTTAAACAGTCTTATTAATCATCTTTTCCCTGCTATCGGCTCAAAAGATATTACCAAGTTGACTACGCGCGATCTGTTGCTACCTCTGCGTAAAATTGAGGGCAAGGGCCAACACGAAACCGCTTCACGTTTAAAACAGCGTATTACCGCTATTATGCGTTATGCTGTCCAAGAAGATATGATTACCCATAATCCCGCTAATGAACTTGGCGGCACGTTAATCACACCTAAAAGAACGCATTATCCAGCGCTTGAACTTGAGCAGATACCTGATCTTTTAAGTCGTATAGATGCGTATAAAGGCCGTAGGCTCACTGTATTAGCTTTAAAACTCACTTTATTAGTTTTCATTCGGTCGAGTGAACTACGCTTCGCTCGCTGGCCTGAAATAGATTTTAAAAATGCCTTATGGGTTATTCCGCCAGAAAGAGACGAGATCGAGAACGTTAGATTTTCTGAAAGAGGATCTAAAATGCGCATACCTCATTATGTACCGTTAAGTCATCAGGCCATTGAAATATTAAAAGAGCTAAAAGATATTAGCTATGATATTAGCAATGGTGAGGGTTTGATATTTATCGGTTGTCATGATTATCGTAAACCTATGAGCGAGAATACCGTTAATAAAGCATTGCGACTTATGGGCTATGACACTCAAACTCAAATTTGTGGGCATGGTTTCCGCACAATGGCCTGTAGTTCTCTTGTTGAGTCAGGTATATGGACTGAAGACGCAATTGAAAGACAAATGAGTCATAAAGAGCAAAACAATGTTCGTGCTGCTTATACTCATAAAGCAAAACATATTACGCAGCGTCGTTTGATGATACAATGGTGGGCTGATTATTTGGACGCAAACAAAGAAAGACATATTATGCCGTTTGACTTCGCTAAAATGTTATAGGGGGATTTATGGATACTGTGATTTTCAATAACAATGAAGATGCGTACAAAAAGTGGTTAAACGATAATCCAGAAGGATACGTTGTTAACCTGTTAGAGAAAGCCAAAGGTACGGCAAGTAAATCTGACATAAATAGCACATGCCTCCACCATGTGAACTGTTTCGCTATAAATCCTTTAGTGTCAGATAAAGAAAAAACTGGATTTACAACAGGCCAGTATCAAAAAATATGTTCTGTATCAGAGGAGTCTGCTTATAACAAAGCTAAAGAACTTACAGGACTAACGACCATTAAACGCTGTTCTTTTTGTTTTAAGCATGTAGATATATAACAATTTAATACTAAAAAATAAAAGAGGTTTCAAGCCTCTTTTATTTTGGTTTAAAGGTTGGATATTTGACACTCTGTTCTGCTTCCTGCTGTTGTAGTTTTAATGTTTCTTTTTTTAAGTTTGATTTCAATTTGGATTTAAATCTATTTTCATAATCAAACATATATAATGGTTTTTTCTTTATTTCTTCTTTAATCACTTTTTCTTTATTTTTGGGCTGAATAACAGGTTTTCTAATATTTAACCTTTCTCTTATCTCTTCGATCTTAGTTGCTCTACTATTGAAACTGCGACGGCCTTTGAGTCTAAAGTTATTCGTGGCTGTTGTGGCTGTTTCTGCATGATCAAGTATCCTACTGATAGAACCGCTGCTAAGTTTAGAACTCCTACTATTGAAGCCACCTTGATTATAAGTTTTGATTGGTTCTTTATTGTATTGTTTTTTAACTCTGTTGAGTACTTGTGCAGCTTTTTGTGTTGTTCTTCTAACTTTTGGGCCTGTTGGTCTATTATATTTTTCGCTGAGTTTAAAGCTGTTGTGGTTGCTTCTAACGAGTTGTTTACCCTCGTAAGTGTCTGTTGTGTCTGGTTTAATGCTGTACTGACCGACTCCGATAATATCATCATCGTTTCTGATAATGGTTCTACCGTCATTGATATTTGGTTCAATAGGTGATCGTCCAATACTATTTTCGTCATCTGTTTTTCTTGCTGCGAATCTTCTAATGAGTTCATCATCTCTATTTTTGTCATATTTCACCTTGCCTTTAATAGTGTTCCAACTGTATTTTTTACCTAACTGTGAGCCTTTAAAATAAATATTTTTTTCATTATTTTTGATACCAAACGACACTCCGGCGACGTTGCCAGTGCTTGCAACGTTGAAGGCCGGATCGATGCCTACAGCCTGCAGTCTGTCTATGAATGTCTCAAGGTCTGGTTTTCCTACCATAGCCGCCTGTAATGCGTTCTGTAGAACGATACGAGCTGGTTTCTCACCTTTGCGTAGGGCTTGCTCGATCTCGTTCTTGGTTGGTGCTGATACCTCTGATTTTTGCCCTTTGAGACTTTGTGTAATGGTTAAGCCGTGCTTTATCTCCAAACGTTCACAAGCTGCTATTGTGTTAAATGCTGAGTGCTGACCATGCCATACAGAACCGTCTAAACCAATCCTATTGGCTACAATATGGATATGTTCTTTATCTGTATCGTTATGACGCACACAAATATATTGATGCTTTTCTATATCAATATTCATTTCTTTCAAATAGTCTTTTGCTATCTCCTGCCATTGTTCATCTGTTAAATGTTCATTTTTTGGAAGAGATAAAAACGCATGAAAAACAGGTTTTTTTATATCTTGTCTAAAGCTGCTTACAGTTTTAAACTCATCAGTTAAATCACTAACATTATTATAATCACTTGCCATGTTGCTACATATGAAATCGTGATCATCTTTTAATATATACTCAACTCTATTTTTAAATGATCTCCCTGTTTTAGCTACGTTTCCTTTCATACAGTATAAACCTCACAAGCCTTTAATATTCTTTTCATAAGTTGCTTTATAGCAAAGTTAGCTTCTGCGGCTACAGATTGTTTAAAGTCTTCGTTGGTATTTAGTTTTTTAGCAATCTGATTTATATTATTACCTTGATGCTGTATTTCCTTAAACAAGGATTGTTCAAAATCCGGCATTTTTCTTTTAACAATAGGTTCAGAGTTTAAAATCTCTTTTCTAATGTAATGGCCTCTTTCAAGGCCGGAGGCTTCCACAAGTTCTTTTAAATAGTCAAACTCTGCTTTGTTTAATCTAAACTGTATAGATATATCTCTACGTTCTGCGTGATTTAAACCCTTGCGGCCTCTTTTTCTATCTGTATCCATATTTACCACCTCCATAAACATAATCTTTCATTGCTTTGATATAATCTTCATCTTTTTGATCTTTCAAAGCATCAATAAGATCTTGAGTTTTATTTTCTTTAATATAGCGATAAGCTACAAAATAACATAAATCTTGTTCATCTTTATTTGCTTCAAGAAATGCTGTATTTTCTTCATTTGGGTCTATATAATAAAAATATCTTGCTAATAGTTCTAGCAAGGACTGATCTATATCATTCTCATTCATTTTAAACACTCCTATATATATTTATAAAAACTACCGGATTTTACCGCCTCCCCTTTGATAAGGGGAATAGGCGGAAGGGTAGATATTTTTCAACCCTACGAGCAAAGCGAGATAGGGCCAATCGAAGATTGGGGTATAATACCGGCTACGGGATTACACCTTGCCTCAGTTTCCGAAAAGCTAAAAATAAAGCTGAACTCAACTTATATTTAAATAAATAACCGATAATAAGATCTAGTCAATAGCGGCTACATAAATAAATACACTTCACGCCGAATAAAAAGCAAATAAAAGATAGGGTAAATAATATACTGTCTATTGGTAGCTGTGCGTAATAGGTAGCTTTGCGTAAAAAATGCCGCTGCTTTTGATCGGCGGCGACAGAAAAGTAGAAAACTTGTTTTTCTGCTTTTGCTGGCGTCCATGTATTACAAACAACAATAAAATCAATAACATAAAAACAACAAACCAATTGCCGAATTAAAGATTTCAATAAAAACTCCAATATGCTATTTTATAAACATCAATACCTTAAAGGATCTATGATGAAAATAAATAAATTTACCTTAGCCATTTTATTTACATTATCCACACAATCTATAGCATGGGCTGATAATATTAATCATGGTTTAGATGAATACGGTAAAAAAGTATCGACGACTTCCGAAAAGGGAGCAATAAAATATATTAAATCATATCGAACAACTGAAAAACCATTAAATGCGTATAGAATGGATTTTGATACCTCTGAAAAAAATCTTTTGAGCGTGCCAAATGCTGCTCATGATAAAACAGCTAAATTGCAAAACTTAGCAATAACTAAAGCATGGGAAGTTAAATTTTGTCAGCCAGATCTGATTAACTTCATGTTAAAAAATAATATTGATATGGTCAGCGGTGCTCTAATAAGTAAAGGTGATATACAACGAATGGCAGTTTGCTTTAAAAGTATGCAATTACCTGAATCAGTATCAGATAAAAGCGATAAAGATATTGTTATAGGCTCATGGTATGACGACGTTGGTTCGCCTGAATTTTTGGATGCAACATTTACAATAACAAAAACATCACAAGGATATTTTTTAAAACGATTAAATGGTGATGGTAGTAGTGGGACCTATAAAATAACAAAACTTGATAATAAATATAAAAAGAACAATGATAAGTTCGGTTCTTATTATATAATAGATACTGAAGGATTAAAGATTTATGACAAGGATGGGTATATAAGAACAGCAAGGAAAAAATAATATCTTTAGTTTATATTTATTGGTGCCTGATAAAATGGCACCTTACTATTTTATATTTCCCGCTCTAGTTTTCCATTCCATTTTTATTTATTTTTTGTACTAGTAGTACTAGAATTTTATCAGCTTAGGTTCTGGGGTTTTAGATGGCGACTTTCAGTCGTAGTAGTTTTCCGTCAGGAAAACTTAGTTTTTCTTTAAGCATTCCCCCCCTACCCCCCACGCCAAAAATGGAAAGATAGAAGATGCTCATTGCGTCTTGAAAATATTCAGAACGTTTCCATTCTGATACTTCCCCCACGACCCACGCAAACAATACCATTGTTATTTTAAAACACTTCTCGTTTTACTAAAGAAGCTATACTAATGTTCTAAAAAACTTTAGGTATTGCGATTCAGGTTGGCAGCTACGTATCACCCGGCACTGCCACAATAACATAAGAACCGCCAATCACTTGAGGAACCTTCATTCTTATACCTGATACAGCAGGTTTTAACGTTATTGCTTTTGAGGATTAAAAAGGGTTCTGGAAATGGTATTTAAAAGACTTGTAAAAAGTTGGGATTTAGATTTGACAAATATAAGTTGATTAGATAATACTTTATTTATATTTGTAATCACGTTCTCGTATAACTGATTACAAGACTTAAAAAAGTCAGCGAAAACTTTTTTAGTCCTTAAAAAGTCAGATTTAATATCTGGCTTTTTTTGTATCTTTATTCTTTATAGATCTCTATATATTACCTGTCAATATAGAATGAAAAATATTTTAAACATCATGATCAATTAGATAAAAGAAAACAAAAAAGGCTGGATTTTATCCGGCCTTTACTCGAAGTATTTAATATTTTCCATATATAGCCTTAAAACGCTCTGTATGCGATTTTAGACGTTTTACACTATAAATAGTGTAATCATATTCAAGATAACAAATAGTAAGTGAGAGTGTTTTTACGCAGCCTGATTACGTGAATAAAAAATCTTTTCATCAATCCACGCATCGATTTCACTTTCAATAAATGCGATAGATCGTTCACCTGTTTTTACGGGAGCCGGGAAACTATTATTTTTAATCAGTCGATAAATCCAAGCTCTGCAAAATCCTGTGCGATCGATTACCTCAGAGATACGGATTAGTTTTGTTTTTTCTTTCATATATTTTTCCTTTTGTTATTTGATGGAATGTATTATTCGAATATCGCTTATGACGATCAACACCTATTTTTGGCATTTTCATGGCTTTTAGAGTGGAAACGGAGATAAAAGAAGATAACTTAATTAAAAACAATTAGTTATCCTTTTTAGCAAAAAGTGCTTTTTTATTTGACAACACGATGTTTACACTATCTAAAAACCGATGTTTACTGATGTCTACTAACGAATAATAGCGTAACTTATTGATTTAAATTGACAACACCTATGATTTGTTGGTAAATATACGTTGGTAAAAAACACTACATACTTATTTTTATTCGATAAAACATAGGATTGTATACATGTTCGATTCCGAGTCCGGCACCACTAATTTTGCATCAAAGCACGCTGGTTAAGAGATGAGAACCTTAACGGGCGGTTAATACAGGGGCCGGTCATTACGGAATGTCCTCCGGTGTAGGCGTATCTGCACTGGTTAACGTTTCTGAATCAGTCCCTCAAGTCAGGGAGCCTGTGTCCGCAGGCTCCCTGTTCTCGATCACTGGCAATAATCCCAGTCAATCAGTTTTGTGTCAATAGTTGTAATTCCCTTTCTACACAGAGATCTGTGTGCAGCGACAATTCTTCTTCCAGTGTTTTTCCCACAATGTCCATATTGAGTTCCACATATTCCATTGTTGTGCTTACGCTACGATGACCCAGTAAATCTTTAACCAACTGAAGATTCCTTTCCGGTGCTTTCATCAGTTCTGTAGCCAGGGTATGTCTGAAACGGTGCGGCGAAACGGCAAAACCACATTCCTTTGACAGACGGCGAAAAAAGGAGCGGATCTTTTGATGCATCACTGTCACATCATTCCTATCAAATTTTGCCTTTTTCCCGGCAATGTAAAAACTGACATCGAAGAGGTTATCTTTTGGCCCGGCTCCAGCCTCCGTTGCCCGTGTAAGAAGAAGCTGTAGCCGCAAACGCAGCTGCTTAACAACGGGAACGCGCCATTCCCTGTGCGTTTTACTCCCCTCAAGGCGCAGATCTATATAACCTTCTGTCAGATTGACGTCCCTGAGCTGAATATGCAGCAGTTGATTTTGCCTCATTCCCGTATATCTGAGCGTATCCAGGACGGTTATCCAGAACCAGGCCGGGTAAAGCGCACTCCGACCGCCACGTGCGAAAATTTTCCGGTTGGATTCAATTTCAGCCTGCTGCATTATCAGATAAAGGCGGGTTAGCTGAGAGCGGTTTAAAGTCCGCTTTTTCTTTCTGTCCCGCTGTACAGTGCAATTGTTAAAAGGGTTTTTGCCCGCAGGCAATAAACCACTTTCCATAGCATAGTTATAGAGGGCCCTGAGATGTGCAATTTTATTGTTCCAGGTCTGCGCCGATTGTTGCTTTTCTCTGAGTACATGTCGCCGCCATCTGAGTACTTCATGATGTGTAACCATTGATGGGGTTATGTCTGCCCCCGTAAATTTCAGGAATCCCTTTACAACCTTTGCGTAGCTCCATTCTGTTGCAGCTCGCAGGTTTCGGGCGAAGAAGTACTCCTCAAGCAATTCTTCCCATGTCGTATAATGGTTTTTGTCAGACATACAGCATTTCCTTTTTCTAAATCAAGCTGCCCTTAAGGGCCCTCATGGACTGCCCCTCCTTCACAGGAAAGACAGAAGCCCGCTGTCTTCAGGGGAAGACGCCCCTCTGAAAAGGTGTGTAGTCTTGACAAGATATCCACTTACAGGTTTAAACGTGCCTTCTTTGCCAGGCGAGTGGTACAGTTTTGCTTTAATAAAACGCTCTCCCCTGCGCACCCTGTGAATATGCAGCTTCTCAAATTCAATTTGTATGGAATCCCTGCTTAGCTCTGCTCCGCTTTCTCTGATGTAAAGATAAAATATGTCCGGAACCCTGAGAAAGATGAACCCTGCAACTGCATGCGCCCTCGAATCAGGCTGATTAATATCAATTCGCTTGCTCTTAAGTCCTTCAGAAAGCCACCTGACAAATTCAGTGCCAGTCTGTTTTTTTATCACTGTTTTTTGTGCGTCAATGTTAATGCTGTGTAAAGGGATGTTATCCTCTACAGCGCGTTCAGGGAAAGAGTCTTCTGCTACTGTCTGATTTATCTCAGGCTTATCAGCTTCGGGACTTAGTTCATTAAGGGGGGAAAATTCTGGCACACTTTCTGCTCTCGTACTGATTGAAGGCTCTTCATCACATGCTTCAGTCCCGGTCATATCAGGCTCTGCAATTGCACTGAACAGACTTAGCAGCATCTCTGTATCAGCCTTCTCTGTTTCGTTTGGATCACATTCCGTAATCTCGCCTGCCTTTTCATTGCTGACGAGATTGCTGTCATCAGCCATCGGCACCGGTGCAATAGAAGATGCGAGTTGAATACCCTGCAAATCTGGAACTTCTGGCGATGCAGTTTTAAGTTTTGCTTCTACTGACGGTTCTGATTCAATCTCTTGATCAGACGGCGTTTGCGTAACTGAAAGGGCCGGCTCTATGAGGGTGTTAACTTTCTCATTTGCCCCGGATACCTCCAGCGAAGGCGATTCCACCTTTTCAGCAGCTTGCTTCATTAAGCTTCTAATAAGTGGCATCGCCGGATGCTGGTTCCATAAGGCCCCGGTAAGATTGCCCAGAGCTTCGGGATTTTCTGCCAGCCATCCTGTCGCCTCTGCTGGCACAAGTTGTCCTGCTGCCAGCGCTGCAAAAGCTGAGGAGTTGTCAGCTTCCCGGAAGCGAAATCGATAAGGTGAGTCCGGAACGGTTATTCCCGGAAGCCAGCTTTTACCATCAAGCAGCTCACCCTCCAGAGACGCCAGGAGCGGCAAATGCCAGAACAGTGCAGACCAGAAAATGACTGCATTCCACATCACGTTTTGCTCTGCCTGCTCTTCTGGCGCAGCTCCGGGTGGAAACATGTATCCTTTGGCCAGTCTGACCGCACAGGTTGTGAACTGCAGCGTAAGGTCCCCGAAGCCGTCTGACTGCGACCACCTTCCCTGCTGTGTTGCCGGCACATTCTGTACCCTGGCCAGTAAGCCATGCAGTGGCGTTATATAAAACCGGTGATAAACATCCGCCGGAAGTGAGCTGTTTTCCCATATTTGTTGCAGGCAGGTTTTTCTCAACGGACTACAGCACAGCGTATCGACCGTACGCGGAGTGTGGTAGCCGGCAGGTGTGACAGCGGATACATGATGTGCTGGTTCCGGTTCACCTTTTGAAAACAGAAACCTAAGGGTCCTGATTCTGTCGCGCATGATTTTCTCCTGGTATAGGGCTGCCCAGTGTTGTGACACTCCCCGCGCTTCACCATAAAAAACCAGTTACTCACTCTCAGAAGTTTTTCCCGTTTCTTCGTGCCTGTCGGCGCTCTCTCCATTTCCGGACGTTACGGTTTCGTGCGTCGTCTCGCGGTTTTTCCCGCCTTCATCGCTCAGCCAGCGCATCAGTTCGTTAAGCACAAGCGTTCTTCTGGCCCGGGTGACAGCCACGTACAGCAGGTTAGTCTCATCCTGCCGCTCATCCTGCGAAAGAAGCGGGTCGGTAATGTCAGTAAAATCCTCACTCAGCATTACCACCGGCCATTCCAGCCCTTTGCTGCGGTGTGCGGTTGAAACCGTGACCTGAGCGTCTTTCTCATGGGTTACCACCTGACGGCGCATGATGGCCAGCTTTTGCGGTAGTGGGAAAAAGTCATCGAGAAGACGAATGGCCTGGTTCATCTCCACGTCCTGTGTGGCTTTTGCTATTGAGCAGTATTCATCAAAATCCCGGTAGTCCCGGCTGAGGCGCGGGGACTGCATCTTTTCAGGCATATCGGCGGAGAACCAGTACAGGTTTTCCAGCTCCTCTGTTTTGTAGCCTTCAATCCCCCCGACCCAGAAGACATTTTTCTCCATAAGGCTCGCCGTCAGGGCACTGCCGATCACGCCGGATACCGTCCGGCTCAGTACAGCAATATGCTCAGCCCCTGCCGGAAGGCTGCTGACGACAGCATCCTGCCCCCCGTTACCTGTCACGCGCTTTTCCTCTCCGGCACGTTCAAGCAGGATGTTGGCCATCCGCGCGACCTCAGGGCCAAACCGAAAACTCGCTGTCAGCCACAACCGGTCTGCCTGCACCAGCTGCGGGGCACTCAGTGCATTATCTGCCCCCCGAAACCGGTATATCTGCTGGTAACGGTCGCCGACCAGAATGACCCGGCAGGGCTGATTCAGTACAAATGCACTGGTCACCGGATTGGCGTCCTGTGCCTCGTCGAAGAGGATGGTGTCCCAGCGTTTTGACAGGTCAGGATGAGAGAGCTGGAACAGTTTAAGGTAGGTGTCGTGCGTGACGGGAAAGACTGAATCAGTACGGCTCATTTCATACCAGAGGATTTGTATTGCCCCCAGAATTTTACCGGCATCGAGACCGTGGCGATCATCCTCAGACGGCAGATGTATCAGCCCCGGCTCGGGGTCAGCACTGCAGAGGAACATGTTCAGCCCGCTGAGCGCCAGCCGCGCCAGCGCCCAGTGGCGGGTATTGAGCTTTCTGGCCACATCCGTAATGCGCAGACTGGCTGTCAGCCGGTCACGGAAATGTTTGCCGAAACGGGCCCATGCAAGCTGATGCGACGTTTTACACTCTACGTTATAGGGGAATTTGCGTTCAGCCTCATCCCGCACAGCGCGATTATAGGCGAGGTAAAGCATTTTACTTTCCGGGTTGGCTTCAGCGTAACTCACTAAAGTGGAGGTTTTACCTGTACCGGCAAAGGCATTCACCACGAGATGATTGCCCTTCCACTCGATGATGGCGTTTTGTTCGGCTGTTGTTTTCCAGGTCACTGTGTTCTCCCGCAGCAGCAGATGTAAAAAAACAGCCTGACAGCGGGAAGCGTGCACTTCGAGAAAAAACCAGATCCCTTTTTTCAAAGATAAAAAACGCCCCCGAGCGGGAGCGTAAAAATGATGATCTTATTTTTTTATACTACGTATACATGACAAGTTAGCAACATCCACAAACTTGCGCTGACGTTAACAATAATCGCTATCAATTATCTTAATTGGTCTTTCATTCACGGTAATGACTCCAACTTACTGATAGTGTTTTATGTTCAGATAATGCCCGATGACCTTGCCATGCAGCTCCACCGATTTTGAGAACGACAGTGACTTCCGTCCCAGCCTTGCCAGATGTTGTCTCAGATTCAGGTTATGTCGCTCAATGCGCTGAGTGTAACGCTTGCTGATAACGTGCAGCTTTCCCTTCAGGCGGGATTCATACAGCGGCCAGCCATCCGTCATCCATACCACGACCTCAAAGGCCGACAGCAGGCTCAGAAGACGCTCCAGTGTGGCCAGAGTGCGTTCACCGAAGACGTGCGCCACAACCGTCCTCCGTATCCTGTCATACGCGTAAAACAGCCAGCGCTGACGTGATTTAGCACCGACGTAGCCCCACTGTTCGTCCATTTCAGCGCAGACAATCACATCACTGCCCGGTTGTATGCGCGAGGTTACCGACTGCGGCCTGAGTTTTTTAAGTGACGTAAAACCGTGTTGAGGCCAACGCCCATAATGCGTGCACTGGCGCGACATCCGACGCCATTCATGGCCATATCAATGATTTTCTGGTGCGTACCGGGCTGAGAGGCGGTGTAAGTGAACTGTAGTTGCCATGTTTTACGGCAATGAGAGCAGAGATAGCGCTGATGTCCGGCAGTGCTTTTGCCGTTACGCACCACGCCTTCAGTAGCGGAGCAGGAAGGACATCTGATGGAAATGGAAGCCACGCAAGCACCTTAAAATCACCATCATACACTAAATCAGTAAGTTGGCAGCATTACCAAACTCCGGGCGCAACTAAAATGCACCGAAGAAGAACGGTATATCCTGAAAAAGGGCGCGCGGTACTTTGCAAGGGAGCCCGACTGAAGTACCGCTTTATCAATGAGCACCGAACTGTATGGGGTGTGATGACGATGTGTCGGGTACTGAATGTCGCCCGGGCCGGGTTCTATGCGTGGCTGCATGACCCTGCCTCGGCGCGTGATAAAGATAGCCAGCGTCTGCTGACGCTTATCCGTGACTCCTATTCACTGAGCGGAGGCGTATACGGTTACCGCCGGGTTCATGGCGACCTGAACGAAATCGGGGAAATCTGCGGTAAAAACCGGGTGGGTCGTATTATGCAATTGAACCGGATTAAAGCCGTGCGCGGCTATAAAGCTCCGCGTCGTATCGCTGGCCGACCTTTAGTGGTTGCGCCTAATCGTGTGCAGCGGCAGTTTACCGTTGTCCGGGCCAATCACCGATATTACTTATATCCGCACCTGGCAGGGCTGGCTGTGTCTGGCGGTGGTTATCGATCTCTTCGCCCGTAATGTGGTCGGCTGGTCGATAAACCCCACTCTCTCACGCGAACTGGCGCTCGACGCGCTGATGATGGCGGTCTGGCGCCGAAACCCAGACGGCGAGGTCATCGTACATCGCGATCAAGGTAGTCAGTACGGCAGTAACGACTGGCAGAGCTGCTGCCGGGCCAATAACCTTGCACCGAGCATGAGCCGGCGTGGCAACTGCCATGATAATGCGGTGGCCGAATCGTTCTTCAGTTCACTGAAAAAAGAACGCATCAGGAAGAGAATATACAAAACTCGGGATCTGGCCCGGCCGGATATCTTCAATTACATTGAAGTGTTCTACAACCGGGCCCGTCGCCACAGTCACCTCGGCGGCGCCAGTCCGGAGGCCTTCGAACAGGCCTCATCGTGAGGACAGAATTTGTCTACGGGCGTGGGGGCAGTCCAAAATACGCTGATCCCGCCACCCGAGTTCTTCCATGAAGCAGATGACCTTCGCCGACGCCGAGTATGCCGGCAAGGGCAAGCAGACCCGCAAGGAACTGTTCCTGATCGAGATGGATCAGGTGGTGCCGTGAAAAGGGCTGATTGCCCTGATCGAACCGCATTATCCGAAAGGCGAAGGTGGTCGCCCGGCGTATCCCTTGATGGCGATGCTGCGTATCCATCTGATGCAGAACTGGTTCGGCTACAGCGATCCGGCCATGGAAGAAGCGCTGTACGAGACGACCATCCTACGTCAGTTCGCCGGGCTGAGCCTGGAGCGTATTCCTGACGAAACTACCATCCTCAACTTCCGTCGTCTGCTGGAGAAACATGAGCTGGCAGCCGGCATCCTCTGTGTGATCAATGGCTACCTGGGGGATCGCGGTCTGTCGCTGCGCCAGGGCACTATCGCCGATGCCACGCTGATCCACGCGCCCAGTTCAACCAAGAACCAGGACGGCAAGCGCGACCCGGAAATGCACCAGACCAAGAAGGGGAACCAGTATTACTTTGGCATGAAGGCGCACATCGGCGTTGATGATGAATCGGGGCTGGTACACAGCGTGGTGGGCACGGCAGCCACCGTGGCGGATGTCACCCAGGTCGACAAACTGCTGCACGGCGACGAGAACGTCGTCTGCGCCGATGACGGCTACACAGGCGTCGAAAAGCGCTCCGAGCATGCCGACCGAGAAGTGATCTGGCAGGTCGCAGCACGCCGCAGCACCTACAAGATGCTCGATAAACGCAGCGCCCTGTACAAAGCCAAGCGCAAGATCGAGAAGGCCAAGGCGCAAGTGCGAGCGAAGGTAGAGCCCCCGTTTCGCGTGATCAAGCGGCAGTTCGGCTACACCAAGGTACGTTTCCGAGGGCTGGTGAGGAACACTGCACAACTGGTGACGCTGTTTGCCCTGTCGAACCTATGGATGGCCCGCCGACATTTGCTGGCAAGCGCAGGAGAGGTGCGCCTGTAATGCGGAAAATGGCCGTCGCAAGGTGCTCGCGACGGCTGAAAGCACCGAAATGAGCGGGTGATCCGATCGTTTTTGATCGGTTCACCGCTTTCAAAATCAGCAGTGGCTGAAGTCAGCCGGAAATACAGGGCTACTTCAGACCATCCCTAGCTAGGGCTCGTAGTTCGGCGCAAGGCTGAAGTCGCTTGGCTGCTTCGCTGTGCAGATCCATGACCCACTTTCCATCAAACTCCCGGTTGTAGTTCCACAAGCATCTCGCGAGTCTTGCCGGCCCGCTCCACTAACAAGACCACAACATCTCCAACGTTCTTGTCGTCTAGCCGGGCCTGTAATGTGGTGACGTCGTCGACGGCGATACCGTCGATGCTGATAACGCGATCGCCGGGCACGATGCCGCCTGCGGTGACCTCGACGCCGACGAGCCCGGCCCTGTGCGCCGCCGAGCCCGGCGTCACGCGCAATACGAATACGCCCTTACTGCCGGTCAGCGCCTGCAGACGCGCGTTGAGCTGCTCATCCACCTCGATGCCCAGCGCCGGACGGATGTACTTGCCGGTCTTTATGAGTTGCGGCACCACGCGCATGACGGTATCGACCGGCACCGCAAAGCCTATGCCGGCCGAGGCGCCAGACGGACTGTAGATGGCGGTATTGATTCCGATCAGCCGCCCAGCCGAATCGAGCAGCGGGCCACCGGAATTGCCGGGGTTGATGGCGGCGTCGGTCTGGATCAGGTGATCGATGGCCGGGCCGCCCGCTTCTCCCGGCAACGAGCGGTCGAGCGCGGAGACGATACCAGTGGTGAGCGTCCAGTCCAGGCCGAAGGGGTTGCCGATAGCGAACACCTTCTGACCCACCTTGAGGTCGGCACTGGTGCCGACCGGCACGGCCGGCGGGCGCTTGAAACCGACGCCGATCTTGAGCACGGCGATGTCGTGCGCGGGGCTCGTCCCCACCAGCGCGGCCTGGTAGTCGCGGCCGTCGGCCAGTTTGACGGTGGCTTCGGACGCGCCCTGGATGACGTGGAAGTTGGTGACGACGTGGCCGGCGTCGTCCCAGATGAAGCCCGAGCCAGTGCCGCGCGGCACGGAGAACACGTTGCGCGTCCAGACATCGCGTACTAATTGCGCGGTGGTGATGTAGACCACCGAGGCGCGCGATTTTTCGAACAGTTCGATGGTGGTTTTCTCGTCCGCCGCCAGATCGCCACGCGCCATCACGGTGCGTTCTGCTGCCTCGCGCGGACTGAACCATGCCTCGATGGCGGGCAGAAATTGCCACAGCAGCATGAGCGCGGCAATGCAGGCGGTGATGAAGAGCCCGCGCCGGACGAAGCGGTCCGGCGCGGGGCGTTGGTACGGGTCGAGATAGGCCATGAGACGTCTCCTGTTGATGGGCAATCAGCGCCACAGCCCGCTCGGGCGCCAGCGCGGTGGGCGCGTCGCCAAAGCGGATTCCGGCAAAAAATGGGGCGCGCGGAGTGGCAACGCTGATGCTGGCCCAGGCGCCAACGTCAGCAGGCGTGCGATGCGCTCTTGCGTTGCCGGACGCGTGCGCAAGCAGGAGGGCTCGGGATTGCCCCATCCCGGCCATAGCCAGGCACGCCAGGAGCGGCTGACCCGCTCGATTTTCGCCAGCGCGGACGCCAGCCCCTGCGGGTCGCCAGTCAGTTCCGCCGCAAGGCGGTCAGCGTCGAACTCACGCACGCGAGACAAGCCGAGCTGTGCGAGCTGGGGCGATGCGGCCAATAACAATAGACCAGGCCAATAGACCTCCGCCGCGCCAACCAGCTGCGCGGGCAGGCTGAGCAGGATCGCGATCTGTCCCATCAGGGCCAGTAGGCTCGTGAGGCGACTGTCGGAATCCGCCAGCCCCATGACACGCAGATCCTCATTAGCGATGTGCGCGACCTCGTGCACGAGCACACCCGCCAGCTCGCGTGGGCTCAGGCTGCGCAGCAGGCAGGCCATCGGTGAGGGCGATCGATGCCTCCTGCTTCGATCCGGTGGCGAAGGCGTTGACGACGGCACTGGGCACATAGTGCGGCACCGGCGTGGCGGGCAAACCGGCACGGGCGGGCAGCTCGCGCAACAGGGCCCACATCTTGTGGGCTTCTTGCGGGTGCAAGGCCCGTACGCGGTACAGGCGCAAGCTCAGCGCCGACGCGGCTACCGGTTCCAGCAGCAACGCACCTGCAACGGCAAACAGCGCGAGCCACAGGCAGCCTTCCCCAAACGGCAGTCTCCCTGCTGCGGCTGCGATCCCGACCAGGGTCAGGACCAACAGCCCGGTCTGCAGGCGGTTGAGCCAGCGGTGTTGCAAGAGCGCCGTGCGCGGATCACTGGGATGATGACGGGTCATGCTCAGAGGTCTCGGCGGCGCGGTCGCCGCGCTTGCGCAGCAGCCAGTAGGTCGCACCCAGAGCCAGCGTGGCGCTTGCCAGCGCGGCTATCTTTGCGGGGCTCGCGTCGGAGTCGAGGATCACGAACTTGCGGGAGAGTGCGATCAGCGCGATCAGGACCACCGTCTTGACCTGGATGATGCTGTCCCGACGCAGCGCCACGCGCACGATGGAATGCTTGAACTCCATCGCGATCAAGAGCGTCATGATCATGCCGAACACGCTCTGGAATACCTCGTGGTCCAGGGGATTGAAGGCATCTAGAACCAGCAGCGTGAAGACGATGGAGATGAGCTGGAACAGCGACACCACGATGATGACGGCGATCACCGCCGACAGCACGAGCGCGACGACCTGCTCGAAGCGCTCGTAAAAACTCATGATGGCCAATTGGTCACGTAAGACCTGAAATGGGTTAAGGCGTGTTGATTTCATGACGATGAACTCCCTGGAAAACGGCTGCTGTCGAGACGGCGGCGCATTGCGCTGATGTGTCCTTCAATCAGCTCGGTCGACATGCCAAGCGTCGACATCACCTGTTCCGCCAGCCCAATAGCTGCGGCAAAGGATTGCTGATACACGCGCACGTTGGGCATGGCGCGAAATGCATCGGCCGCGGTCGTACTTCTGCATGACACCCACAAGGTCAGCGCCGGACGGCGCTCGGCAATCGCCTGGGCGATGCGCAACGCTTGCTGGGCATGGGCGAACGTCAGCACCACCAAGTGCGCATGCGTCAAGCCGGCAGCCAGCAAGGTATCGGGCCGACTGGCATCGCCATGGAACACCGGCGCGCCGGCGGCACGCGCGGCCTCGACCTTCTGCGCGTCCGCCTCCAGCAGCAGATGCGCCACGCCGGCGTGGCGAAGAATCTCGCTGACTGTCAGGCCAAGCTCGCCCGCGCCGCAAACGATGACATGGTCTCGATATCGCGTCGTCTGCGCGGCGATCTCGACTTCTTCAGCCTGGGGTGGCTGAATGACGCCGCCGGTGCGGCTCAAGAACCGGGCAAGTACATCGTGATGGCGGATCAGTAGCGGTGCCAGGGCCATGCTGAGCACCAGCGCGACCAGCATGGGTTGGACGACGGTCGCGGGGATCAGATGCTGCTGCAAGACCGTGCCCAACAACAGCAGGGCGAACTCGCCGCCGTGCCCCAACGCTATGCCCGTGCGCCAGGCATCGAGGGCGGACAGGCGCGTCGCCCGCAAGGCCAGCGTATTGAGCAGGATCTTGACCGGTACCAGCACCACCAGCCACGCCAGCACCGCCAGCGGTGCCGAAAGAATCTGTGCTGCGTCCAGTTGCAGGCCGATGGTCACGAAGAACACGCCCGACAACACATCGCGAAACGGCCTGAGGTGGCTTTCCATGTGGTGCCGGAAGTCGCTCTCGCCCAGCACCATCCCGGCGAGGAAGGCCCCCAGGGCGGCGGATACGCCGACCGCGTGCGCAGCGGCGGCGGCAGCCACCACCACGCACAAGGAGACGAGCACGAACGATTCCTCGTGGCCCCGCCGCGCCACCCAGCCCAGCAGGCCATGCAACAGACGGCGCGAGGCGAGGGCCGCTGCCGCGAACAGCAGCAGCACACCGAATACTTCGAGCAGCACATGCTCGATCTTCGGCGACTCGCCGCGCGCCCAGATCGCCAGCAAGGCCAGCAGGGGCACGCTGGCCAGGTCCTGAAAGACCAGCACGGCGATGGCACTGCGTCCGTGGCGGGTGGTGAGCTCGCCTTGGTCGGCCAGTTGTCGGCTGACCAGCGCCGTGGACGACATGGCCGCCGCAGTGCCGAGCAGCGCGGCGCTCTGGCCGGGCTGCCCCAGCCACATCAATAGCAGGATCAGCGGCGGGGCCACGGCGATCATCTGCAGAGCGCCCGCCATCAGCACCGTCCTGCGGGCGAGCCAGAAGTCTCCGAGGGAGAATTCCAGTCCGACCATGAACAACAGCAGCGCCACGCCCAGCTCGGACAGAAAGCTCAGCGTCTCCCCCGGCGCGATCACGCCGATGACTGAGGGGCCCAGTACAACGCCGACAGAGAGATACCCCAGCAAGGCGGGCACTCTGAACGCCGCCGTCGCCATCGCCGCCAGGCTGCAAGCTGCCAGCAGGATTAGTGTAGTGCCGAGCAAGCCCTGCATCGGTCAGCGTCCCACTTGCGTCGACGTCCAGCGCACGATGTCCTGCGCGCCCATCACGCCGGCCTGACGGGCGATCTCCCGCCCACCCTGGAACAGGGCAAGCGTCGGGATGCTGCGGATACCGAACTGCGTGGCCAGGTGGGGCTCAGCCTCGGTATTCACCTTCGCCAGCCGGATCCTCGGTTCGAGCTGGTGCGCCGCTTGCTGGAACTGTGGCGCCATCATCTTGCACGGCCCGCACCATGGCGCCCAGAAATCGACCAGCAGCGGCAGATCGCTGCGCTCCACGTGGCGCGAGAACGTCGCCGTGGTCAACTCGATGGGCTCGCCCGTGAACAAGGGCTGCTGGCAGCGGCCACAGTTGGGATGTTCCGATAGCTTCGCAGTCGGTACGCGGTTGATGGACTGGCAATGCGGGCAGACAAGGTGAAGATCATTCTTCATGGTTCGCCTCCTTGGACCACAGTGAGGCTGCCTCGCTTCGGGTCACAGACAATGCCGACCAATCAACGCCTTGGAGCCAATCGTTCCCGTTTTTGCTTACTCCGGCCTCTTCCAGATGAGCAGCGATGAATGCTTCGGCCTGCATGAGCCACCTTCGGACAGCATCTTCCTTACTAGGAATCAGCAGGATTTCAGAGACGCTGCTGGCATTCAGCCCGTCCACACGGATAAGCAGAAAAATGCGCCGCCACAAACGCGGCATGTCCTTCAGCAGGTCAAATGCAAAAGCGAACTCGCTCGACCGATCAATCAGCTCCTCCTGTTCCGCGATCGTTGCGACATCGGGATGCTGACTGCCAGCGAAGATATCGGCCAGCTTGAGTGTGTCATCGGGCTGATAAAATTCGAAGATTTCCTCTTCCACCATGGCCTCGGCCACGTCTTGGGCATCCGGTTCGACCGGCGCGTCCAGAGAAACGAATTCGCCAAATTGCCGGCTGCTTGCCACTTCGTTATCCAGGACGGCGAACAGATGCTTCAAAAGACCGGTGTAAGCCTCTTTTTCCCCCGGCACGGATTGCCATTCCACCTCAGCTCGGACAATCGCTTCATCCACCACGTCGCGCAGCGTCGGATAATCGCGCGGTAAATCGCCGACGGCCCGCAGATAAGCCAGCTCACGCCTTGCGACAGCCTCAAGTTTCGACAGTAGAGGCATTCGGGTCACCTCGGCCTCATGGGCGGCTGATGCGGGTTTTGCGGCAATCCGCACCTTGAGCTCGCGCAAGCGCTCGCGTCGTGCTTTGCGCTTGATTTGATCCTGAGCATGCAGTCGGTCAAAATGCTTCTTGGCCTGACGGAACAACGACTGTGCGAGCATCTGCGCGAGGGGCGTCAGCTCGTCATGTGATGCAGTAACGCTGACAATCTTTTTGCCGGGCAGGTGCATATAGCCACTGGCCAGAAATTGCCGCTTGATCTTGTCGCGATCAAGGACGATTTGAAGTTGCGCTGAATCTTTAGTGTGTTTGTCGAGCAATGGCTTGAGGGCGTGCTCGATCACATTTCCCAAAGCTCTCTGCCAAGGTTCATGAAACTCTTTGTCGATAGCTCGATAGCTATATTGCATCTGCATGTATGACTCCTTCGATGTCATTTCTATGAAGGTATGAATCGAGGATGCTCATATCCATAGATTTTGGTTTGGCACGCTCTTACCCCAGGCGCGTTTTGCGAAGACTCCAACTCAAGAACAAAAGCGTGACGCCATAGACTGCCGCATGGAAACCCAACAGCCAGCCTGCGGCCACGAATGACTCGACCGGACGGGTAAAAAATATCCACAAGACGATAGCGCCAAGGATAATCGAGAGCAGTCCACTGAGGGCAAGCCAGATTTCACCCTTGATTTCCCGACGCAGCCGAACGGCGGCGGATATCTCCAGCACACCGGTGAAAATCGCCCAGAAGCCCACGCTAGCCCATAAAAAAGAAGCCAAGACTATCGTGGCGACCCAAGGAGCAACCAGGACGACGACGCCCGTAAGTATGCCGACAATGCCGCTGAACAGCAGCCAGCCCCAGCGCTCTTTTTTCTGGATATGGCGCACCGCTGCAAACAAGTTGAACGCGCCATTGACCAAGGAAAATGCGCCGAACATGATGGTCATGGCCAACAGAGCCGATTGTGGCATCCAGAACGCGAGGGCTGCAAAAATCAATGCCAAGACACCGCGCAGCACAAAAAGCCACCAATTTTGGCTCAGCGAACACAGTGCTTTGGTGGGGTCATCCGCATTGGAATTAGCGATGGTGTCTGTGTTCATGCAATATCTCCTAAAGATCTATACAAAATAAAAAATCAAACACTCATGGGACAAGAGAGGGGGCGCTATGCGCCCCCTCTCCAGGGGTTTCAGAACAACTTGGACAGTTTTGCCTTGACTTCATCGAGCCAGCCTTTTCCGCAGCCTCCCCCTCCCGTCTTTTCCTTGATTTTCTTGAGTTCAGCGTACAGGGGCTCAAAGTCCTTCCTTTTTCCATAGCCCAGCAGTTCTGCCATTTCCAACTGCTGCCGGGCTTCGTTCAACAATGTCTCCAGGCGCTCATTGGATGCTTCGCTGCGCTGACCATCTTCTACCAGGGGCTCGGCGCGCTTCAGGAGCAGCTTCGCACGCAGGACGGGCAGCGGAAGCACGCTGCGCTCCTCGACCAGCGTGCTGAGCGCTGACTGCAGCGCGGCTTTGGCTTCTTCGATCTTGCCCTGATCGATCAGCGGCACGACTGCCTTCACGGCTGCGGGATAGGACGCCAAAGGGATGTTGGTGACCGTGATCACGATTTCACTGGCCAGCAAAGCCAGCACGTGGCGAGCCTGTTGCACCTCGCCATGTTTGAGGGCATCCAGCGCCTCGTCGGTCATCGCCTCAATGGTTTCCGTGTTGGCGAACAAGTCGTGCACGATGGTGCGCACATCAACGCCGGCCAGGGCGAGCGTGGGTTCGCGCGCGACGATCAGCTCCAGCTTTCCCGTCACTTCGGCCAGCGTTGCCAATGCGCGTGCAGTGTCCTTGCCGTCAAGTGCGGCCAGCGCGGATTTGGTCAGCGACAAGGCCGAGACTGCCTCATGGAGGACTTGTTTACGTTTGTCTGCCGCCTGCGAGTCCGTTTCTTTCTGAACCTCAGGCTGTACCTCCGTGACGACTTCAGGCTTGGACTCTGGACTGACAGGAAGGCTGCTTACCGCGGCCTGTTCGTTTATTCCTTCGTTCGTCGCATTGGGATTCGGTGTTTGCTCATTCATGGTGATATGCCTCGTATGAGATAGTGAAAATAGGCGAATCTATTGGGGCTGAATGCGAACATCGCGAGACTGACCGACAGAGCAGTCAGCCCCTTCATCACCTCAAAACAGCTTTTGGATGCGCGTCTTCAACTCGTCGAACCATCCCTTGCCGCTTTTGCCACCAGCCGACTTTTGCTCAATGGACTTCACCTGATCGAAGATGGGTTTGAAGTCCGCCTTCTTGCCATAACCCAGGATCTGCGCCATCTCGATCTCCGTGCGCACGGACGACAGCAAGGTGCTGAGCTCCTCGTTCTGCTTGGCATCGCGCCTGTCGGTCTCGGCCAGCTTTTCAGCTTTTGCCATCGCGGCTTCGGCCCGTAGCACGGGCAGAGGAAAGGCGACCGAGGTCACCACCAGCGTGTTCAGTGCTCGGGCGAGTTCCGCTTTGGCGTTGTCGATCTTGCCGCTGTCGATGAGCCGTGCGGCCGACTTGATCGCTGCCGGGTACGTTGCCATCGGAAGGTTGTCGGTTTGGATTACGATTTCGCTGGCCAGATTGGCAACGATGGGCCGGGCCTTTTGCACCTCGCCATCACCCAACAACTCCCGAGACAACTTGACCACTTTCTTTACCGATTCCACGTTGGCGTGGATATCGTGGGTGATGACGCGTACATCGACCGGCGCCAAAGCAAGTTTGGCGTCGCGTGCCAATACCAGTTCCAGCTTTCCGCTGGCCAGTTCCAGCGCAGCAAGCGCCTCCTTGGTCTTCTTTGCATCAAGGAGGGTCAAAGCCTCCTGGGTCTTGGTGAGCGCCGTGATGGCGTCTTGAGTGAGCTCGGCACGCTTTTTATCGGCTTCCCGGGCGGCCTTGTCATCTACCTGTGGCTGTGCCGCCTTGGATGCGGCAGAGGGTGCTGCAGCACCTGGGCTAGAACCTGCCGCCGATTGGGCCAGAGCCGGTCCGCTCAGTCCGACGACGACCGCCAGGGCAAGTGCGGAGAAGGTGTATTGTGGCTGTTTGATATTCATGATCTTGGGCTCTTGATTGAAGTTAGTTGACTGAGATTTCAATCTGTTTCGGTTTGGCTTGCTCGGCCTTGACAAGCCGCACTTCCAGCACGCCGTCTTTCATGGAAGCCGTCACCTTGGTCGGATCAACGTTGTCAGGCAAGACAAAGCTGCGCACAAAGCGGCCATACGCACGTTCGATGCGGTGGAACTTCTTGCCCTGCTCCTCTTTTTCCAGTTTGCGCTCGCCGCTGATGGTGAGCACACCGTTTTCCGCGCTGACGCGCACGGCATCCTTGGGGACCTCCGGCAGATCCAGCTTGAGGAGGAATGCGTTCTCATCCTCGCTGATGTCCGCCATTGGTGCCCAGTCCGCCGTGGTCATGGCTTCGTTGCCGGTACGGGCGCCCTGTCGCTGGGGTATTCGTCCGAACATCGTCGCCAGGCGGTTTTGCAATTCATCCAGTTCCCGGAAGGGGTCCCACGGAGTCAATGCAGACATATCGGTTCTCCTTGAACAATGCCGACGAATTGGATGACGCACTGAACAGAGCCGTCGGTTTACTCTGAATGGCACCTACTACTGTTTTCAGTTCCGAACAAGTCCTTGAGTCAATTGACGGATATCGCTTTCGTCGAGCGTTTCCCGCGCCAGCAGCTCGCGCGCACAGCGCTCCAGCACCGCGCGGTTGATGTCGAGAATCCGGTAGGCGCGCTCGAACACGCCCATCACGATGTCGCGGATAGCCTGATCGATGCGCGCCTGGGTCGATTCGGCCACCCGGCAACCGCCGTGGGCCAGTTCAGGTGTATCGAGAAAGCGGGGCCGCTGCGCCTCGAAGGCGATGTAGCCCAGGCCCTCGTCCATGCCAAAGCGGGTGATCATGTCGCGGGCGATGTCGGTGGCTCGCGCCAGATCGTCCGCCGCCCCGGTAGACAACTCGCCGAACACCAGCTTTTCGGCGGCACGCCCGCCCAGCAGTACGGCGATCTTGTGCTCGAGATCGGTACGCGTCATCAGGAAGCGGTCTTCGGTGGGGCGCTGCAAGGTGTAGCCCAGCGCGCCGATGCCGCGCGGGATGATCGAGATCTTGTGTACGGGGTCGGTTTCGGGCAGCGCCAGCGCCACCAGCGCATGGCCCATCTCGTGATGGGCCACGGTTTCCCGCTCCTTGGGATTGAGCACGCGGCTCTTCTTTTCCAGGCCCGCCACGATGCGCTCGATGGTCGCGGTGAAGTCCTGCAATTCCACGGCGGACGCACGGCGTCTCCTCGCCGCCAGCGCCGCCTCGTTGACCAGATTGGCGAGGTCCGCGCCGGAAAAGCCCGTGGTCAGTGCGGCTACCTGTTCGAGGTCTACATCCTGGGCCAGCGTCACCTTCTTGACATGAACCTTCAGGATGTCCAGCCGCCCCTTCTTGTCGGGCCGGTCCACCAGCACCTGGCGGTCGAAGCGGCCGGCACGCAGCAGCGCCTGGTCGAGGATTTCGGGGCGGTTGGTGGCGGCGAGGATGATCAGCCCGACCGAGCTGTCGAAGCCGTCCATCTCCGTGAGCAGCTGGTTGAGGGTCTGCTCGCGCTCGTCGTGGCCGCCGATGGGGCCGCCGACGCCGCGCGCGCGGCCCAGCGCATCGAGCTCGTCGATGAAGATGATGGCCGGCGCCTGCCCGCGGGCCAGCTCGCACAGGTCGCGCACACGGGCCGCACCCACGCCGACGAACATCTCGACAAACTCTGATCCGGAGATGGAGATGGAGAAGCAGGGCACCGCCGCCTCGCCGGCAACAGCCTTGGCCAGCAATGTCTTGCCGGTGCCCGGTGGGCCGACCAGCAACACGCCCTTGGGAATGCGCGCCCCGAGACGGCCATAGTCCTGCGAATTCTTCAGGAAATCGACGATCTCGACCAGCTCCGCCTTGGCCTCATCCCCCCCCGCGACATCGGCGAACGTCACACCGGTGTTCTTTTCCACGAACACCTTGGCGCGGCTCTTACCGATGTTGAGAAACCCGCCCATGCCCTGCTTCTCGGCGAAGCGGCGGAACAGGAAGAACCAGACGCCAAAGAAGGCTACCGCTGGCAGGATCCACGACAGCACATCGCGCAGCCAGGTGCTCTCCAACACGCGGGCATAGGGCACGTCGTACTTCGACAGGCGATCGGCAAGATCGGGTTCGACCCTCGTTGCCACGATCGTCGTCTTGCCCCGGCTGTCCGGCGACTTCAGGCGCCCGGTCACCGTACGATCCGACACCAGCACTTCGGCCACGCGCCCCTCGGCCAGCGCCTTCTCGAACTCGCTGTAGGGCACCGGCTCGACGGTTTTCGCCGTCTGCCAGTAGCTCTGCAAACTCAACAACAGCAGGAGGGCAACGATCCAGTAGCCGGTATTCCATTGATTCTTTTTTTCCATGGGCCGTGTTCCTCGAAAGTCGAGTTGCCAGAGGATCAGGTGAACAGACGGGCCGCACCGTCACGCAAACGGATGGCCAGCGAGCGGGAGAGCAGTGCCGCCGCTGATGAGCAGCCCCCACGGCGTGGCCGACCGCGGATCACGTTTGTAGACGACCGCGTGACCCGCGGCCACGACCGCCACCGCGATCGAGGCCAGGGAGGCTGCCCATGCCAGGCCGATGGGGTCGGACACGGCAGCCTCGCCCGCCATCAAGATGCGTCGCTCGCCGACTTCTTCTTGCGCGAGCCTTTGCCAGCGTCGCCGTGCGGCGTCTCGGTCGCCTTCGCGGCATCCGGCAGCTCCGGCTCGGCCGGGGTCTGCGGTGGCTCTTTTCGTTCGAACACCACGCGTTCGGCCTTGTCGTCCCAGCGTGCGCTGGCGTGATCGCCCTTGCCGATGCCGCCACCGAGCATCTCGCGCGCCAGCGCAGTTTCCAGCTCGCTACGGATCAGGCGCTTGAGTTCACGCGCACCGAACTCGGGCT
This sequence comes from Klebsiella sp. RHBSTW-00484, assembly GCF_013705725.1. Lineage (NCBI taxonomy): Bacteria > Pseudomonadati > Pseudomonadota > Gammaproteobacteria > Enterobacterales > Enterobacteriaceae > Klebsiella > Klebsiella sp. RHBSTW-00484. The sequence continues at coordinate 938,225 of NZ_CP055481.1, read as the reverse complement.
TGTAGCCTTCTTCCGCGAAATGGTCGATCAGCGTCTGATCGAAAGTGAGCGTCACGCCCTGGCTGGCGGCGCTGCGCGCCACGCGATCGAGCTGCAGGCCGACGATGTGGCGGATCTCCTCCTTGCCCAGCGCATGGAAGACGATGATCTCGTCGATGCGGTTGAGGAACTCGGGCCGGAAGTGACCGCGCAGCACGTCCATGACCTCGGCCTTGGTCTTTTCGTACTCCTCGCCAGCCGCCCCACGCGCCTTCAGCCGTCGCTGGATGATGTCCGAACCCAGGTTGGACGTGGCGATGATGATGGTGTTGGTGAAATCCACCACCCGGCCCTTGCCGTCGGTGAGGCGACCGTCGTCGAACACTTGCAGCAGGATGTTGTAGACGTCAGGGTGTGCCTTCTCGATCTCGTCGAGCAGCAGCACGCTGTAGGGCTTGCGCCGCACCTTCTCGGTGAGCTGACCGCCTTCGTCGTAACCGACATAGCCCGGAGGCGCGCCCACCAGCCGCGCCACGGTATGGCGTTCGCCATATTCCGACATGTCGATGCGCAACAGGGCGTGCTCATCGCCGTAGATCGATTCGGCCAATGCCTTGGCTAGCTCGGTCTTGCCCACCCCGGTCGGGCCCAGAAACAGGAAGGTAGCCACCGGTTTGCTGCCTTCGCGCAGGCCGGCGCGGGACAGCCGCACGGCATCGGCCACGGCACGGACCGCCTCGTCTTGTCCCACCAGGCGCTCGTGCAGCCGTTGTTCCAAGTGCAGCAGCTTTTCGCGCTCTTCCACCGTCAACTCGTTGACCGGGATGCCGGTCAGGCGCGAGACGATCTGCGCCACGTGTTCCGCCTTGACCTCGGCACTGCCGGAGGCCCGCTCCCGCTCCCAGTCCTCGACGAGCTTCTTGAGCTCGGCCTCCTTGGCTTCGATGCGCTTGCCGAGCTCGGCGGCCTGGTCGTACTGCTTGCGCGCGGCCACGTAATCCTGTTCACGCCGCAGCTGGTGCAGTTCGGACTCCAGCTCCTGCACGGCCACCGGCCGGGCCGTGGCCGACAGCTTCACGCGCGCGGCCGCCTGGTCGAGCAGGTCGATCGCCTTGTCCGGCAGGAAGCGCGCCGTGATGTAGCGGTCGGACAACTCGGCCGCCGCGATGATCGCGTCCTCGGAGATGCTGACCTTGTGGTGCGCCTCGAAGGTGTCGCGCAGGCCGCGCAGAATCATGATGGCCTGGGCCACCGTCGGCTCGGGCACCGTCACCGGCTGGAAGCGCCGCTCCAGTGCGGCATCCTTCTCGATGTATTTCTGGTACTCGTTCAGCGTCGTGGCGCCGATCAGGTTGAGTTCACCGCGCGCCATCATCGGTTTGAACACGTTGGCCACGTCCAGCCCGCCTTCGCCACCGCCCTGGCCGGCACCGACGATGGTGTGCACCTCGTCGATGAACAAAATCAGCTCGCCCTGGTGCTCGGTCACCTCCTTCAGCACCTTCTGCACGCGCTCCTCGAACTCGCCGCGATATTTGGCGCCGGCCACCATGGCGTTGATGTTGAGTTCCACCAGGCGCTTGTCGCGCAAGGTCTCGGGCACTTCACCCGCCACCATGCGCTGCGCCAGCCCTTCGACGATGGCGGTCTTGCCCACACCCGGCTCGCCGATCAGCACCGGGTTGTTCTTCTTGCGCCGGGCCAGCACCTCGATGGTTGTTTCGATCTCCTGCGCGCGGCCGATCACCGGGTCGAGCTTGCCGTCGCGCGCCATCTTGGTCAGGTCGCGCGAGTACTTGTCGAGTTCTGGCGTGTTGGTCGGCGTCTCAGCGCGTCCATCCTCGGCGCCCTTGCCGACCACCTTGCTGACCTGTTGGCGCAGCGCCTGCGGCGTCAGGCCGTAGCGGCGCAGCAGGTTGGCGGCCAGCCCTTCGCCTTCCTCGGCCAGACCGATCAGGAAATGCTCTGGACCGACATAAGAATGGCCGAGTTCATTGGAGGCCACGAAGGCGCGGCTGAGCGCATCCTTCACGCGCGGCGACACGCCGATCTCGCCCTCGAAGGGCTTGTCCCCGCGCTTGGCCTCAGACTCGATCTGCCGCTTGAGGTCATCGACCTTGATCTTGAACTGACCCAGGATGGTCTTGACCACGTCGCTGTCGGCCAGCGCCAGCAGCAGATGTTCGGTATCCACCTCGGAGCGGCCAAATTCGGCAGCGTGTTTGGCGGCCTCCTGCAACAAGGCTTCCGACTGTTCGCTGATGCGGCTGGCCAGCCCACTGCCGCGACGGCGCGGCGCACCCGAACCTGCGGCGGCGGGCTCGCCAAACGAGGCATCGACCACGTCATCGGTATCGGCGGCAACTGGCGTCGCGTCGTCGCCGATGCGGAAGAAGTCACTGCCGAGGAAGTCCTCGAACAGGCCGCTGCGCGAACCGAACAAGGCTTCCAGCGGCGAAACGGTGCGCTTTTGCTGGCGCACTAATTGCCGGTAATGGTCGTCGCACAACAGCATGGTGCTGTGACGACCGTTGAGATTGGCTTCCACCCGCACGGTGGCGGGTTGGCCGCAGACCTGGCATTGTTTTCTGGCCATGCTGATGCTCCTTAGAAGGTTGAAAAGGTTGAGGCGACGAGGCATCGCGAGCCGCGACACCTCGTCTCGGGCCGGGTTTTTCTTGTGACGAACGAGCCGGCGACGTCAGCCGTTGATCGGGATCGAGCGTCCCTGCTTCGGCGCGCTGACCTCGCGCTTGTCGATCGTGACCGTGAGCACCCCGTTCTTGAACGATGCCTTGATCGAATCCTGGTTGGCGTCGTCAGGCAGGTTCAAGGCACGCTGAAAGCTGCCGTAGGAGCGCTCCACACGGTGGAAGCCACCTTCCTTCTTCTCCTGTTCCTGGCGCTTCTCGCCACGCACCATCAGCACGTCGTTGTCGAGGGTGATCTGGATGTCCTTCTCCTCGACACCGGGCACTTCCAGGGCAATCTTGTACTGCTTGTCGGTTTCCTGGATGTCCAGGGCCGGCTTCAGCATGCCCGACCAATCGGATGGCCACTGCGGCATGTTCAACGCCGGAAAACCGAAGCCCCGGAATGCGTCATCGAACAGCCGGTCGATTTCCCGATGCAGTTGCAGGATCGGGCTGACTGGCCCGCTCGCCGCTGGCAGGTCATTGCGCTGCACCGGCAGGGAGGAGGCGGTCTGCTGCTCTTGCTGCTCGTTCTTGAACCAGTTCCAGGGAGCCAACTTCTTGAAATCGATGTCCATGTCATACCTCCAGAAAAATTGGAAAACGAGTTACTCAAGCCCTTTGCCTGCTGCGACGGGCAGTGCGCCCAGGCGACACGGGCTGCTCGGATGACTTCTGCTGTTCACGCTTGCGCATCACCTCCTTCTTTGCTCCGGCTCGGGTCTGATCATTGATGCACTGATCGATTTCACTTTGACGAAGCCGCCACGTCCCGCCCACCTTGAAAGCCGGAATTTCCCCGTGTGCGGCGAGCCGATAAAGCGTCCGCTTGCCGACTTTCAAGTACGCAGCCAATTCATCGAGCGTGAAAATCACCTGTAGGTGCGCTTTCATCTCACCCTCTCCAATCGCGTCGCTTTGCGGTTCCGGCCAAGGATATCCTTGCAATACTTTGTAATATTAGACCTACTATGAAAAACTTCAAGAGTCAAGAGTCAATGTGCAGCGTTCTCCCGCCCCATTGATGCAGGTCAACTGCTCAGGCAAGGCACAGGGGGGCGGCCTGATCAGGCAATGGACAGCGCCTGGCTCCTCAGCCTGCGTGTGCCACAGGCGCCTCGATCAAACACCGATCCTCACGTTGTAGCCGAGTGCCCGCAGCCCCTTGCTCGTCTGCATGTTCCTTGGCGGAAACTCGTCTGGGCGCGCCCAGACGACGATTTCCCCGAGGCTGCTCAGGCCAACGTGCGGAATTGCCCAGTCGTCGCTGCGGATCGCGTTCCAGAGTCGGGCCGAAACACTTCCGTTGCCCCAGACAACGTAGTTCAACAGTATCCGTCCGGCCAACACACCTTCCCGACACCGCCTCCGAAGGCCATGGCCCATCAAGCGGATTTTCCATGCGCCCTCAGCGCCGTACCTACAGCAAATCTTTCAAGGCTCAGGTCATTCAGGAGTGTTCTGAACCCGGTGCCTCCATCGCAAACATCGCCTTGGGCTACAGCCTCAATGCCAACCTCGACCACAAATGGATTCGGCTGCCTACCCACAAAACCACGGCTATCCAGCCAGCGTTCATCCCGTTGCCTTCTCAAATGCTCGGCGTGGGTTCGCATGCTCAAGCGCGCTGCTGCGATCATGAGTTTGATCCAGTCGGCCCGTAATAATGGGCACGATCCGTATGCCTATCTCAAGGATGTGCTGACACGGTTGCCGTCCCTGTAACAGCCTGAAGTTGACCTGGGTAATCAAATACCGGTGTAGTGATTAGGAAACAGGGCTCGGATAACATCATGGCGCAGGTCATTGAACCTACTAACGACGCCGGATATATGGTCGCAAACCGCATCGAACTAGTACTTGCATCACCCGGGGCGTCCATATATGGTCAACTAAAACTGGCCACCGCTTTAGAGTTTTTCCAGTATCGGTTTTCCGATTCGTTTGGGGGTAATCCACCGTTATAGTCATGCGACCTTAGCGAGCTGTAATACCCGACGATATAGTCTGTGATCGCATGAGCAGCTTCGCTAAAGTTTATATAACCTGTCACCGGCACCCACTCGTTTTTCAGACTACGGAAGAAGCGTTCCATCGGGCTGTTGTCCCAACAGTTTCCACGTCGGCTCATACTCTGCCCGATCCGGCAACTCCACAGTAACTGCCGGAACTGCCTGCTTGTATAGAGGCTACCCTGGTCACTATGGAACATCACTCCGGCTGGTTTACCGCGAGCTTCCCACGCCATTTCCAGCGCTTTGATGGTCAGCTTGCTGTCCGGCGAGAATGACATTGCCCAGCCCACCGGTTTCCTTGCGAACATATCGAGAACAACAGCGAGGTAAGGCCAACGTTTACCTGTCGAGAGTAGAGTAAGAGGCAGGGCGTAGTCGGACTATTTCCCTGCCTCTCCTCCCCGAACCGGACGTGCACCTTTCAGCGCATCCGGCTCTCCATTTAAACGCTGGCGAACGCCATTGCCACTTCAGTGTAGCGCGATGTATACGTGTTTCCGGTTTCCGTCCTCAGATAGGGATTACCTTCGGGTAGACGCCAGCGGAACCGCTTCTTGCCTTGCCCCACCAACCGATAAAGTACTTCACCGTTGAGCTTCCCGTGGTTGGTTTTACCAAATAAAACCCACGTTTTGCTCTGACCCGGTTTCGGTGATTTACACCACCCCCTCATCAGGGAGGCGATACCTGTACGGTATTTTCGGGCCAGCCAGTGAGCCAGCTTCCAGAACACGACACGGTCGATATAACTGAAGACTTTGGCCTTAAAATCAACGAACTGGTAGAACGCGGCCCAGCCTTTCAGTTTTCGGTTGAGTTGTTCAGCCATATCGACTTTGCTTTCACTGTAGTTGCCTGATAACAGTGCTGTCAGCGATGCGGCGAAGTTTCTGGCTTTCTCCTGCGGGATCGTCGAGACCACTCGCATATCGCCATAACGACTGCGTTTGCGAATGATCCTGTGCCCCAGAAAGATAAAGCCGTCATTAACATGGGTGATTTTAGTCTTATCCATGTTCAGCCTGAGTTTCAGAATGCCTTCGAGCACACCCCGACACTCCTCCCTGATGGCTTCCGCCTGTGCTTTGGTGCCTTTGACGATGAGGACAAAATCATCGGCATAGCGGCAGTACGCCACCGCGGGTTTCCACTGCCAGTTTTCTCTGACCGCCGTACTTCGGCCCCGCTGGATACTGTTATTCCAGTACCACCGATCTTTTCTGGCTTTCCCGCTCAGGTAGCGCTCATGCAGGTATTGATCGAACTCATTCAACATGATATTCGACAGCAGCGGCGATATTACGCCACCTTGCGGCACGCCTTCACTGGCCGCCCGAAAGAGACCGACATCGATATGTCCCGCCCTGATGGTTTTCCACAGCAGAGTCATGAAACGTGCGTCGTTGATCCTGCGGTGCACGGCCTTCATCAGCAGTCGATGATGTACGGTGTCGAAGTAACTGGACAGGTCGCCTTCAATCACCCAGCGTCCCCGTGTTTCACCGCAGTCGGTGAGCTGTAATTTCACCGTGCGGATCGCGTGGTGGACACTGCGTTCAGGCCGGAAGCCATACGAGAGTGTATGAAAATCACTTTCCCATATCGGCTCCATCGCCATCAGCATGGCCCGCTGAACAATACGATCCCGCAACGCGGGGATACCCAGTGGTCGCAGTTTGCCGTTGCTTTTAGGGATGTAAACCCGTCTGGCGGGCAAGGGCTGGTAGTGACCTGAGAGTAATTCATCCCTGAGGATTTGCAGCTCAACAGCCAGTCTGGCCTGTAGCATTGTTTTGTTCACGCCATCAACACCGGGGGTATGCGCCCCCTTTGATGAAAGCGTGATCCGCGCGGCTTCAGCCAGCCATTCTGGTTGTGTTATCAGACGCAGCAGCCGTTCAATCCGTCGGGACGGGTCGGTGGCTGCCCATGTGGCAAGCTTGCGTTGCATTTCGCTGATTATCAAAGGTCTTCACCTCGTTAGGTCAGTTAATTCACGTCGCAAACACATTCAAACTGCTTCCCTTCGCCATGTAATGGGCTTTCCCCATCGCGGACTACTACGGAAGCTCCGCCAGCCAGCGCGTCATCGGAGCCATGCCCCCTTAACATCCGTCGCTGACCTTCCCCGGTTTACCTGCCTGGACTCAGACATACTGAGGAGGCTGCCCGTCGCACTCTTTATCCTTGCTTGCCGCAAGTCGGCAGAAGTCAGCAACGCGAGCGTGATAGACGCTGCTGCCCCGGTGTTTCGCATACATGTCAAAACACCTTCGACCGGCGGTGCTTACTTATCACTGCCAGTTCCTCCTGCACGGCCTGTTAGATCACGTAGGCCGTGGTGACGTTTTCAACCCACAGAGGCGGATTAACGGGTTCATGTTCTTCAGCCTATCAGTACTTAACCTTGAGGATCATCTCGGCTTAGTGATCTCGCCTCAATCCCCGTTGTCAGCGGGTTACATCACCCTGCGGGCATGCCGCAGGTCACTGCCGCTCAGGTTCTCCACCGTCACACCCGGTGGGATTGTTGGGTTTCTCATCGTGAGTTACCGGTTCAATATTCCAGACAGACTCGTGGTTCATTTGAGCGTCCATGCTCGCCCTGAACTCCGGGCACACTATACGTCACATCGCCACACCACACTTGGTAGGTTCTGTCACTGCGAACTGTCGCTCAAGGTGATTCGGGATAACGATGTGTTCATGACCACCACGTTTATACCGGTGGGTAGGCTGCTGACAACTCACCAGCCCCAGTTCTTTCATGAGCCTGCCAGCAAGCCAGCGTCCCATTTTGAAGTCTCTCAGGGTTGCCATGATGGCGATACTTCTTGCGCCAGCAGAGCCATGGCTGATGTTATGCAGTTCCAGAACCTGACTGCGTAACACAGCTCGCCTGCCGTCTATGTACTCACGGGCGGGCGCTTATCTTGCCGGACAGCCGATGCTGTATGCCGAGGATTTTTCTCCCAACACGCCGCAGGGGGCATGCCCTTCTTGCCATTGTCTGGGCCATATCTATGAGGTAACTGAAACACTGATGGTGCCCGATCCTTCACTTAGTATCCGTGAAAGGGCTATTGCTTCCTGGCCCCCGGCCTGGCACGGACAGAATCTGCGGGATATTCTGGTGACGCTGGGGTATGACATCGACACTCCCTGGAAAAATCTGCCAGCGGAAGACCGTCAGCGGATCCTTTTTACCGAAGACACCCCCACGGTACCGGTTTTCCCGGGACTGAGTCCGGAAGATACGCGCGAAGCCGTCAGGAAAAAAATGACGCCGGGTTATATGGGGTCAGTTTGGATATCGAAAATTATTGTACGTTAAGGCTATTTTTTAATCAGATGCCGTCTCTGGTAATGCTGCCAACTTACTGATTTAGTGTATGATGGTGATTTTAAGGTGCTTGCGTGGCTTCCATTTCCATCAGATGTCCTTCCTGCTCCGCTACTGAAGGCGTGGTGCGTAACGGCAAAAGCACTGCCGGACATCAGCGCTATCTCTGCTCTCATTGCCGTAAAACATGGCAACTACAGTTCACTTACACCGCCTCTCAGCCCGGTACGCACCAGAAAATCATTGATATGGCCATGAATGGCGTCGGATGTCGCGCCAGTGCACGCATTATGGGCGTTGGCCTCAACACGGTTTTACGTCACTTAAAAAACTCAGGCCGCAGTCGGTAACCTCGCGCATACAACCGGGCAGTGATGTGATTGTCTGCGCTGAAATGGACGAACAGTGGGGCTACGTCGGTGCTAAATCACGTCAGCGCTGGCTGTTTTACGCGTATGACAGGATACGGAGGACGGTTGTGGCGCACGTCTTCGGTGAACGCACTCTGGCGACGCTGGGGCGTCTTATGAGCCTGCTATCACCCTTTGACGTGGTGATATGGATGACGGATGGCTGGCCGCTGTATGAATCCCGCCTGAAGGGAAAGCTGCACGTAATCAGCAAGCGATATACGCAGCGAATTGAGCGGCATAACCTGAATCTGAGGCAGCACCTGGCACGGCTGGGACGGAAGTCGCTGTCGCTCTCAAAATCGGTGGAGCTGCATGACAAAGTCATCGGGCATTATCTGAACATAAAACACTATCAATAAGTTGGAGTCATTACCCTTTTTTCAACTTCTGATGGATGCGAGTGATTGAACTCATACATTAATGTTTTCCCACGAAGTCTTTTTTCAGGTAAGCCTTCGCACATATCGGTAAATAGCTTGCCTGCTTTTATTTTTTCTGTCATCGACATGTTCATTTTTAACATTCCGTCCTGATAAGTTGGTCGGATAAGGCGCTCGCGCCGTATCCGACATTAATTTCTTAAGCGACTTCATTCACCTTGCGACGCAGCAGGGAAAGTGGGCCGGGGCCGCTAAGCGTGAACACGGAAATTAAGGTGAAGCCCAGCGCCACCAGACCCAGCACCAGGTAAGCGCCCTGGAAACCGATGCTTTCATACATATTGCCCGCCAGAATAGACATAAAAATCATCGCCAGTTGCTTAAAGAAGCAGAAACTGACCAGATAAATCGTCGCTGAAAAACGCACTTCAAACTGGCTGGTAATATATTTAAAGCAGCCCACCAGCAGGAACGGTACTTCAAACATATGCAGCGTTTTCAGAATAACCACTTCCAGTGCTGAGGTAGCGAACGATGAGCCAATAATACGTACTGACATAATAGTGCCAGCCAGCAGCAGGGCGTTTTTCCCACCGATGCGATTAATGATCAGTGGCGCAAAAAACATAATCGAGGCGTTAAGTAATTCGCCCATTGTCGTTACGTAGCCAAATACCCGCGTACCCTGTTCACCGGTAGCAAAGAACGAAGTAAAGAAATTAGCAAACTGTTGGTCAAAAACATCGTAGGTGCAGGAAACGCCAATAACATACAGTGACAAAAACCACAGTTTTGGCTGTCTGAACAGTTCCAGCGCCAGCTTAAGGCTAAATGCCGAATGGTTGGCACCTACCGCATTGGCAACCGTGGCAGAAGAGGGCGCATCCGTTTTGGCGAAAAAGAGTAAAACGGCGAGGATGAATGCACAGCCAGAACCCAGCCAGAAAACAAACTGATTATTGATGGTGAACATGATGCCGACAATCGAGGCACACAGCGCCCAGCCAACACAGCCAAACATCCGCGCGCGACCAAATTCGAAATTACTGCGACGGCTGACTTTCTCGATAAATGCCTCTACTGCTGGCGCACCGGCGTTAAAACAAAAGCCTAGATAAATACCACCAACAATCGATCCTACTAAAATGTTGTATTGTAACAGTGGCCCGAAGATAAAAATAAAGAACGGCGCAAACATCACTAACATGCCGGTAATAATCCACAGCAGGTATTTGCGCAGCCCGAGTTTGTCAGAAAGCAGACCAAACAGCGGTTGGAATAATAGCGAGAACAGAGAAATAGCGGCAAAAATAATACCCGTATCACTTTTGCTGATATGGTTGATGTCATGTAGCCAAATCGGGAAAAACGGGAAGTAGGCTCCCATGATAAAAAAGTAAAAGAAAAAGAATAAACCGAACATCCAAAAGTTTGTGTTTTTTAAATAGTACATAATGGATTTCCTTACGCGAAATACGGGCAGACATGGCCTGCCCGGTTATTATTATTTTTGACACCAGAGCAACTGGTAATGGTAGCGACCGGCGCTAAGCTGGAATTCCGCCGACACTGACGGGCTCCAGGAGTCGTCGCCACCAATCCCCATATGGAAACCGTCGATATTCAGCCATGTGCCTTCTTCCGCGTGCAGCAGATGGCGATGGCTGGTTTCCATCAGTTGCTGTTGACTGTAGCGGCTGATGTTGAACTGGAAGTCGCCGCGCCACTGGTGTGGGCCATAATTCAATTCGCGCGTCCCGCAGCGCAGACCGTTTTCGCTCGGGAAGACGTACGGGGTATACATGTCTGACAATGGCAGATCCCAGCGGTCAAAACAGGCCGCAGTAAGGCGGTCGGGATAGTTTTCTTGCGGCCCTAATCCGAGCCAGTTTACCCGCTCTGCTACCTGCGCCAGCTGGCAGGTCAGGCCAATCCGCGCCGGATGTGGCGTATTGCTCGCCACTTCAACATCAACGGTAATCGCCATTTGACCACTTCCATCAATCCGGTAGGTTTTCCGGCTGATAAATAAGGTTTTCCCCTGATGCTGCCACGCGTGGACCGTGGTAATCAGCACCGCGTCGGCAAGTGTATCTGCCGTGCACTGCAACAACGCTGCTTCGGCCTGGTAATGGCCCGCCGCCTTCCAGCGTTCGACCCAGGCGTTAGGGTCAATGCGGGTCGTTTCACTTACGCCAATGTCATTATCCAGCGGTGCACGGGTGAATTGATCGCGCAGCGGCGTCAGCAGTTGTTTTTCATCGCCGATCCACATTTGTGAAAGAAGACCTGACAACCGGTTAAATTGCCAACGCTTATTACCAAGTTCGATGCAAAAATCCGTTTCGCTGGTGGTCAGTTGCGGGATGGCGTGGGGCGCGGAGGGTTGTGTCACGCTGAGGTTTTCCGCCAGACGCCATTGCTGCCAGGCGCTGATGTGCCCGGCTGCTGACCATGTGGTCGCGTTCGGTTGCACTACGTGAACCGTTAGCCAGAGTTGCCCGGTGCTCTCCGGCTGCGGTAGTTCAGGCAGTTCAATCAACTGTTTTCCTTGTGGAGCGACATCCAGAGGCACTTCACCGCTTGTCAGCAGCTTGCCATCCAGCGCCACCATCCAGCGCAGGAGCTCGTTATCGCTATGACGGAACAGGTATTCGCTGGTCACTTCGATGGTTTGCCCGGATAAACGGAACTGGAAAAACTGCTGCTGGTGTTTTGCTTCTGTCAGCGCTGGATGCGGCGTGCGGTCTGCAAAGACCAGACCGTTCATGCAGAACTGGCGATCGTTCGGCGTATCGCCAAAATCACCGCCGTAAGCCGACCACGGGTTGCCGTTTTCATCATATTTAATCAGTGATTGATCGACCCAGTCCCAGACGAAGCCGCCCTGTAAACGGGGGTATTGACGAAACGCCTGCCAGTATTTAGCGAAGCCACCAAGACTGTTACCCATTGCGTGGGCATATTCGCAAAGGATCAGCGGACGCAGTTCTCCAGGCAGCGAAAGCCATTTTTTGATGGACCATTTCGGCACAGCCGGGAAGGGCTGGTCTTCATCCACACGCGCGTACATCGGGCAAATAATATCGGTTGCGGAGGTGTCGGCTCCGCCGCCTTCATACTGTACCGGGCGGGAAGGATCGACAGATTTAATCCAGCGATAGAGCGCATCGTGATTAGCACCGTGGCCTGATTCATTCCCCAGCGACCAGATGATCACACTCGGGTGATTACGATCGCGCTGCACCATTCGCGTTACGCGTTCGCTCATCGCGGGTAGCCAGAGCGGATCATCGGTCAGACGATTCATTGGCACCATGCCGTGGGTTTCAATATTGGCTTCATCCACCACGTACAGGCCGTAGCGGTCGCACAACGTGTACCACAGCGGATGATTCGGATAATGCGAACAGCGCACGGCGTTAAAGTTGTTCTGCTTCATCAGCAGGATATCCTGCACCATCGTCTGCTCATCCATGACCTGACCATGCAGAGGATGATGCTCGTGACGGTTAACACCGCGAATCAACAACGGCTTGCCGTTCAGCAGCAGCAGGCCATTTTCAATCCGCACCTCGCGGAAACCGACATCGCAGGCTTCTGCTTCAATCAGCATGCCGTCGGCGGTGTGCAGTTCAATCACCGCACGGTAGAGATTCGGGATTTCGGCGCTCCACAGCGCCGGGTTTTCGACGTTCAGACGTAGCGTGACGCGATTGGCATAACCGCCACGCTCATCGATAATTTCACCGCCGAAAGGCGCGGTGCCGCTGGCGACCTGTGTTTCACCCTGCCACAAAGAAACCGTCACCCTCAGCTCATCGCGCAGCACGCCGTACATCTGAACTTTTGCCTCCAGTACAGCGCGGCTGAAATCATCATTAAAGTGAGTAACAACATGGAAATCGCTGATTTGTGTGGTCGGTTTGTGCAGCAACGAGACGTCACGGAAAATGCCGCTCATCCGCCACATATCCTGATCTTCCAGATAATTGCCGTTACTCCAGCGCAGCACCATCACCGCGAGGCGGTTTTCTCCGGCGTGTAAAAATGCGCTCAGGTCAAATTCAGACGGCAAACGACTGTCCTGTCCGTAACCGACCCAGCGCCCGTTGCACCACAAATGAAACGCCGAGTTAACACCATCAAAAATAATTCGCGTCTGGCCTTCCTGTAGCCAGCTTTCATCAATATTAAATGTGAGCGAGTAACAACCCGTCGGATTCTCCGTGGGAACATACGGTGGATTGACCGCAATGGGATAGGTCACGTTGGTGTAGATAGGCGCATCGTAACCGTGCATCTGCCAGTTTGAGGGGACGATGACAGTATCGGCGTCAGGAAGATCGCGCTCCAGCCAGCTTTCTGGTACCGCTTCTGGTGCCGGAAACCAGGCAAAGCGCCATTCACCATTCAGGCTGCGCGACTCTTGGGAAGGGCGATCGGTGCGAGCCTCTTCGCTATTACGCCAGCTGGCGAAAGGGGGATGTGCCGCAAGGCGATTAAGTTGGGTAACGCCAGGGTTTTCCCAGTCACGACGTTGTAATACGACGGCCAGTGAATCCGTAATCATTGTCATAGTTGTATCCTGTGTGAATTATTATCCGCTCACATTTTCGCATAACATACGAGCCGGACACATGAGTGTAAAGCCTGGGGTGCCTAATGAGTGAGCTGACTCACATTAATTGCGTTGCGCTCACTGCCCGCTTTCAAGTCGGGAAACTTGTCGTGCCAGCTGCATTAAGGAATCTGCCAACGTGCGGGGAGAGGTGGTTTGCGTATTGGGCGGTAGGGTGGTTTTTCTTTTCACCAGTGAGACGGGCAACAGCTGATTGCTCTTCACCGCCTGGCCCTGAGAGAGTTTCAGCAAGCGGTCCACGCTAGTTTTCCCCAGCAGGCGAAAATCCTGTTTGATGGTGGTTAACGGCGGGATATAACACGAGCTGTCTTCGGTATCGTCGTATCCCACTACCGAGATATCCGCACCAACGCGCAGCCCGGACTCGGTAATAGCGCGCATTGCGCCCAGCGCCATCTGATCGTTGGCAACCAGCATCGCAGTGGGAACGATGCCCTCATTCAGCATTTGCATAGTTTGTTGAAAACCGGACATGGCACTCCAGTCGCCTTCCCGTTCCGCTATCGGATGAATTTGATTGCGTGTGAGATATTTATGCCAGTCCGCCAGACGCAGACGCGCCGAGACAGAACTTAATGGACCGGCTAACAACGCGATTTGCTGGTGACCCAATGCGATCAGATGCTCCACGCCCAGTCGCGTACCGTCTTCATGGGAAAAAATAATACTGTTGATGGGAGTCTGGTCAGAGACATCAAGAAATAGGGCCGGAACATTAGCGCAGGCAGCTTCCACAGCAATGGCATCCTCGTCATCCAGCGGATAGTTAATGATCAGACCACTGACGCGTTGCGCGAGAAGGTTATGTACAGCCGCTTTACAGGCTTCGACGCTGCTTCGTTCTACCATCGACACCACCACGCTGGCACCCAGTTGATCGGCGCGAGATTTAATCGCCGCGACAATTTGCGACGGCGCGTGCAGGGCCAGACTGGAGGTAGCAACGCCAATCAGCAACGACTGTTTGCCCGCCAGTTGTTGTGCCACGCGGTTGGGAATGTAGTTCAGCTGCGCCATCGCCGCTTCCACCTTTTCCCGCGTTTTCGCAGAGACGTGGCTGGCCTGGTTCATCACGCGGGAAACGGTCTGATAAGAGACACCGGCATACTCTGCGACATCGTATAGCGTTACTGGTTTCACATTTACCACCCTGAATTGACTCTCTTCGGGTGCTATCATGCCATACCACGAAATGTTTTGCGCCATTCGGAGGGGGCACGCCGAAGTGAGATTCAAAATGCCGACGTCAGTTCACAGGTGGGTAATGATACCAACGTGTTGATTTCGTATTTTCACTGACACCAGGATCATCCTTAGACTGGCCCCCTGAATCTCCAGACAGTTGGTATCACTTAAGTTAGTGATAGTCTTAATACTAGTTTTTAGACTAGTCGTTGGAGTCCGAATGATTGATGTTTTAGGTCCAGAGAAGCGCAGACGGCGAAGTGTTCAGGAAAAAATCGCCATTGTTCAGCAGAGTTTTGAGCCCGGAATGACCGTGTCGCTGGTCGCCCGTCAGCATGGCGTTGCTGCCAGTCAGCTGTTCCTGTGGCGTAAGCAGTATCAGGAAGGCAGCCTTACAGCCGTTGCCGCAGGAGAACAGGTTGTGCCCGCGTCGGAGCTGGCATCTGCGATGAAGCAAATTAAAGAGCTGCAGCGCCTGTTGGGCAAGAAAACCATGGAAAACGAGCTGCTAAAAGAAGCCGTTGAATATGGCCGACAAAAAAAGTGGATAGCGCACGTGCCCTTGTTGCCGGAGGATGGCGAATAAGCCTTGTCAGTCGTTGCCTCCGGGTCTCACGTGCGCAACTGCATGCCATGGCCCGTCGGTCGAAGGACTGGCAGGATCGTCGGTGCAAGCGCAAGCCTGATGATACTGACGCGCTGGCCCGTATCCATACCGTTATCGGCGATCTGCCCACCTATGGTTATCGTCGGGTATGGGCACTGCTGCGCAGACAATCAGAAACTGACGACATGGCGGTGATCAATGCCAAACGCGTATACCGCATCATGCGTCAGAATGCGCTGCTGCTTGAGCGTAAACCGGAAATACCGCCATCGAAGCGGGCGCATACAGGGAAAGTGGCCGTTGGAGAAAGTAACCAGCGGTGGTGCTCTGACGGCTTCGAGTTCAGCTGTGATAACGGTGAAAAACTGCGGGTCACGTTCGCTCTGGACTGTTGCGATCGCGAGGCACTTTACTGGGCGGCCAGTAACGGTGGATATGACAGTGAAACCGTGCAGGACGTCATGCTGGGTGCCGTGGAGCGTCGCTTCGGTAACAGCCTGCCGACATCCCCAGTTGAGTGGCTGACAGACAACGGTTCAGCCTACCGTTCTTATCAGACGCGTCAGTTCGCCAGAATGGTAGGACTGGAGCCTAAACATACGGCGGTACGTAGCCCGGAAAGCAACGGGATGGCAGAGAGCTTCGTGAAAACGATGAAGCGCGATTACATCAGCATCATGCCGAAACCCGACGGGTTAACAGCGGTAAAGAACCTTGCGGAGGCCTTCGAACATTACAACGAATGGCATCCGCATAGTGCACTGGGGTATCGTTCGCCACGGGAATATCTGCGGCGACGAACCAGTCATGGGTTAAGTGATAAAAAGTGTATGGAAATATAGGGGCCAATCCAATCCTGATGTTACAAGGATTGAATGACTACAGATTAAAATAGTCATCAACAGGTTGACAGCATTACCCAGAATATCGCAGCCTGGCTTAAGTCATCCATTTAATTATTAATCAAGGGATTATCAATGAAAAATATCATGACGTTATTCCTCTCTATAATCCTGCCTTTTTCAGTCTGTGCTCAAACCGTGACGGCAACAGGCGATACACTGGAGCAGACGGAAGAAAAAATTCGCCAGCAGGCTGACAAGCAGGGTGACAGGTATTATAAAATTACCGAAGCCCGCATGGGAAATAAAGTACATATCACAGCAGAAATCCTGCCGAAATAAATAGTTCGGGGTAATACTGCCCCCTGATTTTACAGGTATGGATATTGACGCGGTCAAAGATATTAATATCAATATTACATGCTGAAGGTTTTTATTTTTGATTCATTAATAACTTTATAAACTATCATGGGTGGGGAACTGCGAGTTACCCGTACATGTCGGGTAAAACTCACCCATCATCATGTACAGCAACTCCAGACTCCCCACTGGCAGCAGTACTTGCGGATATCTTGTCAAGAAAAATGCGAATGACTCACACACCCGGAATAAAGAAACGACATTTTTTTGCATGTCAAAACAATTATCAGATTAAAAATAAATCCAACAAGTAAAAAAGAGACAATCAATCCTTTCAGAAACGGAAAGTCAATAAATGAAACAGTAAGACTTGCTGGCGCATCAAGCATTAAAGCTATTCGAACATGTAAATTTACTGATTGATAATTTAAAGAAGCCACAGCCCTGCATGAGCTGTGGCTGTACATCCTGAAAATTCAGTAGCGATACAATCTATTCTGTTTCCTTACGAAAATAAACTTGTTTAATATAACGCCCCCGACCATCTCCATGGCCCAGGTCCATTGAAACTAATGCCTCGGATTCATCGCGACTCATTCCATTTTTAATATGGTGATTTACAGCATCGCGGGAGTAAGCGTAACGTAAACTGTGCGGCGCATTTTTACCATTCATTCCGGCCTCTCTTACAATATTACGGTAGCGATCAATAGCGGTATGCAGAGAGGGTTTATCAATCAGTTTTCCGTTATGTTCACTGACATAACTAATTGCCTTGTCAAGAATTGATAAAACTTTTTCGCGATTAAAAACTGTCGTTTCCCTTGGACGTCCGCCTTTAGTCCCGAAAACAACACGGACACGCTCATGATTATTAATCAGTGCCTGCCTCCATGTCTTTAAAGACTTTGCAGACTGAACGGTTTCTTCTGTTCTCAATCCAAGATATCGGGAAAGTTGCACAGCAAGAGCAACGCCCTCGTCTTTTCTTTGGGCAAAACTGACCACAGCATTAAGTTTTTCGTCTGTAATGGGAAGTTTAGTTCCATCCCGGTTAGCACCAGAAATCCCGAGCGCCTGATTACTCAGGTTAATGTGACTGGGATCGGCCAGTTTATTTCTTCCTGCTGATAATAAAACAGAACGGATAGCAGACATCTCATTCTGTAACGTCCTGAGAGATAAACTATCTGCCTTCCTGCTCTCAATATACTTTTCAATATGGGAAGTTTTGATATGTTTTACGTCCCTGATCTGAATATTCAGTTCAGACAGTCGTTCAGAAAAACGTTCTGCGATTCTTGAACGGTCAGCCACCGTTTTATAACTTCCCCGCCCCTGACGGGCAAGCGTGACGAGTTGTTTGCACAGCTGTTTACTGAATCTGGACATTTCACTCTCTCCAAAGGCATACACGTCCCTCTGCTTGTAAAGAAGCAGACGGATCTGTAGACCAGCAATTCATTCCCCGACGACACGGTTGCTGTTGCGCTTCCTGCGTCTCGACTGGTATCTGTGCATCGGGGCGGCGAATTGTTGAGTTCTTGCGAGGCACCCCAGATCTCTGATCTGTTTGCTGCTTATGCAGAGCTGACTTACGTCAAGCTGCCTCCAACACTACTGCTCGTAGTGTCGCCATCGATACCGAGTCGATTTCCTCCTTACTGATAGTTGAACGTTCAGACGGCCTCCCGTCGTGCTTACGTTGATGTGAAAGTGATTTTAAAACCGCACTGACACGGGCTACATGTTGGTCAGATGGTAGTAAAACGTTGAAAACCACGTCTTACGTGGGTTGAGACGTTATGCGCTGCGCGCGTCACTTGGTAGTGTCTTCGCCACTTCACAAGTGACGCCACGCAGCTTCGTGCTCCTAATGCAACTCCGTAAGCGGCCAAATGTACCAAATGGCCTTATACGTCGGCGCAAAAGTCGTACGAAACTCAGGGCGTATCACTGCAAATGAGAAGACGTTGAACTGATGCCGTTCACAGAACGGAAGTGAATTGAAACTGGCAGCTTTGCTACACAGTAAACCTTCATCGCCGCGTCATAGTGCGCTTTCATAGACGATATCTGCTTTCAAAGGTGAGCAGATTTGCCACATTTTTCATGTACTCCCTTCTAGGCTTAGAGAGTTTTATTGTGCAGTCACCCGAAGGCGCTCCTCACAGACTGCCGGAACATTGGTGGTCGCAGCTTAAGTGCGACTGTAGCCACCCGAAGGCGCTCATCACAGGCTACAAGAGCATTGGTGGTCGCCAGTGCGACAGTACAACAATTTAATAGTACCAACAGGGAAATACGACGTCAAATGGATGTAGACATCGTTTTTTTTGGTGATTAATATGTAGTTTTCTCCGATGAAAATGGTTGATATGCATATTTTCAACCAACGCTTTCTAATTCTTACTTTCGGATTATCTAACTTTTTATTCTTTTATTTATTATTAACCTCTATTGATCTAAATATATTCTTAATGACCAAGCTTAATTTCTCAATATTACATTTGCAGATAATTAAGCCTCTAATAATGCTTGTGTTTTTTTATCCATAACCCACTTATTAAATAACACCTCACCTTACCAAGGATTAACTTGGGGAAAACCTAACAAGCAGTCATTTGTTTTTCTTGCGCTCATAATTATTGCTTACGCTGCTTCATACTACCTTACGCCGAAAGAACCCTTCGTTACAGATTTTACTAAAGGTTTGTCACACGAAATGGCAGCTGTAAAAATTGCAGCCACTATTATTATTTTCCCACTTCTGGAGGAACTGGTTTTCAGAGGAATTATCCTGAGTTCTTTCTTAAACGCTTTTGGTGAAAAGGCGGGCTATATTATCGGCGGATTGACTGTTTCTTTTTTGTTTGCAGTTATACACAAACAATATTCATTCCCCACCAAAATCCAAATGTTTGCACTTTCATTAATTTTCTGTGGAGCAAGATATTAAAGTAGAGGGCTTCTTTTACCAATTCTACTGCATGCTTTTTGTATCGCGCTTGGTCTCTACATCGAATTAAAATAGCAGAATCAAAAAATGGTAGTTATCATTAACACATAATGGTAACTACCTTTTCCCGATTGTCTGACTGCTTCGTGCCAACAGCGGGCGTCATCTACAGAAGTGGCTCGACACAGGTTTCGCGGAAAATACTGAGGATCTGTTCTTCGGATGAACATTTCTGCATGGGGGTGCTCTCAGGTCACTGATAAAGCATTACTAATGCGATATGTTGATGAACAGGGGCACGTCAAACTGATTATTTTAAGTTTTATCAAATTAACCACATTTTATACCATCAATCATCAATTTTATGCTTTCTTAAATCTAAAAGTTGCTTTAACTCAACACTATAGCGTTTTTTATTAATTTAACTTATGCATCCATTGAAGATGATGAATTAAGCACCACTTTAGACTTTGATGAACTGTTTTTTTATTTCCTCTGGAGGTAATCACTTGAACGCAGAAGCCCCCCCCAAGAAAAAAGGTGGAAGATTTAACACCAAATCCGAAGTAAAACAGATGGTATGGGTAAGGATGGCAGGACACTGCGAGCTTTGTGGAACAGACCTGACGCATGATTTTCGCGTGGGCACATCCATGC
The DNA here is from genome assembly GCF_013705725.1 of Klebsiella sp. RHBSTW-00484. Taxonomy (NCBI): domain Bacteria; kingdom Pseudomonadati; phylum Pseudomonadota; class Gammaproteobacteria; order Enterobacterales; family Enterobacteriaceae; genus Klebsiella; species Klebsiella sp. RHBSTW-00484. The sequence goes on along the minus strand of NZ_CP055481.1, from coordinate 918,150 downwards.
AGTGGGGTGAGGTCGCACATATACTTCCGGCTAGCCCCAAAGGACCCAGAGGGCGAGAAGAGCATAGTGATGAACAGGCTCAAAATCTTACTAATGACTTCTCAAATCTGATGCTGTTGTGCCCAAATTGTCACGAAAAAATAGATCGCGATGATGACGGTTATCCTGAAGATGATTTGAGTGGCCTGCATGAAAGCTGTCTTGCTCGTATACGCCTTGCAGCCTCTCAGCCTGCTGAAGGACGGGCTATACCGCTAATTGTTCAGAGTCAGCATTTTGCATCTACCAATAATATCCCGGCAGGGGAATTGCTGACAGCGATGTCTTCCGAGGGACTGACTGCGTTTGGTCACACAATTAACATCACTTTCAGAGAGCCTGGCCCCCGCGGAAGGGATGACTTGTACTGGCAATTAATTAAGGACGATATCGAGCAGAAGATTTCAGGGGAATTAGCCAAACGCGGAGGCAGCTTCGGCGATATGCCTGCTTTAGCCCTCGTGGGTCTCGCAGACATCCCTGCATTGATTATGCTCGGACAAGCCATCGGAGACCGCTCTAACCGGTATTTATTTTCCAGAAGTCGCACACATGGTCTTCGCTGGCCATCTAAATCCGCTTCTCCTCCTGATTATATATTCTCTCCAGCACCTCAAGGTAATGGGCCACTGGCCTTAGTCCTTTCGATATCGGCGACTATTCCTGAACGGGATATTGAAGCAGTGCTGCCGGGCGTGCGAATCGCGTCGTTCACTATTCCAGAGCCCTCATATGCGATGGTTTCAAACCGGAATGTTATCAACACATTCCGGGATGAACTTCAAAAGCATTTGAGTCAACTTGAAGCAGAATCGGAGCAACCTATCAGCGTCTTTGCTGCGATCCCTGCAGCGCTTGCAATTGAATTTGGTGCTTTGCTGACGACGCAGCATCAGCACCCTTATGTAATTTTTGATAGAGAGAGTAATTCAAACCAGTTCCGGTCAATGCTGACTATCGGCCACCCTCAGGAGTCACAGAAATGAATAATGAACAGACTAAACACAGCAGCTGGGAATTTTTCCTTCTTCGAGCAGCAAGAGCGATTTCTCTGACCGGTCCGCAGTATGAAAAAATTAATGGCCGCTACGCACAACTGCAGACAATCCTCTCAGCTTCCGATGATCCTATTCTGCAGGATGCACATATTTTTCCGCAGGGATCTATGCGCCTTAAAACTACCATCAACCCCGTGTCTGATGCGCCGGCAGACCTGGGCACAATTGATGCAGATGCAATTGTCTGGCTCCCGAATTCCAGAGGAGTATCAGCGGACACTGTGCTTGAAACGATAGAAAAACGGTTTCAGGAAGGCAGTCGCGTTCATGAGGACATAAAGCCTCTGCGAAGAGGGGTACGTGTTGTTTATGCAGATCAGAACCCAGGTTTTCATATTGACGTGACCCCAGCACGACCCCGCAGCTGGAATGATGAAACTCACGGCCATGGCATGCTTGAAGTACCAGATAGAGAAACTGGGTGGAAAGCGAGCAGCCCTATCCCCTATGCAGACTGGCTCCATGATGCTTCGGAGAGTCAAATCATGCTTGAAAATTATGTTGCTCTCAATAAAAGTCGGGCTGTTGCAGATTCCGCGACCATAGCCCCACTACCCGAATATGAAGAATATCAGACTGAGGATCCACTTAGAGCCAGTATCAAGCTTCTGAAACGTCATCGCGATGAATGGGCTATTCGCACTAAAAATGAAAGATCGCGCCCAATTTCAGCTGTCATCACAACGCTCGCCGCTCACGCCTGGCTGAATGTAGCAATGCAATCGCGGCAAAGGCCATTTACGCCACTTGAAGCCATTCTTGAGATCGTCAGAACTATGCCAAACTTCATTCGAAGCAATGGACAGGAATACATGGTCTGTAATCCAGAGGATAGCGGCGAAAACTTTGCAGAAAAATGGAATCGCCCAGGAGAAGGCTCTGCTTACCAAAGGGCGTTCTATGAATGGCATGAAAGTGCCTGCAAGGCATTCAGCCTTGGACTTGAAAGCTATTCATCCGTGGAATCATTTGCCAAGGCAGTAAACGAAAGCTTCGGAATCGGGCGTTCATTTGTAGATGAAGTAAATACTAGTATCCCCGCTAACTGGACAATGCCGGGTCGGCCTTCAGGTATGAACCGAAACTCTGTTTCAATGGGAGCGCTGTTTGGAGGTGTGGCTGGCAGCGATCAATCTCAGGCTGATACGAAACCGGTAGGTCGACTTGGTTAATATTCCAGATGATGCGGTTGCACAGGGAATTGCCACACTTGAGGCACTCCTAAACACAGGTAATGCCGCAGGTCTACTGCAGCACACCAAAGCGCGCTCAGATGAAACCGTAGCATACCGTTTCCCGCTTCCAACAGATTATCTGGGCATAGAAAGGACATTGCACATAGGATTTCCCAAGGGATTCCCATCCGCTGGTCTCAATCTGTATGTGGATCCCTCACCTTGGCTTGTTTGGCCACACGCAACAAAAGCAGGTCTATGTCTTCACGGGTTTAAAGAAGAGCCAGTTACGGGGTCACCTGACACAGTAGTTCGCGACAGCATTAATCGGCTGAAGAAAATATTGTCTTTATCCATCCAGGGCGCAAACGCAGATAAACGTAATCTCGAATTTCAGAATGAGATTACGTCTTACTGGATAAGACAGCACGGTAGGTCTGTACGGAATGTATTGCTCATTGGGCGGCCAGAATATGCTTCTGAACTATTCGCACTCAGTGATTCTCGATACATCGTTCCCTCAGGCTATGAGTCAGTCTGGTTATCATCAGATATAAAAGCTCTTGGTAGCCATGCCCGCCGGATTATGGGAAGGCAAGTCACGATACGCTCTCCACATGCAGGCGGTTTTTTTGTAAAACTCAAAAGTTTTCCTGGACTCGTGTTTCCAGCACCGGCAGAGCTGTTGTCGTGGATCCTCCCTCATGTATCTGAGGCGGATGCGACAAAACTTTCCACGTGGTTTAGTACCAGTAGCTCACTTATTTCCCGATGGCTGATTCTAGAGTTACCTGGCAAAGCCGGCGCGCCTTTATACACACTGAATGTTTTTGCAAAGGTAGATACTCGTCGCCGTAGCCCATTCTTCGGATCGCGCTCCGCACGTCGGAAACCTCTGGCGATAACCGGGCAACATCCTGCAATTATTTATTCCTCCAGATTAAACGTCATTGATCGTACAGATTTCTATGCGCGAGATTTAAGCGGCAGCATCAGAGGGCTGGAAGCAGCACACGTTGTGTTCATCGGGGTAGGATCGCTGGGTGGGGCTGTTGCATCACAACTTGCAAGGTCGGGACTTAAGCATCTGACTCTTATCGACCCAGATACTTTTGAGTCCGCCAATATGGGAAGGCATGTGCTTGGCATGGATGATTTAGGTAAATTCAAAGTCGATGCACTTAAAACCAGGCTCATGCAGGATCATCCAACTTCTGAGGTCAAAGCTTTTAATACGTATGTGCAATTTGCCTTGGAAGACAAGCCTGACCTTCTTCAAACTGCTGATTTAGTCATCATCACAACAGCTGACTGGGAGTCTGAAGCTAGTTTGTGGAAACTAAAAGCAAAAGGTCAATCATGGGCATTTATTCAGGGATGGAGTGAGCCTCATACGCTTGTGGGACATGCATTAGCGTCACCTCGAGGTGACTATGATGGCAGGCACTTATTCAGTGACAACGGCGACTTTAGTCACAAATATACAGAGTGGCCGGAAGGAGGGGTTGTTCCGCTACCTGCCTGCGGGGAAAGTTTTATTCCCGGGAACGCAGCGGGTATGAATACCATCGCCACAATGATAACGCAGGCATCGATTCAGTATCTGAACGGTATTAAAAAGGAATCGCTCTGGTTAACAAGCATAAACCGCCCTGCTGATGCACAGGTGCAGGGCGGGACGTATATCGGCCCTGACTTACCGACAGGAACCATTCAAACTGTTCTGGAGCGGGCTTGGCCCGAGTCTACACATGAGGGTGGAAAATAATGGAGGTTACCTGGAGTTGGAAATGGCCCGGTGTTGAGGACGTCTTACTGGTATCCCACTCCGCGGCTGATATTTTTCACTGTAATCGGCAAATAAGTGGGGAACATGAGCGAGGGGGTCAGCTTTTTGTCGACCCCAATCATCCAGACGGTATCATTTTGTCTCTTGCAACAGCACCACACAAAGCCGACAACGCAGGGCGAACATGGCTTGAGTTAGACCCTGAACGCTGTAAGAAGGAGATTCAGAAGGCAAATGCTCTTGGGTTACGATTAATAGGATACTGGCATACGCATCCTCAGGTAATACCGCAGATATCGAGTGCAGATATTTCGAGCTTTTCCCGCTTTGCGAAACGTTACTCTCAGGTACTTCCGCATCCTGTAGCCATTATCGTCGGCACCTCTCCAGATACTTCAGGAATTAAAGCTTGGTTATTTAGAGAGGGGGGGTATTTTGAAGCTGTCAGAATGGACTGTCCCTTTTAGCAGAATCACAACTAACGGCCTGATCGCGCGAGTAATAAAGAAAAAAGTTCAGCCTGAAAACGGGCATCATCAAGCGCATTATGCGTGGGTTGGGTTAGAGGGGCAAGGACTGCAGACATATGTGATGATTTTGTGTCTGACCACTCGCACCCCATAGCCCCCATGTAGCAGGCTTTAATGTCTATGGCTGTGAAACCAAAGGGGTTGCTGCCAATATACTTGTGAAAGTAGTAATTGATGAATGACCAGTCAAATGGGGCATTCAGACCGACAAAAATGGGTTTCCGATGTTGAGAAATTAAAGAAGCAAGCCAGTCTTTTAGCTTTAACATAGCCTGTTCTGGAGCAAGTCCCTCGCTCTGTAGTCGGTTAATATCAAGCCCAGTCACAACAAGAGATTCAGCATCATGCTTCTCGCCCTCTGGTTGAAGTTCAAGGTACAGTGCGTTCTCAGGATCACTCACCAGACAAGCCCCAATTGATAGGAGGCTGTAAATTCCGGGAACAGGACCTGACGTTTCAATATCAACTGACACATATATCTCGGAATTGCGCATAGAAATCCTCTGATGAAGAATTTGGTAATCTGGGTAGGGGCTAATCTTACATCAAAGACTGAATAATCATGGCAGTCAATGTTTCCACGAGTTGATGAAATTCGTTGTCTGGTAGGTTATGTTGTGCCCCCCAGATATCTTGCCCCGTTAGCATGTCCGCCTCGTGCTGTGAGTTCAACGGGTCGATGTAACGCTACCTTAATCAAGTGGGACGTTGCCATGAAACGAAGAACTCGGATTAACTACATACCAGAACAGAAGGCGATTATCTGGGACAGATATAAACAAGGTGATTCAAGCGCTGGGCTTACCTCACCGTAGTTCTCGAACTGTTCGCAAGGAAACCAGTGGGATGGGCAATGTCGTTCTCACCGGATAGCAGACTGACTATCAAAGCGCTGGAAATGGCGTGGGAAATTCGCGGCAAGCCTGCCGGGGTGATGTTCCACAGCGATCAAGGCTGCCACTTTACAAGCAGGCAGTTCCGGCAATGTCTGTGGCGATATCGGATCAGACAAGGTATGAGTCGGCGTGGAAATTGCTGGGATAATAGCCCAATGGAACTCTTCTTCAGAAGCCGAAGAATGAGTGGGTGCCAGCGACTGGCTATATAAGCTTCAGCGATACTGCCCATGCGATAACTTACTATATTGTTGGGTATTACAGCGAACTCAGGCCACACGAATATAACGGCGCGTTACCACCAAACGAATCGGAAAAACGATACTGGAAAAACTCAAAGTAGAGGCCAGTTTTAGTTGACCACTACATTACGCATAGAATCCCCTTCTATGATGGCGTAGTCGTAACGCATTGGTAAAAATATTAACCTTATGATTTTAAAGAATTTATTAGGTAGCCCAGAGTGCTGAAACAGTAATTAGCAATTGCTCAAAAAATCCGCTATAGTCCCTGAGAACTCACCTAATTCGGAGGGGGATATGTATCAGTCTCAAGAGAAACGCGCCTGGGAACGTGGTGTTCGTCTCGCTGCAATATGGAAGGGTACCAAAAAAATTTTTACACGTTTAGATCAGCGCTGCGTCATGCTGGCTAAACTATACAAACTGCCGAAGTGGTTAGGCCACATGCCGCTGCTTTTAGCTGTCCTTTGTTCGTTAGTTGCGCTTATAGCAGGCGGTCTCCTGATAAGCTGCAGCGCAGTTTTATTATGGGCTTTAATTGCTGCCATAACACATATCGGATCTGGCTCTGAAAATGCTTCAATAAATAGTTTTAATGAAAAGAAAGGTGAAAATAATTTTCATGATGAATTTGTAATGAATAGCGCCACCAATAATGAATATGATGGCGCTCCTTACAAATCCCCGAGTGAAGATTAGGCCGAATCAACTGTACCAGTAAAACTACCCTTTGGTTGCTTTACTGCCGATAGCATTACCAGCAGCTTCTCCAAGTTTCCCGCCTGTATTCTGAGCAGTTTCAGTACCCTTTTGAAAGGCAGCGCTAACAGCGACACCCACGCTGGCCCCTGCCCACGAAAGAGCTCCCAGCCAGACAGCAGGCAGTACAATAAACATCGCTCCCATCACCAGATTCATAATAAGGTCATCTGAGCTGTTCTGCAGTCCCGCCATATTGAACCGACTGTGTGTATCCGAACTGTACAACGCGGTTAACAACCAGCTGTCGAGCCAGCGCGCCAGTTCCCACCAGAATGTCAGGAAGTTAAGAGCAAACATCACAAAGGTCAGCGTAATAACGGTTTTGAATTCGTAGGCCGCAAATGCCAGGATCAGCGGCAGCATGACATATATTGCCATCAGCAGGATGGCCTGCACCATTGGCAGCGCCTGCCGCATAGCATCGAACGCAGGGAACGCGGCCAGACTGCCGAGAGATGTCCCGCCAATGGCCGCCACGCGTGCTGCTGCATTATCCAGGGTGAAATCGGCGTTGCCGCCATAGCCGGCATACACGTGACCATTCTGTGAGACCGTCAGGCTTTCCGGGCTGACCAGACGACGGATGACGGCTTCCTGGTAGTCACTGTCGTTAAAGCCTGACATTTTCATTGCGGCCGAGATACGCAGCCACATATCGGGGTCGGCCTGGTCCTTCACCCGTGCTTTCAGTCCGGTGTCCGTACTACTCCACCACTCGCTGCAGGTGGGATAACCGCCTCTTCCGGTATTGGGCCGGCCGCTGTCCCGGCTGTCGCTCCACGGGAACGCCGCCCGTGGCAGTTTCGACTGCAGCGACGGATAGTACCGGCTCAGGAATGTACTGCTGCCAATCCATTCGATATCACGCAGCGTGGTTTTATCTTTTGTCTGTCCCTGGTCCTGCTGCTTCCACAGGTACAGCGCAACCGAATAGCAGTCGTTGGTGAAGTCCTGCAGCTCCTGCGCCAGCGCTTTGTTGTCGATACGCGTATGCTGCACTTCAAAGCGGATCTGCCGCATGTCAGGGCGGCAGGGAATGGTCGCCACCGCCGCCTGGGTTACCCCTTTCGAGAGTTTATGAATCAGCACCCACCATACCGGTGCTGCAGCCGTCTGGTCGTTGAGACTGGTGACCACGCCGGCATAGCCGCTTTCATCCGGCGCTTTTGGCGTCCACACACCACAGCTCTTTGCCCGGGTTGTGTCGTACTGCATCGTACTGAGGCTGACATTAATCAGCGGTACGCAGCAGGCAATCATCACCAGGAAACCGGCATACAGCGCGTTCTCGATACGGGGCAGCGACAGCATCCCCTTGTTGCCTTCATCCTCCCCTTCTTCACGGACCTTCAGCCAGATCCCCACCACCTTAAACGCCAGCGGCAGGACAAAAAGCCCGGTGCTCAGCAGGACATTCCACAGGCCGTTATTGATCACCCAGCCGAGCAGCGTGAGAAAATACTCAAGATAGCTGTTTGTTGTCATCGTCAGGCTCCCGGACCGGTAAACATCGCGTACTCACACAACGCGATAAAAAGCACACTGACCACACTGATGCGCAGCAGCGGCCGCCGGTATGCCTCCCAGAAGCCCGGCGCATGCCGGATTTTCCAGAGGCCCCAGGCAACCAGCGCATACAGCGCCAGTCGCCACATCAGCCAGCCGTAACGCGTCGACTGCATCCAGCTCCGGAATGCAGCAGCTTCAGTCGGATGTTTCATGGCGGTGTCAGCCATCATCAGTGAGACCACCATGAACAGCGCCATGCAGGCGAGGAAGATGCCGGCACGGGTAAGGACTTTCCTGACAGTCGTTTTATTACGCATCCTTATTCCCTCATTCAGCCGACTGCGGCGCTGCCATCTGGTTGAAGCGACTGTCGGTATTGTCATCAGACTGGGTCTGCGGGTTGGTTTCGACGCGCTGGTTCTCCCTGTCGATAATGGTCAGCACCGAATTACGTGATAGTTCGCGCTTCATCTCCATCTCGTTTTTCAGCGCCGCGATTTCCCGGTCCAGCGCCTCGATACGCTGACCGGCGGTATCAATGGCCTTTGGCTGGGCAGCGGCATTCGGCTCCGACATACCGGTAACCATCATGCGACGCATCAGCAGCGCCGTTTCCACCGTGTCAGACATGGCCAGTTCGCCGGCAAGGCGGGCGGTCAGGGCAGCATTATCCGGATCACGCTGCAGGGCTTTAATCACGCCGGCCGTCACCGGCAGTCCGCCGGTTTTCAGCTTCGCCAGATTCGCGGCCGTCGGCTTTTCCGTACCGTTGACGAGCCTGACCAGCTGCTCAGCGTTGGCTTTGGTTGCCTCTTCCAGTAGTGGGGCAAAGCCGGTGCCGGCAACGGTCGTACCGGGCTGGTCATCCGCATCACCGCTGGTACATTCGCTCGCGTTGGCACAGGTGCGCATCGAACGATCGCCCAGCACCTTCACGGTCATGGCCGCCGCCTCTTCCGCGCTGCCGAATTTAGAGCATGCGCCACCGTTACAGCTGCTTTCGCCGACAGTCGAATTAGCGGTGACAGGTAAACCGTTCATCATGTTGTAGCCGGCAGCAACAAGGTCATGGGTGACACGGATGGCGGGCTGCCCCGCCCCCCCACGTTTCTGACCACCAATCCAGTTGTTGCCCGACGTGCCGGTGACTTTCCGCCCCGCCTCATCTGCACGAACCGCATCAGTATCTCCGCTGTTCACAACAGACTTGTATTCATCCATCATGGCCTGCTGCGTCCAGTTACTGCTGTCGCTGAAGTCCATCATTTTTTTCGCCATGTTCTGGCAGTTGAGTTGCGCCTTGTCGAATGACACATTGGCCTGAAGCACGCCGTTGGTGAGCATGTCATACAGACCGGGGTTGGCCCGCTGAATGACCATCGCCGGCAGACTGGCCACCGCGCCGGTGGCCCCCTGAATCACGTCGCCCATCAGGTTTTTAAAGCCGGATGTGACGCCGTTGAGCTGATTGCCGACGGTGGTTTTCAGATCAAAATTGCCGCACATCAGGTCACTGCTCCAGCCGGTATTCAGCCCCAGCTTCTGCATATTGCCGCGCGTGGCCGGCTGGGAAATGACCGAGCCGCCGCCGAGGGTGTAGAAGAGCTTGTCCGACACCGCACCATCGACGGATTTGCCGTAACCGATGGCGCTGTTGTTCACCTGCGGCAGGGACATGCCCAGGATGGTATTGTCATCATCGGCCGCGTGCGCGCCCGGGAGGACAGTCAGCAGGGAGCCGGTCAGCAGCAGGCTTAAGCGAACGGCTGAAAATGAAGGTGATTTTTTCACGGTTTTCCTCATCAGATATCAGTGCTGCCCAGAAATTTCTGCCCGCGCTTTTTGCAGCAACTGTAAGGCTGCCAGAGCGCAAAGGCTTCATTGTTATCGCTCGCGGCGGTATAGCTCCCGTCCGGGAATACGGCACATGACTGAGTCATGTGGGGAGCCAGCCGCTGCCATTTGTGATTGCGCGTGCCGGTGTTTTCCGTGACCTCGCCCGGTGGCCAGTACCCGTCATGACGGCTGCCCAGGAGCACCTGATAAACATGGGGCTGCCCGGCGCGGGTGATAATGTCTGCCACACGCTGCGCCACCACGGCAGAGGCTTTGTCATCATCGGTCTGGCTGATAAACCCCGAACGGGGATAGATGTTGCCCCACATATTGGCTGCTGCCTGACTGCCGATTTCCCGCTGGCCGGGCACAAGAGCTTCCGGATACAGGGACTCCGGTACGCCTGTGCGCCAGGCCGCCGAATCCAGCGTACTCAGGAAGTAAGGCATTAACGGGGTGGCTGCGGTGTCACAGGAATAGCCCGGAATACTGCCGCCAATGAGGGAGGTGGCCGGGTGGCCAATCGCATCGGCATACTTGAAACGCACGGCGGACTTGCGCTGGCCGGGATTTTTCATGTCGGCCGGATTGGCTCCTCCGGCAGAAACACCGGAGAGCCCGCTGGTCACAGCACTTTCCAGCCCGCCGGCGGTCTGGCTGACAAACGCCATTTCCTGCCACGGGTTGCCGCCCGGCGCGACATAGGTCGAAACGACTGTCTGAGGAATGAAGTGGGTGACTTTGACCGACGTGCGCACCTTGCAGCCAAAGGGGGTGCAGAACAGCCAGTAACAGATGCCACTGACACGCCAGCTGATACAGTTTTGCGACACGGCGCTGGCAATAATCTGCGCAGTGTTAAGTGCTGCAACAGCTGCCGGCGCGGTTGCCGTACCCAGTACCGTGGCAACCGCCAGCGAGCACACCGTGGTTCTGATGCGGGAAGGTTTTGTATTCACTGACCACCTCCCCGGTTACGCAGGGATGTGGCCACGGCCACATCCCTGGTGCCGTACACCACATCGCGGTCATCAAACACCACTGCCGGCACTTTTTTAATGCCCAGTTCCCAGGCCCGGACCACCTGGCGATAGGAATCATTCAGCTGCAGCTGTTTTTGTTGCCAGGCAGGAGACGCCATAACCTGCCTGACGTGTGCCTCGGCCTGCTGCGGATCTGCAGGCAGTTCCCCGAATATGTCGGCCTGCAGCCGGTCAGGACCATCAAGAAGGACCACCGGCACGTCCGGCGGCAGATTTGCCGGCAGATGGTGACTGTCGGTGAAGATGGCCGTGCCGGCCAGTACGGATGCCGGCAGCAGAGCCGGCAGGAAAACAAGAGAGGTCAGTTTCATGAATCGGGACTCCGTCAGACTGAATCGCCTGACAGCGTGCCCGTGGCCGCTCAGAAAAACCGTAATAAACTAAAATCCCGTACTCAGAAGTTTTTCTACCACTTAATGAATGTTAGGAGTACAGAGTAACTTTGTGAAAATCTCATTTATATAATAACGGCTTAACTGCCATATGGGTTATCGTGAGAAATTTCTATGAACCAATAAAAATAGGGATCAAAGAACCAGATTCAATCAATGATTTCTCTTTAAACTCTTGATAAGTAAGGAAAAGCAAGTGAAACTCTTCTCCAGTTTCCGTACCTAACAAACTTAAAGCTTCTACACACTCCTCATAAAGGCCTAGAAGCTCTTCAAAAGGGCAATCTACCACTATCATTATATCGATGTCATTGTAAGTTTGAGCTCGAAAAAAAGATCCAAACCCATATATTCCCACTACGTTACTGCTCCTCTCTAATATGATATTGCGGACTGCCGTTTCTATCTTTTCTATGGAAATTCCAGTAATCATTTTTGAATAAAGCCGCGCCGATTTCTGCCGAATTAAACAACCCAAGTTCTTGCTGTATAGCATGCTCTTTGGCACCAGATGTGTAGCTATTCCAATTACCACCAACAACGATTATATCCACCCCACCAAACTATTTGATAACTTTGAGTATTTTTGTCACACTCATTGTGTATTCATTCAGAAGAATGATCGTCAACATATCATTTTGAATTTTCCTCTCAACACGAAAGACTATATCCTTTTCGCGAATAAAACCCTTGACATTTTTATGATATTTCAAATAATCGTCAAACCATGAAATCGATGCGAAACTGACACCCCATGAATTATTATTCATAACCGAACTCCTTCTGGAACTCTTCAGGAAATAAAGGATAGGTATCCAATCTATTATACTGATTGTATTTCCAAGCTTCGGCATGATCTCTAAAGTCAATATACAACCGTTTTTGCCTGGCGCTTAATAAACCCATATTACCTTCAATTACATTTATTATTTTACGATTATTAGGCACCATCACACTTAGTTTTTTTAGCTCCCACAATTCTTGAGTATTAGAACCCATATCTTTTGCAGCTTCAGAATATGGTCCATAATGAGTAAAGCATTTATTATTTTCATAAAGCATTAACGCAATTTCTTCTTTAAGTTGCTCAACACTATCAAAAACAGCCTTCTTAAAAGCATTTGCAACAGAAGATTCGTGTTTCTCTTTCCACTGAAAAAGCATTTCATTCGGATAGGCCCCTTCTGGAGCCTTATCGATCATCCTATGATGGGTTGGGCATAAAAGGATCAAATTGTCATAGGTATCAGGTCCTGTACCCTCAGTTGTCCTGGCTGCACCTTTTTTCTTACCGATAACATGAGCCATTTCACCTACATGATAATTGCCTAAACCATCCATGATATGTGTAAGGTCACACTGGCAGTAAGAACAGCGCCCTGCTGCGCGGCCCCACAGTAACTTGATATCTTTTTCTGAAGTACCCGCCATAGCAACTACTCGCTCTTAAAAAGCACTTTGGAAGTTATAATATATTTAGCATTGAAATTGGTTAAACGCTCATAAAAAAACCGGCCCTGGCGGCCGGTATCAAAAAAGCATTAAGTAATTTTTATTATCATGCCCCTGGTGAAGGCAAGTCTGTAGTTATACGTCAAGCCCGTTAATCCACAGCATCAGATACACCAGATCAGCCGAATCCGGCACCGTGATATACCAGCGCGGATGCGCATACTCCTCTTCCTGCGGCCAGCTTGTCTGCCCCGTCACGGTGATAAGGATGTTCACCACCTGCTTCAGCTTTCCCTCAAGATAGATGGCCACGCTGCTGCTGAGTCCCACCCGGTGCGGGTGACAGGTCATTCTGACCGGGCCGGTCAGGCGCTGCCTGAGCATCGCCCGCAGCCTCACAAGGTGCTGATGTGTCGCCGGGAGCACGCCGGGCTCCCCCTGAGGCGACAGGGTGAATAGCGCACCACCACTGTGCTCATGAATGGCGGGTTCAGGGTACTTCAGTGTCATCATACCGTGGCAGGCTCCTGTTGTTTCTCCGTCAGACCGCGCAGACGGTCCAGATTCTGCGCGACGCGTTTTGCCGCCTCCAGTTCGCTGCAGTGAAATTCATTCATCAGCGCCCGGCGTTCGGCTTTCTCTTCTTTTTCCGTCATGCCCAGTGCCAGGAAGAGACTGGGCGGCACGGCACGAAACAGCGCTTCGATCCGTTTCGCCAGCACCACGCCTTCCGTATAACAACCCGACAGTTTACTGGCGGAAAGCAGCACCGATTCCTGCTCCGGCGTGAGCGCGCGGAAACGGCTGATATCTTTGACCTCTTCCGGGGGCATGGTCAGACAAATCCACCATTCAGCCATGTTCAGCATTTTTTCGGCAATATCCGGGTAGTCCTTAAGGTTCTGGGTGGCCAGCCACAGCCAGGCACCGAGCTTACGCCACATCTTGACCACCTTGGTCATATACGGCGACAGCAGCGGGTTGACCGTCACGATATGCGCCTCATCCACCGTGAAGACAATATCCCGGCCCAGAAACTGGTCA